>NZ_CP150172.1:185000-392500 GCF_037963925.1 Aeribacillus sp. FSL K6-8210 | reverse complement strand
TGTCTAAGCAGCTCCACATCCTTTTCCACTTAACGTATACTTTGGGACCTTAGCTGGCGGTCTGGGCTGTTTCCCTTTTGACCACGGATCTTATCACTCGCAGTCTGACTCCCAAGGATAAGTCATTGGCATTCGGAGTTTGACTGAATTCGGTAACCCGATGGGGGCCCCTCGTCCAATCAGTGCTCTACCTCCAAGACTCTTCCCTTGAGGCTAGCCCTAAAGCTATTTCGGAGAGAACCAGCTATCTCCAAGTTCGATTGGCATTTCACCCCTACCCACACCTCATCCCCGCACTTTTCAACGTGCGTGGGTTCGGGCCTCCAGCAAGTGTTACCTTGCCTTCACCCTGGACATGGGTAGATCACCTGGTTTCGGGTCTGCGACCTCGTACTATTTCGCCCTCTTCAGACTCGCTTTCGCTGCGGCTCCGCCTTTCGGCTTAACCTTGCACGAAATCGCAACTCGCCGGTTCATTCTACAAAAGGCACGCCATCACCCGTTAACGGGCTCTGACTACTTGTAGGCACACGGTTTCAGGTTCTCTTTCACTCCCCTCCCGGGGTGCTTTTCACCTTTCCCTCACGGTACTGGTTCACTATCGGTCACTAGGGAGTATTTAGCCTTGGGAGATGGTCCTCCCTGCTTCCGACGGGATTTCACGTGTCCCGCCGTACTCAGGATCCACTCGGGAGGGAACGGAGTTTCGACTACAGGGTTGTTACCTTCTCTGACGGGCCTTTCCAGACCTCTTCGTCTACCCCGTTCCTTTGTCACTCCTTAATCGAGTGTCCTACAACCCCAAGAGGCACGCCTCTTGGTTTGGGCTGTTCCCGTTTCGCTCGCCGCTACTCAGGGAATCGCTGTTGCTTTCTCTTCCTCCGGGTACTTAGATGTTTCAGTTCCCCGGGTTGCCCTCCATACCCTATGGATTCAGGTATGGATACTGCCCCATTACGGGCAGTGGGTTCCCCCATTCGGACATCTCCGGATCGACGCTTACTTACAGCTCCCCGAAGCATTTCGGTGTTTGTCCCGTCCTTCATCGGCTCCTAGTGCCAAGGCATCCACCGTGCGCCCTTTCTAACTTAACCGTTTCTTCCTAACATGAGCGATCTATTCGTGAATGTCTTTCCGTTATCCAGTTTTCAAAGAACAATCAAGAAGGATATGATCCTTCAAAACTAAACAAAACGGAAAAGCGCACCCTATTTCAATGTATATATCCTTAGAAAGGAGGTGATCCAGCCGCACCTTCCGATACGGCTACCTTGTTACGACTTCACCCCAATCATTTGTCCCACCTTCGGCGGCTGGCTCCCGTAAGGGTTACCCCACCGACTTCGGGTGTTACAAACTCTCGTGGTGTGACGGGCGGTGTGTACAAGACCCGGGAACGTATTCACCGCGGCATGCTGATCCGCGATTACTAGCGATTCCGGCTTCATGCAGGCGAGTTGCAGCCTGCAATCCGAACTGAGAGTGGTTTTTTGGGATTCGCTCCACCTCGCGGTTTCGCTGCCCTTTGTACCACCCATTGTAGCACGTGTGTAGCCCAGGTCATAAGGGGCATGATGATTTGACGTCATCCCCACCTTCCTCCGACTTTTAGCCGGCAGTCACCTTAGAGTGCCCAACTGAATGCTGGCAACTAAGGTCAAGGGTTGCGCTCGTTGCGGGACTTAACCCAACATCTCACGACACGAGCTGACGACAACCATGCACCACCTGTCACCCTGTCCCCGAAAGGGGAACGCCCTATCTCTAGGGTTGTCAGGGGATGTCAAGACCTGGTAAGGTTCTTCGCGTTGCTTCGAATTAAACCACATGCTCCACCGCTTGTGCGGGTCCCCGTCAATTCCTTTGAGTTTCAGCCTTGCGGCCGTACTCCCCAGGCGGAGTGCTTAATGCGTTTGCTGCAGCACTAAAGGGTGGATACCCTCTAACACTTAGCACTCATCGTTTACGGCGTGGACTACCAGGGTATCTAATCCTGTTCGCTCCCCACGCTTTCGCGCCTCAGCGTCAGTTACAGGCCAGAGAGCCGCCTTCGCCACTGGTGTTCCTCCACATCTCTACGCATTTCACCGCTACACGTGGAATTCCGCTCCCCTCTCCTGCACTCAAGTTCCCCAGTTTCCAATGGCCGCTCGCGGTTGAGCCGCGAGATTTCACATCAGACTTAAGGAACCGCCTGCGCGCGCTTTACGCCCAATAATTCCGGACAACGCTTGCCACCTACGTATTACCGCGGCTGCTGGCACGTAGTTAGCCGTGGCTTCCTCGTCAGGTACCGTCAAGGTACCGCCCTGTTCGAACGGCACTTGTTCTTCCCTGACAACAGAGCTTTACGATCCGAAGACCTTCTTCGCTCACGCGGCGTTGCTCCGTCAGACTTTCGTCCATTGCGGAAGATTCCCTACTGCTGCCTCCCGTAGGAGTCTGGGCCGTGTCTCAGTCCCAGTGTGGCCGGTCACCCTCTCAGGTCGGCTACGCATCGTCGCCTTGGTGAGCCGTTACCTCACCAACTAGCTAATGCGCCGCGGGCCCATCCTGCAGTGACAGCTAAAAGCCGCCTTTCAACCGAAAACCATGCGGTTTTCGGTGTTATCCGGTATTAGCTCCGGTTTCCCGAAGTTATCCCAGTCTGCAGGGCAGGTTGCCCACGTGTTACTCACCCGTCCGCCGCTAACCTAAAGGAGCAAGCTCCCTTCGGTCCGCTCGACTTGCATGTATTAGGCACGCCGCCAGCGTTCGTCCTGAGCCAGGATCAAACTCTCCAAAAAAAGTTTGTCACCAAATGCTCTTGTCAGAATCAACAGGCACGCTTTTCGTTTTGTTCAGTTTTCAAGGATCATTTTGGAGCGGGTGATGGGAATCGAACCCACGACATCAGCTTGGAAGGCTGAGGTTTTACCACTAAACTACACCCGCGCGAAAATATTTGTTTTTCTATTTAGATGATAAACACGCATTTTCCATGCCTCTTCCTCTTCCAGCATTGTTCGAGGATGTAAATGCGTCGAGGCAACTCGCAGATTATTCATTGAAGTGTCGCTCGTGGCTGAGGTTTTACCACTAAACTACACCCACATATCTTAATTTATTCATGCAATTTTGCTTTTAAGCCTATATTGATCAAAATCGGGAAGACAGGATTCGAACCTGCGACCCCATGGTCCCAAACCATGTGCTCTACCAAGCTGAGCTACTTCCCGTATATGGCGCGCCCGAGAGGAGTCGAACCCCTAACCTTTTGATCCGTAGTCAAACGCTCTATCCAATTGAGCTACGGGCGCATTCCACAGGTTTTTTATTGTAACTCACTTAAAATATGATGTCAACACTTTTTTGGTGCGGTAGAGAGGACTCGAACCTCCACGGGGTCGCCCCCACTAGGCCCTCAACCTAGCGCGTCTGCCATTCCGCCACTACCGCGAATATGCGGGTGGAGGGACTTGAACCCCCACGCCGTAAGGCGCTAGATCCTAAGTCTAGTGCGTCTGCCAATTCCGCCACACCCGCATTAAATGGTGAGCCATGGAGGATTCGAACCTCCGACCCTCTGATTAAAAGTCAGATGCTCTACCGACTGAGCTAATGGCTCATAAAAAGTAATTTCTTCTAATCTGTTTTAAAGTCGGTCAGATGTCCCTTCCTCTTCCAGCTTTCTCAAGGATGCTGGATGCGTCGGGACAACTCGCTGCTTATTCAACGAAGCCTTGCTCGTTGCTCTACCGACTGAGCTAATGGCTCTTATTATTTTTATAATAAGTGGCTGGGCTAGCTGGATTCGAACCAGCGCATCACGGAGTCAAAGTCCGTTGCCTTACCGCTTGGCTATAGCCCATCAAAAAGTCACAAAATTTATTGTAACATTTTTTGAACGCTATGTAAAGACTTTTTGTTTTGGATTTTTTAAAGTTAGAAATAGGAAGTTTTTCAACTTCCTATTTCAGCGAATATGAATGACCCGTACGGGATTCGAACCCGTGTTACCGCCGTGAAAGGGCGGTGTCTTAACCACTTGACCAACGGGCCATTTTTCATGGCGGAGAAGGAGGGATTTGAACCCTCGCGCCGCTTACACGACCTACTCCCTTAGCAGGGGAGCCCCTTCAGCCACTTGGGTACTTCTCCAAATTGGCTCCGCAGGCAGGATTCGAACCTGCGACCGTTCGGTTAACAGCCGAATGCTCTACCACTGAGCTACTGCGGAATGAAGAAAAAATTGACGACTGTAACCATTGTAATGAGCATTTATAATTTTGTCAACAGTTCATTATATATTGTTTTTCGCTACCATCCAATTAGCGACGGCTTTTATACTTTATCATATCTTTCTCCTTTTCGTCAACCATTATTTTTATAAAATTGAATTTTTCCTCCGCACTTTCCGCATAAATATCGTTCTGGGTTCATTTTTCTACGGCGAATAAAAGTGCTCATACATGATAGGCATTTATAAATATAAATAATATTATTTTTATTTTTTTCTCTTAATGGTGTGCAAAATCTAGGTGCACCTACTTTTTTTAAAAGCATTTTAAAGTCAGAGTCCCGATGCCGAAAACCTTTTCCTTCGATATGAAGATGGTAGTGGCAAAGTTCATGCTTAATAATCCCTATTAATTCGTCCATTCCGTATTGTTCATAATATTTTTTATTCACTTCAATATCATGGCTGTTTAATAAATATCTTCCGCCTGTTGTTCGAAGACGGTGATTAAAATACGCTTTGTGAACAAATTTTTTCCCAAAAAAGGATAGTGAAATTTGCTCCACAAGTTTTTGAAGCTGGTCATCATTCAATGTACTGCACCTACTTTAAAAACATGTTGAACAGGACAACAACTTAACGCATACAATAAATATTACTACATCTAATCGGACTCACATATTTTATTTTAGCATATGCTTTTTTTCTTGACCATAAAATGGCAAGCCAAAAAGAACAATACATCCAAGGAGGTATTAACCAATGCCGAATTGGCTTATAAATCAAATGAAGAAAGCATATTATGAAAAAAACGTTTATCAAATCAAGTTATTAAATCAATGCTGGTATTTCTATAGAAAAAAGCATTGCTCATAATTCAACAGCTCTCAAAGAACAGACTAACTTTTTTTCAAAATTTTTGGTTGATAGATCGTTGTTTGCTTCCATCAGCATGCAATATAAGGTTGATAAAAAAATCAGCTGTCGACTTTGCCGACAGCCGTGATTTCTGTTGTTATTTATTTAACCATTGTTAAAGCGACTCTTCCTTTATCAACATCAACTTTTTCCACCCAGACTGTCACGATGTCCCCAACCGAAACAACGTCCAAAGGATGCTTTACATATTGTTTGCTTAATTTTGAAATGTGCACAAGTCCATCCTGTTTAACGCCGATATCAACAAATACACCAAAGTCTACTACGTTTCGAACCGTTCCTTGCAGCTCCATTCCTTCTTTCAAGTCTTCAAGCTGCAGCACATCTTTTTTCAAAAGAGGTTTTGGAACTTCATCACGAGGATCGCGCTCCGGTCTCATTAAAGCATCGCATATATCCTTCAATGTATATTCGCCAATATGCAAGGCTTTTGAAGTTTCTTGAATATTCAGCGATCTGATTTTATCTTTCAACAGTTCTGTACCGATATCATCGACTGTCAATGAAAGGCTTGACAGCAGTTTTCTAGCGTCTTCATAGCTTTCAGGATGAATGCTCGTCCTGTCAAGCGGATCGTCGCCGTCCAATATTCTTAAAAAGCCGATACATTGCTCATACGTTTTCTCCCCAAGCCGTGGGATGGATTTTAAATCGTTGCGATTCACAAATTTTCCAATTTCTTCTCTCCGTTTCACAATATTATGAGCCACTGTTTTTGATAATCCAGATACGTATTGCAACAGAGACGGCGAAGCAGTATTTACGTTGACACCGACTTGGTTGACAACTGTTTCCACAACAAACGTTAAAGAGTCATGCAATTTCTTTTGGGATACATCATGCTGGTATTGACCAACACCGATTGATTTAGGATCAATTTTCACCAATTCAGCAAGCGGATCTTGAAGCCTTCTAGCAATGGATACTGCGCTGCGTTCTTCGACTTCAAGATCTGGGAACTCTTCCCGGGCTAAATCAGAAGCTGAATAAACACTTGCTCCCGCCTCGTTAACAATTAAATAATAAATATCTTCTTTTAATTCTTTTATTACATCTGCAACAAATTGTTCTGTTTCTCTTGAAGCTGTTCCATTGCCGATAGCGATTACTTCAATTTGGAAGCGTTGAATAATATCGATCAGCTTTTGTTTTGATTTTTCTATTTCATTTTTTGGCGGATGAGGATAAATCACATCAATATAAAGAACTTTTCCAGTTTCATCGACTGCCGCAAGCTTGCATCCTGTACGGTAAGCCGGGTCGATTCCTAAAACGATCGTTCCTTTTAATGGAGGTTGAAGGAGCAGTTTTCTTAAATTTTCGGAAAAAACACGAATGGCCTGATCTTCAGCTTTTTCAGTCAATTCTTTTCTAATCTCCCGCTCAATCGAAGGCTGTATGAGCCGTCTATACGCATCCTCCAACGTTTCAATTAAAATATCAGCAGCAATTGTCCTTTGATCCGAAACAATTTTTTTCTTCAAATAGGCTACTATTTGTTCTGTCGGCGGCTCGATTGCCACCCTTAAAATCCCTTCCTTCTCCCCTCTGTTTAACGCCAAAACACGATGGGGAACGATTTTTCTGATCGGTTCTTCATATTGGTAATACATTTCGAATACTTTTTTCTCATCTTTTTCTTCGTCTTTACACGTTGAGACGACCATACCTTCTTTCAACGTTTGCTCCCTTATCCATTGCCGATAATTCGGATCGTCTGAAATCCATTCTGCAATAATATCTTTTGCACCAGAGAGAGCATCTTCAACCGTATGGATTTCTTTCTCTTCATTGATGTATTTTTCGGCTTCTTCTTCAATCGATCCCGCTAGCGGCAAGGAATATATCCATTTGGCTAAAGGCTCAAGCCCTCTTTCTTTTGCAATCGTTGCTTTCGTTCTTCTTTTTTGCCGGTATGGCCGATACAAGTCTTCAACTTGCTGCAATTTTTCAGCCGCCAGTATTTCATTTCGCAAAGATTCTGTTAGTTTTCCTTGTTCCTCAATTAACCGAATAACTTCTTCTTTTCTTTTTTCAAGGTTTTGTATGTATTGCCAGCGTTCACTAATGTTTCGTATTTCCACTTCATTTAAAGCGCCTGTTTGTTCTTTTCTGTACCGCGCAATAAAAGGAACGGTGTTGCCGTCTTCAAGCAATGCAATGACATTTTGAATTTGTTTGGTGGATATTGATAATTCGCTGCTTAACATTTGAAAAATTTTCTCATTATTTAACATTCTTTAGCCTCCACTACTATTTCCATCTACATAAACATTTTATCAAAAATTTTTTCAACATAAAAAGACAACCGTTATCCATCCGATTGTCCCAACAATTAAAAAAGCTGCCCGATTATATAAGTTAAATCATCTGTCCGATCGGAAAGAAATTTATTGAAGCCTTTCGCAATCTCGTGAATAGAAGAATGATCTTTTAACGCCGTTTTAATGTTTGAAGCATAAAGGCCATCAGTGTGAATAATAAATTTTGACCCTTTTTCATATGAAAAAGTGCGGATGCGATATTTCTTCATTTTACCAGGTAAATATCCAGCGGTTGGAATTGGATAAATGTATTCCCCAGAAGGCAAATATAAGATGAAACGAACGTTTCCTACCGAGCCGTATGTAATAGTTTTGTCTACGAAATCCACTTTTAATATTCCGACTGTCGCGCCTCTTTTACCTTTTAATTTCTTATGGCACTGTTTAAAAATCTCATGTACAGTTTCCTGCTGGTATTGCTTCACCGTTTGGCATATGATTTCAGATGATTCACGCGCAGCTTGTCCACTTCCCAACCCATCTGCGACAACACAAACAAATCTATGCTCGTCCGTACAGGTGAAAAAACTGTCTCCACAATAAGCACTGCCTACTTTTCCAACCTGACATGTCAAAAATTGAATATGTTCAGTTTCTTGATATTGAATCATTGCCCTATCTCCATTGGATCAGCGTGAACAGCTTTTTTTAATTTTTTTAATGCTTGGCGCAATAGTCTGGAAACATGCATTTGGGAGATACCTAAAATTTCACCTATTTCTTTTTGACTGCGGTTATGATAAAAAGAATGTAGAATAATTTCTTTTTCTCTCTCAGTTAAAACGTGCATAATGTTTTCAATAGTCAGTTTTTGAAGAATGCGTTCAAAGCCCTCGTCTTTTTGTCCGACAAGATCTAAAATGGTGACCGCGGTTCCATCCGGTCCAGCTTCTATTGAGTGATCAACAGAAAGCGTATGATAGTTTTTGACCATTTCCATAGCTTCCAAAACTTCTTCCTCAGCTGCTCCTAAATATTCTGCTATTTCCTTGACCTTCGGAGAGCGCTCCAGCTGACTCGTCAACTGCTCCACCGCTGCATTTATTTTTGGTCCAAGTTCTTTCATTCTGCGGGGCACATGGACGCTCCACGTTTTATCCCGAAGATAGCGTTTGATTTCTCCAATAATCGTTGGAACAACAAACGCATCAAATGATTTCCCAACTGTTGGGTCGAAGCGATCAATCGCTCCCAATAAACCGATCATCCCGACCTGTACCAAATCCTCCTGATACATTTTCGAACTTGAGTACTTTTTTGCCAGTGCAACAACAATTGGCTGATAAAGTTCAATAATTTGTTCTTGTGCTTTTTCATCTTTATTTTCCTGAACTTGACGAATGAGTTCATGGATTTCGTTATTGCTTCGTTTTTGACCATGAGGTTTGTTCATTTCTCATTCGCTCCTCATTTAAAAGCTTGGACATCTTGACAGTTACTCCTGAGTTCATATCGATTGTCACTTCATCCATTAGCGTTTTAATTAGAAACAAACCTAAACCGCCCTCGCTCAATTTTTCAATCGGCATGGAAGGAGAATAAGGCCCGGTGTTTTCTTTCATTTTTGATAAATCGAAATTTTTTCCATCGTCTGAAACAGTGATCTCTAATCGATTTTCAAACAAGCTGAAGCCGATTCTCACTTCACCGTTTTCATTATGACCGTAGGCATGCTGCACCGCATTTGTACACGCTTCACTGACGGCAATCTTTAAATCTTCAATGTCATCATATGTGTACCCCATTCTATTGGCGATACCGGATAGAGTCAATCTGACAATCCCTATATACTCAGTTTTCGCAGGTATTTTCATTTCAATGTAATCAATACATTTATCCATTAATCCTCACCTTTTCTTGAAATCTCGATGATGCTGTCCAAACCGGTAATATGAAATAAGCGCTCCAGCCGCGGCGACAAATTTGTCAATTTCAGCTTTCCGCCTTGTTTTCTGACCGTTTTCAACAATCCGACAAAAACTCCTAATCCGGTTGAGTCCATATATTCAACATCTTTTAGGTTGACTTCAATAAAAGGTTCGCTTTCCTCAGAAATGGGCGCAAGTTTATTTTTTAGCGCTGGCGCAGTATAGGCATCAATCTCTCCTTTTAGATGCACATACGAAACCTTTTTTTCCTTTTTAATATCAATTTCAAGATTCATTCTGATCCCCCTCATAAAAGACAAAATCATCCATTCACTTATACCCTTTTTCGAAGCCGTTTAAACATTTTTTTTCATAATGATTAAGGTGAAATCATCCCGCAATTGAAAACCTTGCATTTTCTCAAAATCTTTATAAATATTTTCTACTATTTGTTGAGCAGGCAAATGTAAATGAGCTCGGATGGCGCTCGTCACTGCAGCTCTATCAATAAATCCTTCCTTCGTTCTTGTTTCAGTTACTCCATCTGACAAAAGAATAATCATATCGTTTTGGAAAAGATTTAATTCATATTGCTCATATTTCACTTGCCGGTCAACACCTAAAACAAGCCCTTTTGATTGAAGGTCATAAAAGTGATCCTCGCTGGCGCAATAATAAAAGCCCGGTTCATGTCCTGCAGATGCATATGTAATCTTATTCGTCCGAAAATCGTACTTACCAAAAAACATGGTAATAAACATATTGACATCGATGTTTTGTTCAACAACTCTATTTAAATTTTCTAATATGTAGCTCGGATTTTGCCTTGATTCCAGGAGGCTGTCCATCGCATATTTAATCATTGATATACACAATGCTGCAGGTATGCCTTTGCCTATGACATCCGCAATCGCAACGCTCATTGTGTTTTCATGTTCTGCAAACTGGTAATAATCTCCGTTCATAATTTTGGCAGGAACGCTGATGACCCCTATGTCCAATTCTTCGACTTTTGGAATATTTGTTTGCAGCAGTGCCTGCTGTACGTTTGCTGCAATTTCAATTTCGGATTTCAGCTCAAGCTGCCTGCCCCTCAAAAATTGATGTTCTTGATAAGCCAGACCATAACCAACCATTACCTCCAATAAAAAGTCAAAGGAATCTAAAATCTTTTTTGGTATGTCTGGAAATAATTCTTTTAAAACTTTTAAATGGATGTTGATGATTTCCTCAGGCGGTATTTTATGTTCAATTGCTTTCCAACTGAAGCGCTGCCCTTCATATAAAGCTTGTTCGGTCAGTTCTTGAATGTAATTTGCTAACATCTCTTTATATTTCATTTGAATATCATCATCAAACGCCATAAAATCCTCCTAACGAAGCCATTTCACCACTTGTACAACGGTCCCTTCGCCTGTCTTTGAGTCGATATAAAATTCGTCCATTAAGCGCTTAACACCAGGCAATCCAGCCCCAAGTCCTCCTGACGTCGTAAATCCATCCTCCATTGCCTTGCGAATATCAGGAATTCCCGGCCCATGATCAGAGGCGGTAATTTTAATTCCTTTTTTTTCTTTTTCTTCAATTTTATCGATGTAAATTTTCCCACCATTTGCATAATGATAAATGTTCCTTGCTAATTCTGATATTGCGGTGGTAATCCGGGCTTGGTCCACTGCGCCGAATCCAAGTTCTTTCGCAGCATGACGACCCAATTGGCGGGCAGCCACAATATCCCATTCGTTCATAATCATTACACAGGATTGGCCATCCATTCTAATCCTCCAGCTCCTTAAGCAATTCCAGCCCTTTTTCCAAGTCAAGCGCAGTATGAATATCTTCCAGTTCAATGCCTAATTCGATCAGCGTAATAGCCACAGCAGGCTGAATACCTGTCAATACGACCGTCGCCCCCATTAACTTAGACATGTTGACACAGTCCCCTAAAATCTTGGCGATAAATGAATCAATGACATCAACGGAAGTTAAATCAATGACAACACCTGTTGCTCCTGTTTCATGAATTTTCTTTAATAAATCTTCCTGAAATTGCATCGCTGTTTTGTCGTCCAGCTCCCACTGTATTGAAATTAATAGATTATTATACAGTTTTAAAATAGGTATTTTCGACGTTTTCATCATCTGCGTTCACCCATTGAAACAATTTTTCGATTGGTCATTTCAAGCGCAGCTTCGATGCCTTTTTGAAGGGTATTTTTCGTTGTAATTTGACTTAAATCAATGCCTAGATTCACTATCGTTTGCGCAATTTCAGGGCGAATGCCGACAAGCAAACTTTTTGCTCCTACAAGACGAACTGCTTCTGCAGCTTGTATAATGTGATGGGCTACCATCGTATCCACAACAGGCACACCGGTTATATCAATCAGCACCACTTCAGAACGATATTTAACGACCCCTTTTAATAAATTTTCCATAATTCTTTTGGCACGGTCCGTATCAATCGTTCCAATCAATGGCATAACAGTGATGCTATCAAAAACCGGAATCAACGGCGCAGACAATTCTTGCAGAGCCATTTTTTGGAGATTAATGGTTCTTTCATATGAAGAGGTATATTGCAGAAATACTTCCCGATTAACCGGTGAGGTAACTTTCTCTATCTCCGATAATAATTCAAGCGGATCACCCGGTATTTGTTTCTCAAGCAATTTAGCAAATAATATTTTTTCAAAAGTATGTAAGCATTGAGCAATTTTGTCCATTGGCCAGTCAAGCTGGACAATCCGTTTTGAAAATTCATGAATTTTTCCAGAAAATTCATCTTCTTTGTTTTTGCTCCATTCGATGAGAATATTCACATATTCTGCAGCAATTGCTTGATCAATTTGATCAGACTCAGCGGAAATTGATTGGGCATCAGCCTTGTTGAAGCGATCAATCCAATCCTTCATAATCTCGTCTCGATGCATTCGGATAAATTCAACTATTTCAGAAATTTTCAGTGACATGTTGCATGTCTCCTTTCAAAAACTTTGCCTTTTCAACTTTTATACTGTAGATGAGCAATTTTCATAACAATAATTACCATACCAAAAGAGACAAACAGGGTACCCCTTATGCCACATGGAGCTGTTTTTTGACAACATCAATGGGAATATCTTGCTTCGCTGCATGGTAAATGAACTCGACGAGACTATGCCCTTTCTTCGTTCGGAGAAGATCAAGCCCAGTAGAGAAATCCCGGTTGGACTCGACCATACTGTACACATAAGCGAGTTGCACCAAGATCCAATACCGTTTCACCGCCCGACGATGACGAACACGGTACCCATCGAGCTTCAGCTGGTCTTTCGCTTGTCGAAAAAAGCATTCGATCGACCAACGTTGGGCATAGTAGCGCAAGATCTCTTCATCGCTTAGCTCCCGGTCGGTGCTCAAGACGCAGTGAAGATGTTCGGGTGTCATCGGCTGATCGGCTTTCCAAGCCAACAACACAACGGCATCATCGAGACCTTTCAGCGATCCCTCGTAGCGATACACGCGATAACGCTCTTCTCCCACCGTGACGAGATGGGTGTCGTTCGGTTCGATATAGCGGGCAAACTGTTTGGCTTGGATGGCGATGCCTTTCGGATAGAGAATCCGGTTCGTTTTGAGCATCGCGATGACGTGAAATCCTTTTTTCAGACAGGCTTCCACGAGCGCTTGCGATGGATACCACGAATCCATCAGCACATAAACGGGACGGCGTACATCCAAAGAAGAAAGCATCTCGATCGCGAGTTCCCCCTTGCTTTTCCCAGCCGCCTTGTCGTAGAGGCGGAACGCAAAGGGAAAAGCCTGGGTCATCGTATGAACCATGAGCCAAACAAGAGAATGTCCCCAGATCGACTTTTTCTCTGTGTGAGAATAGTGCCAATCACACCCTTGAATGGCGTGCGTTGCCCGTGACGAAGGCTTGATTTTTTGGCAAATCGTATCATCGATCGAAACAAAAAGGGGTTGATTTTTCTGTTTGGCGATCCGTTCGACACGATGAAGCATCCATTGCTGGAGTTTGCCAAGCAGCGTCTCTTCATCCCAAGGGCTTTTCGTGAAAAAATGGCTGAGTGTCGTTCGATGATTGGGGTGAAAGCTCCAATGATGAAGATCGGTCAACGTTCCAGAAAAGCCTTTCGTGATCATCGCATCCACGATATGAACGAGATGCTTCATGACAGGTTTTGAAAAATAAAGTGCCAACCCCAACATCGTGAAAAACTTGTGGATTCCTTGATGATGTGCTAATCTATTCATGAGACATGAACCTCCTTGTGTGAATGGTTTGTTGGCACATCTATTCTAACCAAGGAATCGGGTTCATGTCTCCTTTTTTGTTTCGATGTAAATTTATGTTAGTGATTTTGCTCATCTACTGTTTTATAGAAAAATCACTAGCGTTGCATTAATTTAATTCGAAAATTCCGAATTGAAAAAAGTCCATAAAAAAATCCTTTATAATGGATGGTACAGGTGGTCCCTGTCCAAATCCAATATAAAGGATGAAGCCTATGGACAAGGATACACTATTTTCTTCATTTGGTAAATGGGTCACTCCTCTCAATTCTGTTAAATTTACACAAAGAATTGAAGAGATGAAACAAGATAAATATACGAAAAAATTAACCACAAAAGCGTATTTACTTTTGTTTTTGCATGCTCAACTTCAACAACGAGAAGGACTGCGCGCCATCGCCGATGATGCGTTACTGGATGATTTTCAGCGAGAATTAGGATTGACATCTATTAGTGCTTCACAACTTTCTCGAAAACATCGCCAAGTAAAACCCGAATTGCTCGCAGAAATCTTTCTGGATTTAGTGAATCAAATCCGCCAGATGTCCACGAATTCCTCCAGTCAGGTGAGTGGCTTAAAAATCGTGGATTCTACGACCATTTCACTGAATCTGAAAAAATATCAATGGGCTACGTTTCGCAAAACGAAGTCGGGAATTAAGGTTCATTTACGACTGGTGTTTGTCAATGAAGATACGGTTTATCCGGAAAAAATGGTCATGACCCCAGCAGGGAACAATGATCGAACACAAATGGAACAACTGATCGACGAAACAGATGCCATGTACGTGTTTGATCGTGGTTATGTAGACTACGAAAAGTTCGATTATTACTGTGATAAAGGCCTCTTTTTCGCCTCCCGTCTGAAAAAGAATGCCTATGTTCGATTTCTTGAATCGTTCTCTGTCCCATCCAATTCCTCTATTTTATCTGATTCGATGGTGGTCATTGGGACACCACAAAAACGAACGGAAAATGTCTTTCGATTAATCGAAACATTCGATTCGGACGGGAATCGAATTCGAATCATTACGAACCGATTCGACCTAGATCCAGAAGAACTTGGTGATATCTATCGTTCTCGATGGGCCATTGAACTATTTTTTAAGTGGATTAAGCAACGTTTAACACTCAAACATCTTTATGGAACGAGTCCAGAAGCTGTAGAAAATCAGGTTTACTTAGCTCTGATTTCTTACTGTTTACTCATTCTTATTCAACTTGAAATGAAATCGAAACATTCTCTCACCCAGATTTATCGTTGGCTTCGCGTTTTTCTTTGGAAACCAAGTACCGTGTGGGTGGAACGAATTCAACGGGAATGAGTTGAAAAAAGTCGGCGAAGCGCAGTAGCCATGTAACAATAAAACAAATACATTTATTACCAAATGGATAGTGATCACCTTTAGTTGGTTACTGCCTTGTTTTTCGTTTATTATAAAATATTTTATTCAGAAAATTCTGCATAAAATGTTTTTATTTTTTATGCAACGCTACTGTAGAAAAATAAAAAAAAATTATAGATATGTTCCCGTTTTTATCATTTTTCTTCCACAATATCTGCTAATGCTGTCGCATGCATTGCTTACAGCTATTTTATAAAGGGAATGCGGCAAATCTTCCTTTCGCTTCTCGACTATGGAAGATGCTGTTTTTAAATGCTTCGTCGTTTAAAAAAGCGAATGCAGCTTGTCAGCACGTCTGTTCATTTTTGCGCAAAAATCAAAAATACCACAGTTTCGCAACTGTGGACATTTTTTCAATCTTATTTATTTTAAACATTCTACCTGCAGGCAGTCCTTTTGAAAAGATCGTTGAAATATACGTAAAAAATATTAGAAATCGATCAGCCCTAAACTGATTTGTAAGGCATCGTCCACTTTATCCATCATTTCATCATCAAGATGGGTAATTTTATCCGTTAACCGTTGTTTATCAATCGTTCTAATCTGCTCAAGCAAAATGACCGAATCCCGTTCAAATCCATATTTTTTCGCATCAATTTCAACATGAGTCGGCAATTTTGCTTTTTGAATTTGTGCTGTAATAGCGGCTACGATCACCGTTGGACTAAAACGATTCCCTATATCATTTTGGATAATTAAAACTGGACGAACGCCGCCTTGCTCTGAACCAACTACAGGGGATAAATCAGCAAAATAAACGTCGCCGCGTTTAACAATCAAAAGATTACCCCCCGCTAACTAAGCGTTCAACGGTGTGTTCAGCCTCATACTCTGCCAGAAAAGCCTCCGATGCAATATTTAGATTGATCTTCGCCATTTCCATATAACCGCGTCTCATTGACTCGCGAATTTGGCGTTTTTTACGCTCTCTCAAATACATTTTCATTGCTTGATAAATAAATTCACTTCTGTTTCCGTTTTCCTGTTTCACGATTCCATCTAATTCAGAAACAAGTGCTTGTGGCAATCGAACAATAATTTCCGTTGTTGAGCTGGATTCAGACACCAAAATACACCTCCACCGTTCCTACAAAGCCGAAATCATTTTATTCCAATATTAATATTAACATTTATATTCGTTGAAGCAAAGCCATTTTTCAAATAATTTCTTCAATATTATCGGCATTGATATGAATATTTTATTCAAGTTTCTTCATTTTTCAGTAAGCAGAGGATTTCTTACGTTTGTTTTGCCACCATTTCTTATATAAATCCGAGGAACCCGCCAATTGATCATGCATGGAATTTCATAATTAATCGTTTCCAGCCGTTTGGCCACTTCATCGACTGAAATCATGTCATTGCCTTGTGAACCGATAAGTGTCACTTTTGTCCCGACAGGTTTTTTTTCCGGAAGCTTAATCATCAGTTGATCCATGCAAATGCGCCCGATAATAGGAACGCGCCTTCCATCGACAAGAACTTCCGAACCAGTCAATTTTCGAATCCATCCATCAGCATAACCGATTGGAACCGTACCAATCCATTCCTCCTCTTTCGCTGCGTATGTTGCTCCGTAACTTACTTTTTCCCCTTTTTTTATTTTTTTAATATGAACAATCTTTGAGTGTAAAGAAAAGGCTTCATATAACGGAAAAGGCAGCGTGCTTTTGATAAATTCCGATGGCGCCAAACCATACATGGAAATGCCAAAGCGAACCGCATTAAAAGTTTTTGTTGGAAAGCGAAGAGTCGCAGCACTGTTAGCACAATGAATAATCAAACCGTCTGTATCCACGATTTGCAATAATTCCAGGAAACGTTCATATTGCTGTTCAAAATATGCTGTATCGTGTTCGTCTGCTGTGGCAAAATGAGTGAATATACCTTCTAATCGACATAACTGCTGTCCCTTTATGAGCGAAATGGCTTGTTCGAGTTCTTTTTTATCTCTTATTCCGATCCGTCCCATACCTGTGTCTAATTTCAAGTGGATGTTGACTGATGTTTTCCCTAAATATTTCCCAGCACTTTCCAGCCATTCAGCTGAATAGGCAGTCACACTTATCCCATTTTCTCCTGCAACTGTAACATCTTCTGGTCTTACCGCTCCTAAAACGAGGATAGGGGCCTTTATTCCTGCTTGTCTCAATTTCAATGCTTCATCTAGAAAAGCGACTGCTAATTTAGCAGCACCTGCTGACAATGCTGCTTGGGCAACTTCCACATCTCCATGACCATAAGCATTAGCTTTCACAACAGCAATAATTTCAGTTTCATTCGGCAAATGTTCCTTTAATCCATGAATGTTCGCTTCAATATGATCTAAATTAATTTCTGCCCATGTATCTCGGAAATAGTTCTGCATCTTAATTTCATCTCCAACGATATCGTTTTGTTTATTTTATATCACTGTTTCTTTTTAAACAATAGTACATAAAAAAGGCGGCAGAAGATCGTTTCTTTTGCCGCTCAATTTTACTACTTCCCTGATTGGCTTTGTACAGAACGAGCAACTGCAATCATTTCTTCTTGCGTCAGTTCGTTTGAAGCGAGCATATAATCCACACCATTATATGTCCATGTTAAAGAATTGTCGGTCAGCGCTCCAACTGCAAACCCTAAATCGACCAGCTCTCCGCTGACAAATTCTGAAGAGGTAACTGGTGAAACTTCCGCAAGCTCCTCAATAAGAGTAAATGATTTTTCGCCTCCGTAAGTTAATACTACTCGTTTTCCGCTATCTGTATTCAGCTCTTTTTCTTGGACGAGATCGACACCTTCCGGCAAGTCTTCCTTAAGCGGATAAAGAACAGCAAATTGTTTGTTCGCTGATTGAGCCAAAACAGGAATATCCACTTGGGCATTGGACATCGTTTTTTCTATTTCAAAGGCATTTTTATCAAATTTTGGATTCGATTCAAAATTGGAAAATTCAACAGAAACAAGCGCATTCCGATCAACATCCATCACTTTCACATATGAAGGTGTCAAATTTTTCTTATGAAATGCAATTTTTTGGTATGGGAGCATTTGATTGTTTTGATAATTGGTTTTTGTTTCAAATACATAGTTCTTTTCCCCGACTTCAAATTTCGCTTCTTTATCCTTCAATATATCTTGGACAAGCGATTCATACAGGTAAGCTTGACTCGAATTTTGCGGCCAATTGCTTTGGAAACGGAAGCTTTTGTTCAAAGCAGGAGTCAGAACAAATACCCCATCATCATTTCTTAAAATAATCTGGCTTTGATCCCTGTCATCATTTTTTAATAGCACTCGATAATAATGGGGCTTTTTGTGCCAAATTTCCACTTCATACACATGCGGCTCTTCCGCTGTTTTGATCGTCATTTTGGCGTTCACCTTATAGCCTTTTAATTCTTCAATTTTTTTGTTCAATGCACTTGAAACGTCTTCTTTTGATTTTACGCCACATGCAGATATTAATCCCACAAAAAGCAGACAGACAATCACGAGCTTTACGCCTCTCGTCAAATTTTTCAACCCCTTTGCCTCAATTAGCGTCACTAGGAAGTTTTGAAGAGTCAGTGAACAATTTCTGACTTGTCTCCCCTACCGCATTACAACTATATGAGGCAAGGTCAGCAAATATGCAGACTAGCTTGACAGGCTTTCAATGATTACTTGTGCAGCAGCAAAATTTTTTGAATGAGTGATTGTCACAAACACCCGGTCTGATGTAATATTTTGCACAATGATCGGTTTCCCTTTTTCATCATGTAAAATTTCAATATCTAAAAAGCCCACTGTCTTTCCGATTCCTGTCCCTAATGCTTTGCTAAATGCTTCTTTAGCGGCAAATCTGCCTGCCAAAAACTCCAATTGTCTTGAATCCCGCAATTTATTAAAGATTTCCTTTTCGCGAAACGATAAGATTCTGTCAATAATGTTGGATCTCCGCTCCATAATATCTTTCATCCTGTCCATTTCAACGATATCAAGTCCAATCCCAACGATCACACCATCACATCCCTTTAATTTTCTACTGTACTATTTATAAATTGAAAATCATACAAATGATTATAGAATACTTGTCCTGTTGAAAAGGAGAATTCACATGTTTCGCAGAACAGAAAGCCTTCACACTTTTATTCGCCTTTATCCTGCTGTCACGATCATAAGCTGCATACATGTTGTGTTATGGATTATGATGAAACTTTCTTTCCCAATATTTACGCTTCTATTTTCTTTTTTAACCGGATACAATGCAGGGGTTCATTCAGGGGAATGGTGGCGGCTCATTACACCAATTTTTTTGCATACTAGCTTTTCCCATCTTTTGTTTAATACAATCACACTTATTATTTTTGCCCCGCCGCTGGAACGAATGGTAAAGTCAATTTATTTTCTGGTCATTTACAGTGCATCAGGCATTATAGCCAACATTGCAACCTATTTGATCATGCCAATGGATTATTCTCATGCAGGAGCTTCAGGGGCGATTTTTGGCATTTTGGGCACGTACATGTTCATCTGTTTTTTCCGAAAGGAATATATGGATCAAAAAAACTCTCAAATGATCTTAACGGTTACAGCCATAGCTCTCGTACTGTCTTTTATTGATGCCCATATCAATGTAGTTGCACATGTAACAGGACTTCTGGCTGGATTTTTGCTAGGTAAAGTGTTTGTCCGTAAAAAACCAAGCTTCATTCATTATACGTATTATCATCAACCGGTTCGGCAGGAAGGAATGAAATTATTTTTCAAAAAATGGTCGATATGGATTTTTGTTTTCGTTTTTATACTTGCGGCTATTTTATATGTGTTGTAAAAATTTAAATCACTCCCATCCACATGAGAGATGGGAGCTTCTAAACTTGTCCTTCACTTCTTCTTGAAAACCATTTATAAATTTCCATTCCGTCCTTTTCCTCGAGGTTTTTAACAGCAAAAAAGCTTCCAGTAGACTTGGAAATAATACTGCACTGAACAGAAGTCAGATCTTTTTGTCTCTGAAAATAGGATTGTTTCAATTCCAATGATTGAATCCGCTTTTTTTCGAAAAAGACGGTTGTCTTATTCAACACGCGGAAAGACAGCGTCAATTCTTTTCCATTTAAATACCAACCTGTATCTTTATATTGAAAATATCCGAGCACCAGTGCAAAAGGAATGAGAATAAGTGATAAGTAGCCCCATGGTTTAAAAAACAAGCATAAAGGGACGGCTATGAGAAGTGATAAAATCAGCATACGGAGCAAAAATCTGGACAGCGCACGCCGCGGAACCGGGTGCAGTGTCTCGTTTATCGTCAAATGAAAAAAGCTTTCAACCTTTTCTTTAACTTGTTTCTTCCGAATTAACGGAAACAAAATGGTCTCGACATCCTTGTCACTTCCGCCTCCCGCCGATTCAATATGTACAGTTGCATATCCAAAAGGCTGGCGCAGCCAATTTTCTGTTACTTTAATTGCTTGAATACGATCTATTGGTATAGAAATCTGTTTTTTTTCAAAAATGCCACTTGAAATAATAATCTGTCCGGCTTCTTCTCGAACTGTAAAATCTCCGTACTGGAGTAAAACCCCGATAAAGCTTATAATCCACGCAATGATCAAACCAATCAAACATAAGATGACAATCATCGTCACACTTGCATGGACAATCCATTCCAGCTTGTCAAATATTTTTTCGTACGGAATAATTTCATCAAATTGGCTTAAAAAGGCTACGATTGACAGAGCAACCCCTAAGCCGCTTGAAGTTGCTGCAGTAATAAGCAGTTCGTTAAAGCTTATTTTGTAAAGAACCCTTCCTTCTTCCAGTTTGTCTTGCTCTGCTTCTCCTTGTGCTATTTGTCTTTTTTGCTCCTTGATGATTGTCCGAATCTGTTCTGCCTCTTCTTTCCGTATGGCGCTAAGTTCAACCTCTGCTTCGCCCATGCCGCCCGCTGTTTCGATTTCAAGCTTCACTACACCGAAGAGGCGCTGGATGAAACCGGCGGTTACATTTATGGATTGAATTCTTTCAATCGGTATATATCGATTTTTTTTTAAAAAAACGCCCTGCTCAACACGAAATTCATTTTCTTCAATGCGATAAGTAAATTTCAACCAATTTAACACACTGGAAATGATCGTGAGTATAAGTGCTAGAATCGTTCCGATCAATAAAAACGACCGGATGTTTCCTATGTTTGTGACAAACAAGAAAATATTCGTTACTATAATTTCTTTAATCGCCTTCGCAATTTTCACTAAAACAGCTACGGGATGCAATCTTTTCTGATCATACATCATCCTTCGCCTCCCGTGCCAATTTCGAGATATAATCGCGAAGCTGATCCGCTTCTTCCATTTCCAGGGCAGGAATCTCGTGAACCGTTGCTGCAGTGGAAATAGTTACAGTCGCCAAGTTATATTTTCTTAAAATCGGTCCTTGTGAGGTATCTACATGCTGAACTCTCACCATTGGAACAAGCACACGGGTAACTGTAAACAATCCATGCTGCAAATCCAGTTCATTCTCATGAACTTCATATCGCCATATTTTCAACCGAATATTTGGAAAAATGAAAATGGAACAAATAGAAGACACCAACCAAATAATTGCCAATATAGGAATAATCCATTTCGGCCAGTTGAAAAAAAATATCAATAAAGATATGCCTATGATCACCAGCAACTCAACGATGCTCCAAATAGCCGCAGTGATCTTCCATACAGTAACAGCTTTAGGACTAATGCGATTTTGTGGTTCGCGCCGCAAGTTTTTCCCTCCCTTGTCTCCTTCTGTAAAAAATTACGTTTCATTTAGGCAAAAAGTTTCAAATATATAAAAAGGAGGCAGCTCCAAGTTTTGGAATGCCTCTTTTTCCATGTCTGATTATTCTTTTTCATTCCAATTATTTTGGGCTAGCCGATCCTTTTGTCGATCTTGCTGAATGAAAGGAGCGTTTCCGTCCAACCCGTTTGTTTTTTAAATCAAGCTTTCGTTTATTTCTGCTTTTTTCTTTCTTCATAGGGAGAGGAGGTTCCTCCGTCAATTTTACAGGTGTCGTATCCGGCTCCTTCGTTAACATTTTAATAGCTGCTGCAAGCAATGGGACGGAATCATATTTTTCCAATAGCTCCGCAGCAAAATTTTTATACTGATCTAAATTTTCAGTTTCCACTACAGAGCAAATTTTTTCGACCGTCATTTTTTGTTTTCCTACTAGTGCTTCATCTAAAGTAGGAGGACGCATTCGATCCATTTTTCTTTTTGTTGTATGCTCAATGGTTTCCAAAATACCGCGTTCCCTTGCGGTTATAAACGTCATCGCTTTTCCTGACTTCCCAGCCCGTCCTGTTCTTCCAATTCTATGCACATAGCTTTCAGGGTCTTGAGGTACATCAAAATTATATATATGGGTGATACCAGATATATCAAGCCCTCTGGCTGCTACGTCTGTTGCAACAAGTACATCAATGGCTCCATTTTTAAATTTGTTCAAAACAGATAAGCGTTTCGCTTGGCTTAAATCGCCATGAATTCCTTCTGCTGAATAGCCGCGGACATTTAATGCTTCAGAAAGTTCGTCCACTCGGCGCTTTGTCCTGCCAAACACAATCGCAAGCTCCGGTGATTGCAGATCAAGAAGTCTTGTCAAAACGTCAAATTTTTGTTTTTCAGGCACTTCTAAATAATATTGCTGCACATTTGGAACCGTTACTTCTTTCGCTTTTACACGGACATGAGTCGGATTTTTCATAAAGCGTTCTGCAATTGATTTAATTGGACCAGGCATTGTCGCAGAAAATAGAAGGGTTTGACGCTCCCTAGGAATATTTGAAAGAATGTGCTCAATATCATCAATAAACCCCATGTTGAGCATTTCATCCGCTTCATCTAAAACGACAGTGTGCACAGAATCAAGCCGCAGCGTATTGCGCCGTATGTGATCCAATAACCTTCCAGGTGTTCCAACAATGATGTGGGGAGGCTTCTTCAAAGCCCGAATCTGCCTGGAAATGTCCTGGCCTCCGTAAATCGGCAATACTCTTGTCCGTTTATCATAGCCGATTTTATATAACTCTTCTGATACTTGTATAGCAAGTTCCCGTGTTGGGGCTATCACAATCGCTTGAACAGCTGAATCATGAACATTAATTTTTTCTACTAAAGGGATGCCAAAAGCTGCTGTTTTTCCTGTCCCTGTTTGCGCTTGTCCAATGATGTCTTTATTGTTCAAGCCTAAAGGGATCGCCTGCATTTGAATGGGAGTCGCTTCTTCAAAGCCCATTCTTTTTATTGATTTTAACAGCTCCGGACTCAACCCGAACTGGTGAAACAAATTTGTCAATTTTTCCAAACTCCTTTAAGACTTTTATTAAGCGCTGCTGGATAAAAAGGCTCTTGTGCGTATTTTCTAGAAACTGTAAGCTTATCATAGTCGTGAGAATAGTGTAAACTCCGATTTTTGCTGGAAAGTACGCATAGGGATTTTTATCCATTCACCGCAGGTGTTATCATACCATTTCCATCAATCTATTTCAACTTACCGCACTATAGATAAAAAAGCATAAAAACAAAAGCACAAGCAAAATGATGTTTTATTTTATTTTATAAGGTGGGCGTAAAACCCCTATACCTTTAGGTTAGGGGATGTAAGCCCTAATTTTTGTCCAACTGTTCGAGTGCATATTGAATGAGATAAATAATTGTTTGGGTACGAGTTGTAAAACCTTTCTTTTCTTTGAATTCGTCAATTCGTTTCAGTAACTCTTTTGGATAACGCATATTCAAAACTTGCGACATTTTTTTAAAACCCCCATTGTGTATTAAAATAATACATGATATAATCAATGTATATTATAATAATACACAAACAGGGAGGTGAAAATCAATGATGATAAATAAGGTGTATAAATTTAGAATCTACCCAAACAAAGAACAAGAAATATTAATTAATAAAACATTTGGTTGCTGTCGATTTGTATTTAATCATTTTTTAGCAAAATGGAATGATATTTACAAGGAAACAGGTAAAGGATTAACTTATAACGCTTGTTCTTCTCAATTAACACAACTAAAAAAGGAATTAGTGTGGTTAAAAGAAGTAGACAGCATCGCTCTTCAATCATCACTCAAAAACCTTGTGGATGCGTACAATCGTTTTTTCAAGAAACAAAACGATAAACCACGTTTCAAGTCTAAGAAGAATAAGGTTCAATCTTACACGACTAAGTATACAAACGGAAATATAGCCATTATAGATAACAAAATTAAGCTACCTAAACTTGGTCTTGTTAAGTTTGCCAAAAGTCGAGAAGTAGAAGGTCGTATTCTTAGTGCGACTGTTAGACGAAATCCAAGTGGCAAATACTTTGTGTCCATTTTGGTTGAAACAGAAGTACAAGAGTTGCCGAAAACAGGTTCAGCCGTTGGCATAGATGTTGGCTTAAAGGACTTCGCTATTCTTTCTGATGGAACAAAATATACAAACCCTAAATGGTTTCGTAAGCTAGAAAAGAAATTAGCAAAAGCACAACGTATTCTTTCAAGACGTAAGAAAGGTAGTTCTAATTGGAATAAGCAACGAATTAAAGTTGCTCGCATCCATGAAAAGATTGCCAATACTCGTAAGGATTATTTAGACAAAATTTCAACCGAGATTGTCAAAAACCACGACATTATCGGGATAGAAAATTTGTCTGTTAGTAATATGCTTAAAAATGGTAATCTTGCAAAGGCAATCAGTGAAATATCATGGTCACAGTTCAGAACCATGTTAGAGTACAAAGCAAAGTGGTACGGAAAGCAAGTTGTAACGGTGGCGAAAAATTTTCCATCTAGTCAGCTTTGTTCGTGTTGTGGCTACCAAAACAAAGACGTTAAAAATCTTGCGTTGCGTGAATGGGAGTGCCCTAATTGTTATACCCATCATGACCGAGATATTAACGCAAGTATCAATATCAAAAATGAAGCCATAAGGCTTCTAACCGTAGGAACTACGGGGATAGCTTAGTAAATTAAGGTTCGTTAGAACCTTCTACCTAAGAATCCACTGCGGCTTTAGCCTAGTGGTAGTTCAATCTTTCATTAATGCATGAACAACATCTTCCAGCTTCATTCCTCTGGACGCTTTCACTAACACAAGATCTTTTGAGCCTAGAGCTTTCTTTAATTCATGAATGAGTTCATCTTTGTCAAAAAACACATGAATTTTTCTTTCATCTATAACTTTCTTTGCACCAACGGCAATTTCTTTTCCGAGTTTTCCAAATGTAAAGAGGTGATCAATTTCTTGATCAGACAGCATCATTCCTACTTCTTGATGAAGTTCAACTTCTCTTTCGCCAAGCTCCAGCATATCCCCTAAGACAAGAATTTTTTGCGAATATCCTTTTAGACCATGGACTAGATCAATGGCTGCTTTCATCGCTGTAGGATTCGCGTTATATGCATCATTTATGATGGACAGACCGTTCTTCGTTTGAATCAATTCAAGTCTCATGTTTGTTATTTTCAAATCGCGAAGCCCTTTTTCAATACGATCCAGTCCGATCTTTAGCAGTTCTCCAACAGCGATCGCTGCCAATGCGTTTAAAACATTGTGACGGCCTAAAACAGGGATAAAAAAAGGCTGTTCAGCTATATTGGCGCGAAACCGTGTTCCTTCACCCAACAGCTCCATTGATGTCGGAAAAAGATTATTGTTTTTATTTTCTCCAAACGTTACGGTTTGACATGAATAGTCTTTTTTTAACAAAGGCTCATCACCATGATAAATGAGCGTTCCATTCTCTTTTAAACCCTTTATAATTTCAAGCTTTGCTTCCGCAATCCCTTCACGAGAGCCTAAATCTTGTAAATGAGCATCGCCGATATTGGTAATGACGGCTATATCAGGACGTGCAATTGATGATAATAATTCAATTTCTCCCTTAGCATTCATGCCCATTTCTAATACGGCCACTTCTGTATCTTCAGGCATATCTAATATTGTTAAAGGCAGACCGATATGGTTGTTGAAATTCCCTTTCGTTTTATGCACGCGATACCGAGTGCCCACAACCGATGCGATCATATCTTTTGTCGTTGTTTTGCCATTAGAGCCTGTAATCCCTACTACTTTTGGGTTTACTGCCAACAAATAGTGAGAAGCAATCTGCTGCAATGCTGCCAAGGTATCGTCGACAATGATCAATGGTTTGTCTTGCGGCGGATTCGGGACTGATCTAGACCATAAGGAGGCATGAGCACCATTTTCGAACGCTTTCTCGACAAAGTCATGTCCATTAAACTTTTCGCCAATAATGGGTACAAATAAGTTTCCTTTACGGACATTCCGCGAATCAGTCGTTACTCCTTCGATGGTAATCTTCTCAAATTCCTCTTTTAATTCTGCGTTGTTTGCCATCTGCTTAATTGCTGATAATTGCCGTTTTATCATGCTTTTTTGTTCTCCTTTCAAAAGGCGGCTTTACACAGCCGCCCTAAGAACGATCTTTAAATAGTATACTTGATTCTCTGTTTTAGTTCATATCGCTCGATTCCAAGCTGAACCAATTTTTCAATCAACGCCGGATAATCGATGCCGCTGTGCTTCCATAAAAGAGGGAACATGCTAAACGGCGTAAATCCAGGCATTGTGTTCACTTCATTGATCAACGGTGTTCCGTCTTTTCTCAAGAAAAAGTCTGCCCGAACAAGTCCAGAACCATCGATAGCTTTAAATGCTTTCAGCGCCATTTTCTTGATTTGTTCATATTGCTCTTCCGTTATGTCAGCTGGAATAATGAGTTCCGTATCTCCGTCTTCATATTTCGCTTTATAATCGTAAAACTCTTTTTTCGGAGCAATTTCCCCAACAACAGAGCAGATCGGTTCATCATTTCCAATTACTCCGATTTCAACTTCCCTTCCATCAATACTTTCTTCAATAATCAGCTTCCGATCATACAGAAACGCTTCTTCAATAGATTGAATGAGCGATTGCCGATCTTTTGCCTTGCTGATACCTACGCTTGAGCCGAGGTTGGCTGGCTTTACAAAGCAAGGATACCCGAGCTGCTCCTCGACTTTTTGAAAAACCTTCTCTTTATCTTTTTCCCAGTCTTTGCTCGTAAACCAAACGTACTTTGCCTGAGCAAGTCCTGCTTGGGCAAATAAATTTTTCATAATGATTTTATCCATTCCCGCTGCTGAAGCCAAAACTCCATTCCCAACATAAGGTATATTCAGCAATTCCAGCATTCCTTGTATCGTTCCATCTTCACCATTCGGTCCATGCAATAGCGGAAATACGACATGGACTGGATCAGCGCTTCCTGGAGCGTTAAATAGCTCTTGACTGAAAGGTACCGGCAAATGTTCACCTTTTTCTCCAGCTTCGGAATTTCCCGCTAGAAACTTCAAGTCTTCTACTCTTTCAACTGGACCGTTCAATTGCTTTCCTTTTACCCATTGCCCTTGCTCCGTAATGTAAATTGGATGTATGTCAAATTTATTTTTATCGAGAGCGTTTATTACTGCCCGAGCTGTTTGTAATGATACTTGATGCTCGGCAGATTTGCCCCCATATACAAGCGCCAGTTTGATTGCCATTTATTTTTTCCTCCCGTTTTGAAAAAAATCATCTGTTTTATTTTATCATTATATAGGTTGTTTTTGTTATCATTGCCGAACAATTTATTTGCGGGAGAAAAAAATTCACTTCTTCTTTACCATGAATTAAAATAAATACGAAGGAAGGAGGGGTTATCCAATGAAGCCAATAGAGACAGCAGAACAGTTTGAACAAGTGATTCAGAGCAATCAAGAAACCATCATCAAGTTTTTTGCCGATTGGTGCCCTGATTGCAAAAGAATGGACATGTTTATCGGCGACATTTTAGAAGAATACGGTCAATATGAATGGTATGAGATCAATAAAGATCAATTCCCCGACCTAGCTGAAAAATATCAAGTAATGGGAATTCCAAGCATTTTAATTTTTAAAAACAACGAAAAAATCGCTCATCTGCACAGCGCATACGCAAAAACACCTGAGGAAGTGAAAGAATTTTTAGGCTCGCATCTTAAATAAAGAAAAAGCCGCTGGGGGTGTCTAATAAGTCGTTTTTACGGCTTATTGACGCCCCCATGAATGTTTTAGAAACGTTGATATATCGGTGTTTATGATTTTTTGTTTTCAATGGCGATTTGATTTTCTAAGACAGCCCTTTCATAAAAAGCACGAATCTAAAAAAACTGGACTTCGGATGTTTTTTCATCCAGTCCAGCCTCATTCTTTTCCTATCAAAGTATTTCTATTCCTTTTTTAAATCCTCTAAAACCGTCAATAAATCTCTTAATTGGCTGATTTCATAGTCTGGAGTGACATCTCCGCTAAGCTCCAACTGCTTTCGATTTATCCAAACAGACCGGATATTTGTCCGTGATGCCCCAAGTATGTCAGTGCTCAGTTTGTCTCCAACCATTACCACTTCATTGCTTTGAACACCCATTAAGTTTAGTGCGTGTTCAAAAATTGACGGATCAGGCTTACCTTTGCCGAACTCACCTGAAATGACAATATGCTCAAAATACGATGAGAGAGCAGAAACACTAGCAATCTTTTCTTTTTGCAGGCTTGGATCCCCGTTTGTTAAAAGAAGCAAACGATAGTTTTGTTTCAGCTGTTCTAATACTTCAAATGTATCTTCATATACGAGCGGTCTTTTGCGCCGTTCTGCATGAAAAAGCTCAGCCAGCTTTTCCCCGAATTCAGCATCATCTATACCGACCGCCTTCAAACCGTTCGTCCAAGCATCTTTTCTGTAAACAGGCGCCAATTGATTAAGCTTCCCAAACTGTTCGTGCACGATTTCGCTAAAATTTGCCCAAAGGCCTTCAAACGGATTGATGCCAATCATTTTTGTAAATGGATATGTTTCATAAGATTCATACAATTTTCTCGCTTCTTGACGAACCGCTTCCTCAAGCTGTTTTGAATCAACCCCGTATTGTTCTTCGGCTGTGGTGCAAACATATTGGAATGTGTCGCTGACGCTTTTTTCATCCCAAAGAAGTGTATCATCTAAGTCAAAAAAAACAGCTTTAATCAATCATCTATCTCCTCTCCATATTCTGTTCCATTCTTACCTAAAAACAATTTTTTGACACTGCCAATATTTCTGATTCGAAAGCAAATAAAGATGGATGGCACCTTAATAAATTTTATTTGAAATCAATATAAAATTGAATTATACCTCTTTCGTCCAGCCGAACTTGTCTTCCGCTTTTCCGTATTGAATGTTCGTGATCGTTTCATAAAGCTTTTTAGAAAACTCGCCTGTTTCAGAATTATTCAATAGCATTTTATGCTCATTCCATTTCAGCTCTCCGACCGGCGAAATTACCGCTGCTGTTCCTGTTCCGAAAACTTCTTCCAATTCCCCGTTTTTGTAGGCATTGAAGATATCTTCTATTGAAATGCGTTCTTCATGCACCGGTACTCCCCAATCTTTCACTAGCTGGATAACGGAGTCTCTTGTTATACCGCTCAAAATGCTTCCGTTTAATTTTGGCGTGTACACTTCACCGTTGATTTTGAAGAAAATGTTCATGCTTCCAACTTCTTCTACATATTTATTTTCTTTTCCATCGAGCCAGAGCACCTGATCGTATCCTAATTCCTCCGCTTTTTTTTGGGCGTATAAGCTAGCTGCATAGTTTCCGGATGTTTTAACATGACCAACTCCTCCCGGTACAGCGCGAACATATTCATCTTCAACATAAATTTTTACAGGAACGAGCTGACGGCCTGAATAGTAAGCTCCAACTGGCGACAGGATAATCATAAACTTGTATTCGCTTGCTGGTCTAACTCCTAAATATGGTTCCGTTGCAATGATGAACGGTCTGATATATAAAGAAGTGCCTTCTTTATTTGGAATCCAATCTCTTTCCACTTCAACAAGCCGCACAATGGCTTCCAATACTAAATCAGGGTCAATGGGCGGAATACACATTCGTTCGCAAGAGCGGTTCAATCGCTCTATATTTTTATCCGGTCTGAATAACAATGTGCGACCGTCATTCGTTTTATAAGCTTTCAGCCCTTCAAAAATTGCTTGCCCGTAATGAAATACCATTGCTGACGGCGAGAGCACCAACGGTTCAAACGGCACTATACGAGGGGAATGCCACCCTTGCACCTTATTATAATCCAATATAAACATGTGGTCTGTAAAATGTTTTCCAAATCCTAACGACTCAAGATCAGGCTTCTCTTTTAACCGGTCCGATTTAATAAATTCAATAACTTGATTCATGTTCATCCATCCTTTCTCATTATTTTAATTTTATTGTGCGCTGCTGACTAGACCTATTTGGTTGCCAATTTTTATTGAATGCTTGATTGGCTAAATCGGGCTTTTCTTTTAGCGGGCAGCATGGCGACATAGCCAATTAAAAAAACATGCCCCAGCAATCACCAACGCATAAAACATCGGTTGATTGCTGGGGCGAGATGCTTCGCGGTACCACCCAGCTTCTCTGTATTCCTCACAGAATACAGACTCAGCAAGTCACACATAGATGACTTTCTTCGTAACGGAAGATCCGTTGTTTTATACTTTGGCAAAAAGCCATTTCTAAAACAAGGCTCCAAGGCGATCTTCAAAGAGAGATAACGGCTGGCCTTTCAGCCTATGGGTCAGCTCTCTAATACGTCATCGCTCTCTTCTACTGCTCCTTTTCCTCACCTTTTTCATATGAAATTATCAAAATAAAAACTCGCCCCAATCCAAAAAGAAATATTGGATTGTTGAGGCGAGTTTTTCGCGGTACCACTCAACTTTTCTGTATTCCTCGCGAAATACAGACTCAGCAAGTCACGTACATGACTTTTCTTGATAACGGAAGAACCGTTGCTTTATACTTTAGCTTGCGCTATTTCTAAAACAAAGCTCCAAGGTGACCTTCAAAGAGTGGTGAACGACTGACCTTTCAGCCTGCGGGTCAGCTCTCTATGCGCCACCGGCCTCTTTTACTGCTCCTTTTCTTTGCTTTTCTTATCTGAAAATAATTTATTTAGTAAATAATTTTGAAAATGATTATATAACCTCTTTCGTTTTAAGTCAATAAGAATTTAGTTTTTAACAAAAATTTGTTTCCGACACGTCTCGATTTCACCCAATTCATCACTTTTTCTCTATATCTGAATAAACTGACATAAGAAAAATGAAAGGTGGGATATTTGCATGTATGCTAATACACATTATGTAAACTACTATTATCCAGTTTACGACCACAGCTTCATTAGACAAAATAGAAACAACAGCTCCATTGACAATATACTGAAGGCTATCTTAAACGGAATTTCTTCTGAAGCAAGTGCTATTGATTTTTACACAAGATTGGCAAAGGCGGCGGAAACTTCTGAACAGAGACAGGCAATTGAACATGCACTAGAAGACGAAAAAATACATTTACGAACATTCACGCAGCTTTATCAAACATTAACAGGAAAAAAACCGGTTTATCAAACAAAAATAACTCGATTCCGAAATTTCCAAGAAGGTCTGCGGATCGCTTATGAACAAGAATTGGAAGCATATGAGACATACCGCGATAATTATTTATCTACACAAGATCCAATGATTCGAGATGCTTTCTTTAGAGCCATGACTGATGAAATTGAACATGCGTTAAGATTTAGCCACGTACTAAACAAGAAATAGTCGAAATCAATTTTTGCTTCCAGTCATATGAGCGGTCTCATTTGGATCAAATGCTAAAGGGACTTTTGTAATTTTACTTGTTGTTTCATCAAGTGCGACAAGATCACTTTTGTTCACATCATGAACATTTGTTTTCCCTAAACCTTTGACAGCGACCTGTATTTCTTCCGAAAATGACGTTAAAAAATTAGATAAATAATATGCTGCCTCCTCTTTATTAAATTGATCCGCCATTCTTCCGCTATAAAAGGCCAATACCGTCGGTGGCTCAAATGGTATTGTTTTTACGACCTGTGTATGCGTCATTGCCCATAAAGCAGCAGTTCCTATATAAACAGCGTCTGCTCCAAGCGCCAAAGCCTTCAATGCATCCCCGGGTGTATTGATTCCGCCGCCAATCAATAAGCTCACTTTTCCTTTCATTTCTCTTTTTGTTATATAGTGGACAGCCCTAGTCAATGCATAAATCGTCGGCAATCCGAAATCATCTTGTATGATCGGCGCCGATCCTTTTGTACCTGCCTGACCGCCATCAATCGAAATAAAATCCACACCTGCCAAAAGTCCGTATTCAATATCTTCTTCAAGCCTGTTGCTTGCACAAATTTTGATTCCGATCGGGACTCCTCCAGTGAGTTGTTTTAATTCTTTTACAACCTTTCTTAAATCGTTCGGACTGTTCCATTCATTGAATCTTCTTGGAATAACTGCGGTCTCATCCGGTTTTAAACCTAATATATCACGGGCTTTTCCTTGCAAAAATTCAGGTGAAATTCTTGCCGGGACAGCAGCTGAAGCTCCTTGTCCAATATGGATTTCCACAGCATCTGCCTGTTTTAATACATCTGCATTTTTCCCCCAATTCGCAGTGTGGTATTGAACGATCAAATGCTTTGCCCGTTCACGTTCCTCTTGCAAAAATCCCCCTTCACCAATGTTACAGGCTGTTCCGACAACGGCCGTTCCCCAGGCTTGGGCAATTCGAACTTGTTCGCTTACGCCAAGACCGTATGCCATCCCGCCAAGCAAAACAGGCATATCAATTGTGAGAGGTTTTTTGGCCAAGGGACCAATAACCGTTTTCATTTCCACTTTTGCGTCCTCTTTTGCTGGAAAAACAGCGAGCTGAGCGGGTGAAAAGACGAGTCCGTCAAAATTAAGAAATTTTCGCGGGCTACCAAACGGGCGGTCAATAATTTTCCCTTCTGCAGCCCTCAAGCTGTTCTCAACGACAATCCTTGGACTTATCCGCGTAAAGGCACTGACCATTTCCCATACATTTTCCATATAGGGATCACCCATGAGAATTTTTGTAAACGATGAAGTAGCTCTTTTAATAAGAGGGCGAATAGTTAATAACACGATCACATATGTCAGCAAGGGACTTAATAATAATGCGCCTATTACCAAAAATTCATTCATCCTTCATCGATCCTTTTGAATAAGGTTGTAGATGCTTTCTTTTTTGCCGTTTGCCGCGAATGGCTATGATCACCAACAATATACAAGGAATAATAATTAAAATCGGCAGCTCAATGAACAATGGAAGCTTTTCCTTTAAAAGTTCTTTTTTCTCGATCTCATTTTCCGCACTTACAATTGCAATGACAAAAATCATAATCGCTGCAGGCAGTATAAAAGGCTGGTGCTTTTGTTTTTTAAACAGCTCCGCCATTCCTACAACTCCTGCATAAAAAAAAATATTTAATTTTATGAAAAGGCCGATAAATAAAGTTAAAATGACAATCGGATCCATTCTCTGAAAAAAGTCGCCGACATTGATTTTTTGGGCTGTATCAAGCAAAGGAAGATCGGCTAATTCCGTTCCGTACACCCCAAGCACTGCAATAGTTAATGCAAAAGTCCATGAGACGGCCAAACCGCTGAATAAAACCGATAACGTTCCAATTCGCACACCGTTCTGAGGTTTGTTTAAGTATGGAAGTATCATGAAAAAGACAACCATTTCGCTATAAGAAATGATAGACGGAAACACCGCTTTGATTAAAGGAAATAAGCCATCTTCTAAAATTGGCAAAAGATGTATCGGATCAACAATTCCGGAGGCAAACACTAAAAAATTTCCCATTATCCCTAGAGTGATCATGATAAAGAAAAGCAGCTGGGCAACTCTTGCGAACACTTCAATTCCTAAAAAGCATGAATAAGAAATAAGTAAAACTCCAATCAATAAAACCACTTCAATAGGCGTTTCAGGCAAAAGATATTTAATCATGTTATCCCCAGTATCCCGCAATATAAAGCCGGCGATTAAGATAAAATAAAAATTATATATGATTGAAAGCACTGTACCAACAATTTTCCCTGTGTTTTCCAAAAATATTCCTGTCAAGGTGAGGTTTGGAAAACGATTATAAATTGGCCCGTAAATCAATAAAATAAGGAGAATGTTAATTCCGGAAACAACTAACACGGCGATCCAATTATTTTGCTTTACTTCCAATCCTAGCCCTGTGACAATCAGACTTCCAAATTGAAACAAAAACATAAATGAAAACATCTGTAACCCATCGATTTTTGCTTTTTCCATATAAAATTCCTTCCATTTCCCTGCTCTCAATCCTCCAGCTTGTGAAGCGGAGGATTGTTGATCGTGCCTGTTCTTCGTATTTTGACATCAACAGTAGTTTTTATTGGAAGTTCAGTGAACGTTTCCTTCCAATGTTTTTTTATTTTTTTCCAATTTTTATAATCGTCCCGATACAACGCTTTTCCAAAACCGAAAGCATCGACTCGGTAATCTTGCTGAACATTCGAAAGAACTTTTTCAACTTCTTGTTTTATTTCTTCTTCCGTCTTTTTTTCTATCTTTCTTATCGTTTTTGTATTTGTTATTGTGAGATGCTTGCATTGTACATCCGCTACATTTCCTTGAGCCTCTATATGAACTTCACCAACGGGATTGCCTTTATGCATTTTTGTTTTTAGCTGGCTTTTTGCAGAAAAAATGTCAATGCTTATCTTTCCGTCATTCTTGCATGAAATTTCTTCGATCGTCCGATGCACTTTGCCGATAATATAATGAAGTCCTCTGCTCTGTTGTTCATCCAGCCAGCCTATTAATCGGTCTTGGTGAAACAAAGCGATTCCTTTAAATTTTAATTTTGCTTCAGGGTCAATTTGTTCATAATTGGCTTTCGTTTCACCGACTTGCTGATTGCCTTCTACTGATATTCCTGTCAGTTTCACTTCGATCCCTTCGCTGCTTAAATCCGATAACAATTGATCAAGAGTTACAGATATTGTCGGCGCCCATTGCTTATCTGATAATTCAAGAGAATTAAAAAGCTGGTTCGCCGGGATATCTTCTAACGCTGTTAAAATTTTTAAAATATCCCCTGCCTTGGCATCCTTTGCAACAGTTATATAAAAATCTGTTCTCATTTCATGATCGCGTGACAAAAGATCAAGCACCTCCCCAATTCCCTCTTTTGCTAATTCCTCACCGATTACTAAAATCCGCAAATGAGACGAGTAAATTCTCCTTGGAACAGCAGTGGTCATTCGCCGTATAGCTTCAATGATGGTGTGACCTTTCTCTTGATAAGTCATAACAGGAGTTTTATCCCCTTTACTCATCAGCATGGCAATTTGACTAGGGTTTACTATTTGCGAGGTCACCACATACTGGTCTCCTTCTTTATCGATCCCTAAACCCACTTGAATGGCAATCGTGTTTAATTCTCTTCGGTTCCAGCAGCCGGATAACAACAACAAAACAACAGCAAATAAAAGCATCTTTTTGAATTTCATTTTTGCTTAACTCCAGCATTTTTATTTCTTGTTAATATTTGCATTTTTCGTTTTTTTATTCTTAATGCAAGAAAAATTTGCACAAAAAAAAAGACGCCAATGCGTCCATGTTCATGATCGATTTTTAATGAGCTGTCGTTATTTCAATTTGATTTCCGGAAGGATCGATCGTGTATATTTTTCCATCTTTTTCAGTTATACGTGCATTTATTTCTTTTAATCTCTTGATCACCTGATCTTTTTCTTCCTTATTCGGCAAAATGATTGTGAACCATTTAAGCCCGACACTATTCTCAGGAGGCTTTGGAGCCCCTATACCGTTCCAAGTATTTAACGCAATATGGTGATGGTATTTGCCGCTAGAAATAAATAATGCATGAGATCCATATTTTGATGTCATTTGAAAACCGAGGCCTTTACAATAAAATTGTTCTGCTTCATCTAAATAGGCAACATGCAAATGAACATGACCAATAATGGTTGCTTCAGGCATCCCTTGCCAGCCCTCTGGATCTCTTTCAGAAAATAAATCGTTTATATCTAACGGAATCGTGTCCATCACAACTTGATTTTGATTCCATTCCCAATTCGCCGACTTTCGATCAGCATAAATTTCAATGCCGTTTCCATCCGGGTCTGCCAAATAGACCGCTTCACTGACCAAATGATCGGAAGCACCCTGCAGCGGATAGTTCATTTGAATGAGATGATAAAGGGCATTAGCTAAATCTTTCCTTTCCGGCAATAAAATGGCAAAATGATATAACCCTGTCGTCCGGACTTGTTTTCTTATGACATTATCCGGTTGTTCGACAATCAATAGCGGCTTCTTTCCATCAGCAGAAAAAACGACTTTATTTTCCTTTTGCTCTAATATTTTAAACCCCAATAAATTGTGGTAAAACGCAATAGATCTCTTAAGATCCTCCACTTTGATCGATACTCCCCCGATATATTTATTGGGCGAACGATGAAATTCAAGCTCCATGTATTATCCAATCCCTTCTACAAGATTCTTTAGCTTTTGACAGGCAGTTTAATCTCAAATTTCGTTCCTTTGCCTTTTTTACTTGTCACGTTGATTTCTCCTTGATGCAGGAGCACTAACTGCTTCACAATTGAGAGTCCTAACCCGAATTCCCCGTATTTATTGTTTGTTCTTGACAGATCTGCTTTGTAAAATCTCTGCCAAATGTTTTCAATTTCTTTTTCGTCCATTCCGATCCCGGTATCTTCGATTTCAATGATTGTTTCCTTATATCCAGGTTTCCCCCGCAAAAATATTTTTCCGTTTTGTGTAAACTGAATGCTATTTTTAACAATATTGATCAAAATTTGAATGAGGCGATCATAATCAGCATAAATGATTTCATTTTCATCCGCTTCAATGATCATAATGTTATTTTTCTCCTCAGCTTGTGAAAGAAGCTGTTCCTTCACAATTTCAAACACATCAATTAACTGTATAGGTTCTATATTTAGCTTTACTTGATTCGACCGAATTTTTTCATAGTCCAAATTTTCATTAACTAGCCGAATCAGCCTTTTTGCCTCTTGGCTTACTAATTGAATGCCTCTTTCTTTTTCTTCTTCAGGAATCATATCGCTTTTTAATCCTTCAATGACACCGCTGATCGTTGTAAGAGGAGTTTTCAACTCATGAGAAACATCTGCAATAAACTGTCTCCTTCTTTTTTCAAGCCTGCTTATTTCCTCCTGAGAAGCTTTAAGCTTTTTTACCATTTCATTAAAGTCGCTTGCCAGCTCACCAATTTCATCGATTTTGGAGGCATTCACCTGGACGTCATAGTTTCCAGATGACACCATTGACGTTGCTTCACGAATCCTCTGAATTCTCCGAACATGCAGCTTCGATAAAAGACCGCTTAGCAAAAATGAAACCGTCAACGAAATTAAAATTGTATAAAATAAAAACTGATTAATGTCGCTGATGGTCTCTCTTGAACCGCTTATCGGCGAAACTAGGAGAACTCCTCCCATCAGCTCCCCGTTCACGATGAATGGCAAAGAAACGAAGGATACCGCCTGATCAAACCGTTTTAAATCTTGCTTGACCACGACAATTTTGCCATCCTCCAAACTCTCCCATTCTTTTTCTGACATTGTGAACCGCGGGAAAAAGCCAGCTTCCGGATAAAAAATTTCGCCTTGTTGATTAAACACACTGAACATAATATTTCGTGTCCTCAGCACCTGCCGGTATTGATCCAAAATCCGGTTTCCACCCCAATTATCGCGGCTATAATCATGTAAAATGTTTTGGCCGTAGGCAATCAATTCTTCTACTTTATTTTGATAAACATAGTTTTCAACATATTTTGCAAAGGAAAAGCTCAAAATCAAGAATGCAATGACTAAAACTCCTATATGGCTAATAAGCAGCTGATACATATATTTAAGTTTCATCGTGCTTCACCGATTCGTCGAATTTATATCCCACCCCCCAAACCGTGTGAAGGAAGTTTTGCGCTTCAGGCCCGAGCTTCTTTCTCAGCCTTTTCATGTGGACATCAACCGTTCTTTCATCCCCGTAAAATTGATACCCCCATATACTTTCCAGCAACTGCTCTCTCGTAAATACTTGGCGCGGATGTGTGAGAAAATGATAAAGGAGGTCAAACTCTTTTGGAGTTAGGTTATTAATCGATTGTCCTTTAAAATACGCTTCTCTTGCATCTTTGTCCACTTTAAAGTGTTTGGTTGTCACAATGTTTTTTTGACGAGGTTCTTGCTTGTTATATCTTCTCGCCACTGCCTTTATTCTCGCCATTAGTGCAATCGGGCTAAACGGTTTCGTGACATAATCATCGGCTCCCATTTCAAGTCCGATCACTTGATCGGATTCACTGTCTTTGGCCGTCAACATAATAATCGGAACACCATACTCTTCCTCTCGTATTTTCCTGCAAAGGGATACACCATCCATCCCTGGCAGCATCCAATCAATGATGAGCAAATCCCATTTGCCGCTTTTAAATTTTTTGTAGCCCTCCAATCCGTCATGAATAAACTCCCCCTCGATGCCTTCTTTCATAAAAAACATTTCGAGCATCGAACAGACGCTTTCATTATCTTCAATCACCAATATTTTCATTCGTTATCCTCCCGCAAAAACAATCTCTATTTTCAAAATAAACGAGCCGGTAATCAGAATCAACCGCCGCAGCCTCTGTTCCGATAAATTAATTTTTCCATAACAGTTTGTCATAATTTGTTCATCTGTTTTAGATAAGCTTACTCATGAAAAACAGCAACGGAGGGAGAGGATAAATGAATTTTTTAAAGGCGCTGTTGAGCATATCGTCCAAAAGGCAAAAGCCTTTAAAATTATCATTTTTCCCATCATATATGTGTACTTGTCCTTTCAAAGTCTTGGCGACGTACGATCCGGCCATTGCAACCATTGCATATGCGGCATTTTCAACTAAAAGCTGAACCTGAAAAATGGGGTTTCAGCCTAATCATAAAAAATCGAGTAGGAGGGGGTGACTAACCCCCGACCTCTCACACCACCGTACGTACCGTTCGGTATACGGCGGTTCAATTAAGTATGACGTAGTGCTTGATATCTTTCGAATAGACTTCTTAACCCTCGACGCTTCCAATAGGAGTTGTCGAGGGTTTTGTGTAGAATGGGACTGCAGGCAATCCGCCAATATTTCTTGCGTGTATTGCCCCATTCGAATGCTTTATGGCTTGGAACTTCTAATCCTCTGAGTTTCCGAATTCTTGTTTTCGGGGTTTTCCATTCTTTCCACAAACACATCCGAAGCCTTCGTCTAATCCATTCATCAAATTCTTTGAACTTACTTGGTGTTTCTGCCAAGGCAAAATATCCGCACCATCCCATTAAATACTTATTCAGTTTCTCAATCCTTTTCTCCATTGGATACGGTTTCGACCTTGATGTAATTTCACGGATCTTGTTCTTCAAACGTTTCACACTTTCGTTCGCAATCCGTACCTTTGGAGTCTTATTGAGTGTGAAGCTGAAACCGAGAAACTTCCGTTTCCAAGGACGGTCTACCGCCGATTTCTCTTTATTTACCTTGAGCTTTAACTCCTTCTCTATAAAGTTCGTAATGGAGTTCATGACACGAATTCCTGCTTTCTTTGTTTTCACATAGATGTTACAGTCATCCGCATACCGAACAAACTTATGTCCACGTTTCTCAAGCTCTTTATCCAATTCATGAAGCATGATGTTTGATAAAAGTGGACTAAGCGGGCCGCCTTGAGGCGTTCCCATGTCCGTTTCCATTACCACTCCATTGATCATCACGCCTGATTGAAGATACCGGCGAATTACCTTCAGTAGAATTCGATCTTTGATCGTTTTCGCCAAGATCCCCATCAGTTTGTCGTGATTCACCTTGTCAAAGAATTTCTCTAGGTCTATATCGACTACCCAACGATATCCTTCTTTGATATAACCCTTTGCTTCCCTAACCGCATCATGTCCCCTTCTGGTGTTAGTCTAAATTATGGACACACAGAATTGAGAAGTTTATAGTTAATATAATAATTCAAGGGAGTGTGGCCATAATGGCAAAGCGATTTGATAAAGAATTTAAAGAAGGAGCAGTAAAATTAGTTTTAGAAGGTGGAAAACAAATTACAGCAACGGCTAGACAACTAGATATTTCACCAAAAACCTTACATAGATGGGTGAGTGATTATAAAAAGGATCCAGTAAATAGTTTTGTTGGGAGTGGCAACTTAAAACCTGAGGATGCAGCTATGCGTGAATTAAATAAGCGTATAAAGGATTTGGAGGAAGAGAACGCAATCTTAAAAAAGGCTATGGGCATCTTCGCCAAAAACCAGAAGTAATATATGACTTCATTGAAAAACACCAACACGAGTTTCGTGTAGCGAAGATGTGCCAAGTATTAGGTGTTGCAAAAAGTGGATATTATGCTTGGAAAAAGCGTGAAAAGAGTCAACAAAAGAAACGAAAAGAAAAGCTAACAGCTAAGATTAAACGTGCACATTTAGAATCAAGAGGCCTATATGGTAGTCCTAAAATTACAAAGGTACTTAACGAACAAGGAACGAAGGTCTCACAAAAGACGGTCAGCCGTATTATGTGTGAGAACAATATTCGCTCAAAAACTATGAAAAAGTATAAAGCAACAACCAATTCGAAGCATAACTTGCCAGTTTATCCGAACTTATTAAATCAACAGTTTGAAGTAGACAAACCAGGTAAAGTGTGGGTTGGGGATATTACGTATATTTGGACTCGTGAAGGATGGCTGTATTTAGCTACGATAATGGACTTGTTTTCAAGGCGGATTATTGGTTGGTATATGAGTAAAAGAATGAACAAAGAGTTAGTAATAACAGCATTAGAACGAGCAATAAGAACTCAACCACCTAAGGAAGGGTTGGTCCATCATTCAGATCGCGGTAGCCAGTATGCATCTAAAGATTATCAAAAGTTATTACGTGAACATCATATCAAGACAAGTATGAGCAGAAAAGGAAATTGTTACGATAACGCTTGCATGGAATCGTTTCATAGCGTAATCAAGAAAGAACTTGTTTTTCTTCAAGACTATCAAACTCGTAAGCAAGCGGAACAAAGCATATTTGAATATATTGTGAGTTTTTATAATGATCAACGGATTCATTCTTCTAATAATTATATGTCTCCTATTGCGTATGAAAAACTCTATTACAGTAGGAATCAAGATATTACAACCTCTAGTTAAGATTGCGAGTGAAACTCTCAATCTTATCTAGAGGCCACCAAGCGAAAGCGCGGTAGAGTTCAAAGTGAAAATCTTAATTTTTTGTGTCCATATTATTGACATAATACCATTCTGCCTGGGCGGAAACCATAGCTATGGTTCGAGAAGGTCGGATCAAAGATTTTCGTCAAAACTTGGGCAATCGCTTGTTGGATGAAACGATCCGTCACGGTAGGGATCCCTAGAAGCCTTACTCCACCGTTCGGTTTCGGGATTTCGACCCGACGGACGGGTAAGGGCTTGTAGGTTCCTTCTCTCAACGACTGTCGAATGGAGTCCCAATTTTCGTAGAGGTGTCTTCGTAGGTCTTTTACGGACATGCCATCTACTCCGTGACCTCCTTTATTCTGTTCGACTCGTTTCAGTGCCGCCAGGAGATTTTCCCGTGACAAAATCATTTCCATCAACATTGATATCCTCTCCACGTGAACGAATTCTTCTATTTGTGCCATCTTCTGCTCCACCCTCTTGAAGTCCCCCGTGGGATTCACCACTTCCTCCTTCAAGTAAGTCCTATCGGATTGTCTGCTTCCACACAGAAGGTGAACGCCTAGCGATTCGTTCTCCTTAATTGTTCAGTCCTTCCTCTTCCATCTCGAGCTTGAAAGAGTACTATGACTTCTGCTGACTTCTGACTGTTCAGCTATCTATCACTAGATAGGTTACCAAGGTTACTTGGCGTGCCAGCCAGACCTCCCCGGGTAAGAGTGTAATCTTTCCTTCCATCCATCTGCTTCATTTACTCTGTATCACCTTCGGCAGAAAGGGCTTTGTTTTGTTGTGCAAACTCACCCAGTGATACCTAGCCTCATATGAAGTTCGTGTTCCTCAAACCGGAAGTTTGCCGCTCGCTTCCTTCAGATTCCGCGTCGCCACGGACACCCTTGCGTTAAGCTAACTGCTACTTCTGCCTTCGCAGCTCGGGACTTTCACCCTATAGATTACACCCATGCCGGGCGCACACAAAACCCAAGAATGTTGTTATATCTACATTCTTGGGCCTTTTATTTGGAAACATATGATACGAAAATGGTCTTTTTTCAGACAGCCCCTTCATTTACAAGGCTTATAAATGCATCCGGAACATCTGTGATAATGGCAGACACATTGGCCTCCTTCAAGGGGATATAGTCTTTTACATGATTGACAGTGTAAACCCTTAAACGGCATCCTTCATTGACAGCTTCTTTTCCATATTTACTTAAGGCAAAAGATTTTTGGCAATGGATGTCCGCATGAATGGCTTTCGCTTTCTCAACGGCATTTCTTTTGATGCCTTGTATTAGAAAAGCTAAAGAAATGTTCTCGTCTAAACTTCGAACCTTTTCCAAACTTTCGTAGCAAAATGATGAAATAATAATGCGATCCTGCAAAGAATAGCGATAAACCTCATGCAATACATTTTCCTCTAAATTCAAATAGCGAAACAGACTGTTTTTCAGTTCGATGTTTACCGTTATCGGATCGCCGATTGACGAAATAAACCGCAAAACTTCTCCCAATCTCGGAACCATTTCGTTTGAAAAATCCGGGTGAAACCAGCTTCCTGCATCAAATCGGCTTAGTTCTTGATACGTATAATCTTTCACAAAACCTGTCCCGTTTGTCGTTCTGTCCACTCGCTCATCATGAATCACTACAACTTCACCATCTTTTGTCATCTGCACGTCCAATTCGATGCCCTCCACTTTTAATTCGGCTGCTGCACGGAAAGCAGCCATCGTGTTTTCAGGATATTTGCCGCTAAACCCGCGATGAGCATAAATATGCATCGTTTCACCCATTTTCATCTCTCCTTAAAACTACAAATCTATAAAACATTTCGCGCTGCATGTTAATTTTCCTGTTTTTTGTTTGCAACTTCCAACGCACGATCCACTTCTTGGGCGGCCCGGTCAAGAGCCTGTTTCGGATCCATGCCTTGATAAATGTTTTCCATTGCGGTTACAATCTTTTGCCGCGCTTCAGGAAATACGGAAATAAGCGCACCTTGAGTAGCGGCCGTTGGCTTTGTATCATGAAGCTGGTCAACCGTCACTTTTAATTGCGGATATTTTTCCCATTCTTGTTTCACAATATCTTCTTCATACGCTTTTGGATTGATTGCAAAATAACCAGATTCTACATGCCATTTTGCTTGTACTTCCGGTGTTGTTAAATATTTCATAAATTCCCATGCCGCTTTTTGTGTTTCTTCCTCAATGCCCGCAGACATCCAAATAGATGCCCCGCCAATAATGACGCCTTGTCTTTCAACATTATCCGGCACCGGCAAATATGAAACGCCAACATCAAATGGGGCGTTGTCTACAATTGCTTTCACGCCGGCGGAGGAATCCAAATACATGGCGATTTTGCCTGACTGAAAGGCGGCGCGGATATCATCCCAGTTTGTTCCAACATTATAATATGTACCTTCTTTGTACATGTCGGCTATCAATTCAAAAACTCTTAAACCTTCTTCACTATTAAAAACCGCTTTCTGTGCATTGCCCTCGCGTCCGTTTTCTTGGTCAACGAAATGCCCGCCTTGAACTGCTAAAAGCTCCTCAAAAAACCAGCCGTAATTTAAAATGGAAAAGCCGTAGCGTTCTTGGCCTTTCGTCAATTTTTTGGCTGCGTCTTTCAACTCGCTGTATGTCATTGGCGGCTTTTCTGGATCCAAACCGGCTTCTTTAAAGACATCTTTATTGTAAATCAATACGGGGGTTGAAGAATTAAACGGCATCGAATATTGCACTCCGCCAACCGAATAATAGTTTGAAATGTTTTTTTCCCATTGGGAAGTATCATAATTCTCCTCATCAATGAATTTTTGCACCGGTTGTATTTTTCCGCTATCGATCATATACTTCGTCCCCACTTCAAAAATTTGCATTATGGCAGGGGCATCTTTCGTACCTGCGACAGTATTAAACTTTGTCAGCGCTTCTTCATATGAACCTTGAAAAATCGGCTTTACTTCAATATTCTCCTGCTTTTTATTAAATTCGTCCACGATTTCATTGAGAACAGGCTCTAATTCACCACCCATCGCATGCCAAAAAATTACTTCCGTTTTTTCTCCATCGGACTGATTTTGCTTTTCCCCATTTGCTTCAGAACTGGATGGTTGGTTGGAACTTGAACATGCACTTAAAAAAAGCAGTAGGCAAAAGAAAAGCAGCATCATTGGTTTTTTCATAATTGGACAACCTCCCTTATTTAATTGCGCCCTGTGTCAACCCGCTTTGCAACCTTTTTTGTCCAGCAAACAGCAGAATTAACGTCGGCAAAATAACGATGACCACAGCTGCCATAACCACCCCCCATTCAGTAGAAATTTCTTGCGACTGCATTTGCTTCAGACCAATTTGCACCGTTCGGACCGAATCATTGTTTGTCACAAGAAGCGGCCACAAATACATATTCCAAGCCGTTAAAAAGCTGTAAATCCCTAAGGTTACTAAACTAGTTTTGGAAACCGGAAGAACGACGCTCCAAAAAAAACGAAAACGGGAAATGCCGGCCACCAGTGACGCTTCATACAATTCGATTGGAATCGTTTTGAAATGCTGCCGAAGCAAAAATGTCCCAAATGCGAGAGCAAAAAATGGAACGGTCAAACCTGTATATGTATTAAGCCACCCCAATTTTTGCACGGTCATAAAATTCGGAACCATCGTTGCTTCCCATGGAATCATCATCGTGGAGATAAAAAGGAAAAACAGAAAATCTCTTCCACGAAACGTCAAAAAAGCAAAAGCAAACGCAGCTAAACTTGACACAACTAATTGGCCCACCATGATCGCCAGCGAAACGATAAAGCTGTTCCACAAATAACGCAGAAGCGGCACTCGTTCAAAAGCGGACATGTAATTATCAAATGTAAAAGATTGCGGTATAATGCGTCCTCCTAAAACTTCTCTTCCTTCCATAAAGCTGATCATAAATGCATAAAAGATCGGAAAAACCATAACCGCCGCTGACATGATCAAAAGGATGTATAAAATGATGGTTTTGGCCGTTCTCATTGGTAATGCACCTTCTTCTCGCCAATCTTAAATTGCAGCAATGTGACTAGCAAAATGGCAAAGAACAACAGCACCGCCTGAGCACTTGCAGAGCCGATATTATGATTTATAAAAGCATCTTTGTAAATGGAATAAACAATCACATTGGTTGTTTCAATCGGTCCGCCTTTTGTTAACATATCGATCTGCCCAAAGGTTTGGAACGCATTGATCAGCGAAACCGTAATGATGAAAAACAAAGTGGGCGACAACAGCGGAAGAGTAATCTTCCTTAATTGATAAAAATAGCCGACACCAGCAATTTTGGCATACTCGTATAATTGTTGATCGATGTTTTGCAGGCCTCCCAGCAGCACAAGAAAAGCAAAACCGGTATTCATCCAAATCGTTGCTGCCGAAACGGCCAACAGCGCATATTTCGGATCCAGCAGCCATTGCGTTTCAGAAAGCCCAAAAACTTGAACAATTTGATTGAATAGGCCGATCGCCGGGTTATACATAAACATCCAGATGACAGAAGACGCTGCGACACTCATCCCCATTGTCGAAGAGAAAATTGTTCGGAAAAAACCGATCCCCTTTAACTTTTCGTTTGCAATAATTGCTAAAAACAGAGCGAGCAAAATGCCCGCAGGCACCGTATAAAGAACAAATAAGACGGTAGCTTTTATACTATTTTGAAAGCTTGGCGACTGGAATAAATAAGTGAAATTTTCGAACCCGACAAAACGGATCGGCTCTCCTTGTCCATCGGTCAAAAACAAGCTCAAATAGATTGTTCTAGCCATCGGATAAAACAAAAAAATGGAAAACAGCACGAGCGAGGGCGACAAATAAAGTGCTCCTTGGACAAACATCGGCAATGTCCGCCGCCCTTTTTCTTTTTCTTCAACCTTTACCGGCAGCTCTGTCTCAGCTTTCATAGCAGTATCTCCTCCTCCAAAGAAAATGAACTTTTTTCTTGTGGAGATGAATATAATCGTTGGCCATTTTTTGCACTAAAAAGAAAAATGTCTTGTTCATTGACAACAATTGGTATTTTCTTGCCAATTGGTATGTTCCATTGCCCATTCCAACGAGCCACCCACTGAACATTTGCCATTTGAAAGGAAATAAAAGTTTCAGTACCTAATATTTCACTATTGACTGTTGTGACCACTAGGGCATTTTCTCCGTTTCGAGCCAATCGGATCGCTTCAGGCCGAATACCGATCAGCAAATCTTTTTCTTTTACAGTTTTGCTCACTTTTTCAGAAATGGCAAAGGCTCGCCCATCTTCAAAAATCAGCACATTCCCTTCAAACTTCACCTTCGCAAGATTCATCGGGGGAGAACCGATAAAGGAGGCGACAAATGTGTTGGCAGGCCGATTATAAATATCAAGCGGCCTTCCGATTTGCTGGATTTCCCCCTTATTTAAAACCATCATGCGGTCGGCCATGGTCATGGCTTCGATTTGGTCGTGTGTAACATAAATCATCGTAATGCCTAATTGCCGCTGGATTTGCCGTATTTCCGAACGCATTTTTGCTCTTAGCTTCGCATCAAGGTTTGACAAAGGTTCATCCATTAAACAAATTGAAGATTGCGTGACAATCGCTCTCGCTAAAGCAACACGCTGCCTCTGTCCCCCGGAAAGTTCGCGAGGTTTGCGGTCTAATAATTCCGTCAAACCAAGCATTTCAGCCGCTTCTTGGCATCTTCTTTTTTGTTCTTGCTTGCTGATTTTCTTTGTATGCAAGCCGAAGCGAATGTTTTTTTCGACAGTTAAATGGGGAAACAGCGCATAGTTTTGAAACACCATTGAAATGTCACGTTCATGAGGAAGCAAATGATTGGCCTTTCTCCCCTCTATCCAAATTTCACCTTCGGATATATTTTCTAATCCTGCAATCATCCTTAACATCGTGCTTTTCCCACAACCGGAAGGCCCTACAAGAACAAAAAATTCTCCGGTTTCGATTGACACAGAGATCTCGTGAATGACGTAGTGATGGCCGTCGTATGATTTTGAAACATTGAGTAAATCCACTTTTTTCATTTCGGAATCTCCTTTCTGCGAAACATGCCGAATCCACCTTTTTTTACAGGGAATTACATGGATTCCATACATTTCATTTTAAGCGGAAACTTTTAACGAAATGTTAATAAAGATTGGAAAATTGTAAAATTGCTTTGAATCTTTTGTAAAAAACATTTTTTCAACAAAAAAAAGCGGCAATCAACATCCGCTTTCATTCCCGTTCATCTGCTTCCATTTCAACATATTTATTTCGCCCGGCTCCTAAACCGAACGCCGTCATCAAAACACAAGCGGCAATAAATGAAATGATGGTCATCGTCCAAGAATGGGTCTGATCATACAAAAAGCCAAACAAAATAGGGCCGAAAGCAGCCAGCAAATAACCGATTGACTGAGCCATCCCCGACAATGCAGATGCATGTTCGGCGCTTCTCGTTCTAAGACCGAAAAAAGCCAAAGCCAGCCCGACGCTCGCTCCTTGGCCAATGCCAATGAAAGTCATCCATAAGATGATCCAAAAAATACCGCCTCCATTTAACAGACCAATCAAACCAACTATATAAACCACTCCTAAAACGGCTACAATCCATCTTTGATCTGCAAACTTGTCAGCAAGCGCCGGAGCCATAAAGGTGGCAGGCAAACCGGCAATCTGCATAAGAAATAACATCCAGCCGGCAGTTGCAGCATTCAGCCCATCCGCCTGTAAAATTTCCGGAATCCACGCAATGGAACTATAAAACAAAAATGATTGAAACCCCATAAAAAAAGTGACCTGCCAAGCGAGAGGCGAGCGCAGCAAAAATCCACCTGCTGCGTTTCCAGTTTGCCGAGGCGCACGGCCTTCTTTCCAATGTATTTGAGGAAGCCATAAAAATAAACCCAAAATAGCCAATACTGCCCAAAAAAGCAAAGCGTTCCTCCATCCTAGCCCCAAACCTTCCGACAGTGGAATGCTCAATCCTGAAGCAGTGCCTGCCAGCATCCCCATCGCCGTTGAATAAACACTTGTCATCAAACCAACTCTTTCTGGGAATTTCTTTTTTACAATCCCCGGCAGGAGGACATTGCTAACAGCAATACCAATCCCGATCATAACAGTCCCTAAAAATAATCCAACGGTAGAACCAAAGGATCTGACAATCATCCCAGCAAAAAGTACAACTAGCCCGCCAAAGACAGCTGCTTCATTGCCGTATCGATTTCCCATCTTCGGAGCAAGAGGCGAAAGAACAGCAAATGCAATGAGCGGAATTGTCGTCAAAAGGCCTGCCGCCCCATTGGTAATTCCTAGATCATCCCGAATAGAACCGACGAGCGGCCCCACCGATGTAATGGCCGGACGCAAATTAAACGCAACAAGGATGATGCCGATAATGAAAAACGTATTCCGGGCATGTATTGCTTTTGCACTTTCCAACGCATTGTGCTCCATCAAAATCCCCCCTTATTTCCTTTAGCCTGCCTTAACAACCAATATTTATATACTAATCCCCCATCACCAAAAAAATCAATAAAACAAACAAAACCGTGTGAGTAAAATGTTTGTGGGAGAAATTCTTAGAATTCCCCGATGAGGGGGTTGGGAACGTAGGTTCGCAATCCCCCTCATCGGGGCCACCAAGCAAAGCGCGGTAGGATCCCAAGCAGGAAACATGAAAAAAGGACTCTCTCCCTGGTAAGATGATCATTGTTCACACCATCAAACAGGAGGAGAGAGTCCCATGAATATTCAACAACATCTTACCACAAATTCGTTGACATTCAAAGAGATCGAACTTGATTTGTTTCGAGCCTTGCAAAACGCCTTCACCGAGCTGTTTACGGCTCTGTTGGAGGACATCGACCGACAATTGGCGGAAACCCGGGACAAGCGCCGGTACCACTTGAAAGACAAACGACGCACCACGATTCAAACCTTGTTTGGCGAAGTTACCTTTGAGCGAAACTACTATTTAGACCGAGAACAAAACCGTTACACGTTTTTGCTTGATTCCTTTTTAGCGTTTGATGGATCGCAGTCAATCAGCCCTTGTCTAGAAGAAACGGCGGTGGGATTGGCTGTGGAGTGCTCTTCCTATCGCAAAGCGGCTCATACGCTTGCCCAGATGGTCGGGTATCCGGTGATGAGCCATGAGACGATCCGCCAGTTGGTGCTCGAGGCTGAAGTTCCGCTGCACTGCCCGGTTGACCAGCGATATGGACGGGTGCTGTTTGTGGAGGCCGATGGACTGTTTGTCTCTCGCCAAGGGAAGGGAAAACGGCCAAGGAAGACAAAATCCTGACCGTTCACGAAGGATGGAAGCGCAACGGCTCACGGATCGAATTCGTGAATCAGCGCCATTACGTCCATGAGGGCAAGGGGGAGGTGTGGGAAGGCTTCGAGGAATTTTTGATGAACGAATATGCCTATGATCCGTGTCGGGATCTTCTTGTCATCAACGGGGACGGCGCTCCATGGATTACTGCGTGCCGGGAGTATTTCAAAGGACGGGTCTGCTTCCAATTGGATCGATTCCACGTGGCGCGTGAGTTGCGCCAATGCCTCTCGGGCCATCCACGGTGGCAGGCGATTCGGCAAAAGCTGGCGAAGCAGGATGAAGAGAAGCTGCTTGTGGAACTGAACAGCGCCCTCGGCACGCTGGGGGACGAAGCGAAAGAACAACAGCTGGCTGCCTTGATCCACCGGATCGAATCGATGCCGGGATGCATCCGTGATTACCGGGAATGGCTGAAGGAGCAAGGAGTGGACACAACGGGCATGTATCCGATGGGGAGGGCTGAAAGCGTGATGAGCCAGCTGGCATATCGGGTGAAATACTGCCGCAGTTGGACAGACAAGGGACTCAGGGCGTTTTTCAAGGCAATGATTGCCCGGATGGATGGGATTCGTCTTTTCGGACATCGTTTAGGAGAAGAATCGTCGCATCCGGCGGAGGAAACGGCATCTACCAAACAGACGATCGTGAACAAGGCGAAACAACGCATCCGCCGTCTTCTTCCAGAGGTAACGCGGAAACAAGCCATATTTACAGCAATCGTCCGGGACTCCGATCTATCATGCCCTGTCTGAATTCAAGGGATGGTAAAAAAAGGTATACATATTCGCCCGTCATGGCTAGAGATGAGAGTCCAAAAGCGCTTACGGATGAAATTCAAAAAAATGGTTCGCTAACCTATGACTTACTTCTTTTTTCAGCGAATCAAAAAAGTTCCCACAAAGTCTTGACTGACTCATGTTATATAGAGGGGTTGAAAACAACATAATACTATAATAACATTAATGGAAATGTATCCCAATCGCTAAAAACCTACATAAAATTGGAAGTTTAAAGGGGGGATTTTATAGAACAGCTAAAAAGGTTGGAAAATCAAAAATATTTTTAACAATGCTGTTTTTTATCGGATATGTGATTTCTCTACCTGTTTAAACATTTTAAGAACCAAAAATTGAAAGGCGATGTTTGATATGAACCGCATGAAATGTATTTTAGTTTTGCTTTAATTTTTTCATCTGTAGGAACTGCAGGTATATCTACTCTAAAAGCTTCTCAATTTAAAGATGAGGAGATCATTTATAACCAAGATATTCCTAATTTTGAAGTTTGGAAGATGGTGTTTTGATAGATGGAAAATTTTATAGTCCAGAGGAATTTGAGGAGTATTTAAAATCACCTGAGATTGTTGTTATAAGTGATGGTAATGGTGGTTCTTCTATTCAACCTTTCTTTGCATTGGCTCCCGCTATTTATTTTGTTCCTGGTGTTGGTCAAGTTGCATTACTAGCGACTGGTGCAATAGTAGTTGGTGGGGTTACTATTAAGGCTGGAAGTTGGCTCTATAAAACTATTTCTAACTATTTTAATGATCCTAAAAGAGTAATTGCTTCTAATTATGGAATACCACAATCATTGTTAGATTCAAACGGAAAAGTGAAATTAGGTTCTTTTAAAGATAAACACGGGAATACACCTCTAACTAAAAATTCTGGTACTTTTAAAAATGGGAAGTGGTCAGTAGAAAAAGATACAGCAGGACGTGGTGGACGTGTATGGAAATTAAAGAAAGATGAAAAAAGAATAGCTTCTTTAGATAAAAATGGGAAAGTGTTATCCAAATAAAGAATAGGAGTAGATTTAGTTTATGAAGAAAATGACTTTTAACGGTTTTACACTTAATTATCATGAATCAATTAATGTTTATGTAAATGAAGAAACAAAGCAAGTTATTTTCATTTCTAAAAATAATGATGAAATACACGGGGTCCTAGAACTTGATGAAGAAAATAAAGTTAAAATACATCCTAGATGGAATGTAAACTTTTCAATTGAAAATAAAGAGGTTACAATAGGTGTTAATTATGAGGAAGAATAATCAATATTATTAATCACTATCAACAAGCTGGAATGGGGCTGTCAAGAAAATCGTTTTTCACTGACTTTCTTGACAGCCCCTTCTTAAACATTGCATCCATCGCCGATGTGAACATTCATTTATCAAATGGAACCTTCCAAATACAATAAAAAGCTTGGGGTTGTCCAAAAAGTCAAATCCCCATTGAAAACAAACAATCACAAACACCGATATATCAACGTTTCTAAAACATTAAAAGGGGCAGTCAATAAGCCGAAAAAACGACTTTGAACTGCCCCGGCTTTTTATTTAGTTTCTTTTTACACATACTTATTTCGTCCGGCATTCAATCCAGCAATGATCATCAAAACACAGACAGCAATAAACAATAAAATGGGCACCACCCACGAATGAGTTTTGTCATACAAAACGCCAATTAAAATGGGCCCAAAAGCAGCAAGCAAATAACCAATTGATTGCGCCATTCCCGATAAAGCGGAAGCTTGCTCGGAGCTTCTTGTTCTTAAACCAAATAGCGCTAATACGAGCCCAATGCTTGCCCCTTGTCCAATACCGATTAAAATAATCCAAAAGACAATCAGTAAAAGAGGCCCGCCATACAATAATCCAACGAGACCTGCTAAATAAATAGCTCCTAAAACCGCTACAATTCGCCTTTGATCTGCATATTTGTCCGACAGTGCCGGAGCGACAAATGTTGCCGGCAAGCCAGCAATTTGCACAAGAAACAGCATCCAACCAGCTGTTGAAGCACTTAATCCGTCCGCCTGCAAAATTTCAGGAAGCCATGCAACCATACTATAAAATAAGAACGATTGAAGACCCATAAAAAATGTGACTTGCCATGCCAGCGGCGACCGGAGCAAAAAACCATTTGAAATATGTTCAATTGGCGGTTTCGCGGATCTCTGTTTTCCACTAATTAATGGAAACCATAAACATATCGCCACAATTGCTAAAATTGCCCAAAATAATAAGGCATTTTTCCATCCAAATTTTAATCCTTCCGACAACGGAATTGCTAAACCGGAAGCGATCCCTGCAAGCATACCCATAGCTGTTGAATAAACGCTTGTCATCAGTCCGATTTTATCCGGGAACCGTTCTTTTACAATACCCGGAAGAAGCACATTTCCAATGGCAATGCCTACTCCAATCAATACAGTTCCTAAAAGCAGACCGATCATCGCTCCGAATGTTCGAATAATCATTCCTGCAAGAAGCACGACTAACCCGGCAAAAATCGCCGTTTCATTTCCATATCGGCTTGCAAATTTCGGAGCTAATGGCGAAAGAACCGCAAAAACGATTAACGGGATAGTCGTTAGTAAACCCGCAACCCCGTTGGAGATTCCGAGATCTTCACGAATATAACCGATGAGCGGTCCGACCGAAGTAATAGCAGGACGCAAATTAAAAGCAGCAAAGATGATTCCAACTATCAAGAGCATTTTTTTACTAGAAATTTCTTTTTCTGCCTTTACCGTATAGCGTTCCATACTCACCCCTCCTTTACCCCCTTGAACATCTTAAAAGTCAATTATTAATATACTAATCCCCATCGATGGGAAAATCAACCACATACCATGTATCGATCATTTGAGAAAACAGCCAGCTTCTGGAATAATGTTAATAAACGATGTTTGAAAGGAGAGTCCGTTATGGAAATTGTTGTAGTTGGCGCCAATGGAAAAATCGGAAAAATTCTTGTTCAGTTATTAAAAGAAAGCAACGAGCACACAGTGAAAGCAATGATCCGCAACGAAAACCAAAAAGAATATTTTGACTCGATCGGAGTCAAGACGGTTTTAGCTGATTTGGAAGGCACAGTCGATCAGATTGCCGAGGCGATCAAAGGTGCGGAAGGGATCGTCTTTACCGCAGGTTCAGGCGGACATACAGGTGCAGATAAAACTCTTTTAGTAGATCTAGACGGTGCCGTAAAAACAATTGAAGCAGCAGAAAAGACAGGCGTTCAACGGTTTATAATGGTCAGCGCTCTGCAAGCCCATAATAGACAAAATTGGAACGAAAAGATTAAACATTATTATGTTGCCAAGCATTATGCCGACCGTTTCCTTGTCCAAAGCCGTTTAAACTATACAATTGTCCGGCCGGGGGCGCTGTTGGATGAGAAAGGAACCGGAAAAATAAAAATTGCCGAAAATCTTGAAAGAGCCGCCATTCCAAGAGAAGATGTGGCTTCGGTTATTTTTGCATCAATAATGGAGAAAAACACTTTTCGCCGCTCATTTGACCTAGTCTCAGGAAACACCCCGATTCGCGAAGCATTAAAAAATTTTTAATATACGAAGAAAGGTTGGCGAATAATGCAGGTTAGCATTTTAGACCAAGCACCGATTTTGAACAACTCAACAGCAAAAGAGGCGTTGGAGCAATCCATTCAACTGGCCGTAATGGCGGAAAAACTAGGCTATACCCGCTACTGGATTGCGGAGCATCACAATCTTTCCGGACTTGCCTGCTCCGCTCCAGAAATTATGCTCCCAGTTATAGGGGCAAAAACAAAATCGATTCGCATCGGGTCAGGCGCAACGCTTCTCCCCCACTATAAGCCGTATAAAGTTGCGGAAATGTTTAATATGCTGGCAACATTATTTCCTAACCGCATTGATCTTGGGATCGGGCGGGCCCCCGGAGGAGACGCTCAATCAAGCATTGCGTTATCCGGCAATTATCTCGAAAATGTAAAAAACATACCGAAAACCGTTCAAGAGCTGCTTCATTTTTTATATAATGACTATCCAAAAAATGAATTATTTTCGAGCATCTCAGCCTCTCCTTTGCCAAATATTCCTCCTGAACCTTGGATCCTTGGCACAAGCATAAAGAGCGCCTTTTTAGCAGCTGAAAACGGCATTTCCTATGCATTTGGCCAATTTATGAGCAATGAAGACGGGCGGCAAATTATTCAAACATATAAAAATCAGTTCCAGAAAAAAAGAAAACAGCAGCCAAAGACAATTGTCACAGTCTCGGCAATATGCGCTGAAACTAACGAAAAAGCGGAGCAAATTGCCTTCAGCAGCTTTTTATGGAATCTTCAGCATCATAAAGGAAAAACACTTGATTTTCCATTAAAAGAAGAAGCAAAGCAGCAATTGCTGAATTCAGATGAATTTCAACAGTTTCAAAAGAATATGATCATTGGCGATCCAACATTTGTCGTTCACCGTTTATATGAATTAAAAAATTGGTATGAAGCAGATGAATTGATGATCATAACAATAACTGGAAGCTATGAAGAACGCACAAAATCGTATCAATTGATAGCAGAGGAAATAAATAGAAAGAAATCTTATCGTTAATATAATCAATATGACCATGGATAAAATCGGTTTAACCTATATGGGAACCGATTTTTTCTTTTTCCAATCCCCCATTTCATATTGTATCCTCCTCTTTTTTTAAAAATTCCCTAACTTACAACTGTTTCAAATATTATATATATATAATTTTATACATTTAACAGTTGACGTTTTAATTATATTAAAATATTATTTAAAGAGCGGTAGGACGGTTATTTTTTATTTTCGGACAATTCAAAACATCTTAAAAATTATACAAAAATAATGGAGGTTTATTTTTTATGATAACAAAGGAGCAGATTGTCCAAAGCCTTCCGCAAAAAGGTTTTTTTGGACATCCAAAAGGATTATTTACGCTGTTTTTTACGGAGTTTTGGGAACGTTTTTCCTATTACGGAATGAGAGCAATACTTCTTTATTATATGTATTATGAAGTTTCTAAAGGCGGTTTGGGAATAGATGAAGCTACCGCTGCATCGATTATGGCGATCTACGGTTCTCTCGTGTATATGTCGGGAACGATTGGAGGATGGATTGCAGACCGCCTGTTAGGGACAAGCAAAACTGTTTTTTACGGCGGAATTTTAATCATGCTCGGCCATATCGTCTTATCCTTCCCTGGAAATATTGAAGCTTTATTCATTTCCATGACGCTGATTGTTCTCGGTACTGGACTTTTAAAGCCGAATGTATCAAGTGTTGTCGGCGATCTTTATGCAGATAACGATGCCCGCCGCGATTCAGGGTTTAGTATTTTTTACATGGGTATTAATTTAGGTGGATTTTTAGCTCCCATTATTGTTGGAACTTTAGGACAAGGATATAATTTCCATCTTGGCTTTGCTCTTGCTGCTATTGGTATGTTTTTCGGGCTTTTGACATTTGTCCTAACAAAAAAGAAAAACCTTGGTCTCGCCGGAACACAGGTGCCTAACCCATTACAACCGGAAGAACGAAAAAAAGTATTCACTATTTTCGGCATCGGCGCTTTAGTAATTATCGCCTTTTTAGCTGTCACCATCCCTGCAGGACTTTTGACTATAAATAGCTTTACTATGATTGTCAGCATCCTCGGAATTGTAATACCTGCATGTTATTTTATATTTATGTACCGGAGTCCTAAAACAACAGAAGTGGAGCGTTCGCGTGTAATTGCTTACATTCCGCTCTTTATTGCCGCAGTAGTTTTTTGGGCTATTCAAGAACAAGGGGCTATTATTTTGGCCACTTATGCAGATAAGCGCACCCAATTATCCTATGCAGGACTTGAACTGCACTCATCATGGTTTCAATCATTGAACCCTTTATTTATCATCTTTTTGGCGCCGGTTTTTGCATGGTTTTGGGTGAAGCTTGGAAAGCGTCAGCCATCAACACCGAGCAAGTTTGCATTCGGACTTATTTTTGGCGGTCTATCATTTCTAGTTATGATCATTCCTGCTTATGTAAACGGTACTGAGTCATTAGTTAGCCCTTTATGGCTCGTACTTAGCTTCTTCCTTGTTGTAATCGGAGAGCTGTGCTTGTCCCCAGTAGGACTTTCAGCAACTACAAAGCTTGCTCCAGCGGCTTTTTCAGCGCAAACAATGAGCCTATGGTTTTTAACTAGTGCAGCCGCTCAAGCCATTAATGCCCAGCTTGTAAAATACTACACAGTTGAAACAGAAATTGTTTATTTTGGCATTATCGGCATGATTTCAATTATTCTTGGCCTTATTTTATTCTTCATGGCACCTATGATTAAACGTTTGATGAAAGATGTTCTATAATAAAGTCTTGCTGCATGATAAAAACCTGCCTGTTCAAACATAAACAGGCAGGTTTTTTGCCATATATGAAGTTTGTTTTTGCCAAGATCACTCAGCAAAAATCTTGAATTTCTTTCCGCTTACTTTGATACTTTATCCAAAAGCTTCAATGATTCTCTATTAAATGCTTCTAAGTCAGCAGGTGTGCGGCTTGTAACCAATTGGTTTTGGCACACGACAACTTCTTCGTCATGATAGTTGGCGCCTGCATACTCCATATCTACGCGAATTGATTTATAGCCAGTTGCATCCCGACCTTCCAATGCTTTTGCCGAAATTAGCAGCTGAGGTCCATGACAAATAGCAAATACCGGTTTTTTCGCATCCATCATAGCTTTTACAAAAGAAACAAAACGGTCATCCGCACGCAAAATGTCCGGCGAGAAACCTCCCGGCAAAAGAAGTGCATCAAAATCGTCCGGTTTTACATCATCAATCGAATAGTCAATTTTAACTTCCGCTTCACCTTTTTTTCCTTTAACTTTTTTGCCAGCTTCTTTTTCAATTGTGACCACTTCATGACCTGCTGATTGAAATGCTTCTGCAGGACTTGTGAACTCACTGTCTTCGAACAAGTCTGTAATAAGAGTAGCTACTTTTGCCATGTGATCAACTCCTTTATTTTAGATTATCATAAAAAATTTTGTGGAAACATTTATTTGCTTCATATATTATGATCAATTACCTATATTACTAATCAAACGTTTGTTTAACAATAAATATGATTGCCAAAATCAGCAGTCTCGCAATGCGGCTGCCTTCATCGGCGTTTAGAGGCGGAATTTTTCAGATAAATCGAATCAACCGAGACAAAATGGACCAAGCAAGCTATTAAGCCTGTTTCATTTGTCTTCAATATAGAAATGCTGTCAGCTTCAAGTCCTTGTATTTTGATGCTGAGTTCAGTATTCCAACCTCTTTCAGCTAATAAACCGAATGCGCCGGGCAGCGAAGCTTTGACATTACAGTTGAATTAGAAAATGAAAACGTTGGTTTATAAATTTATTTGAGAAGAGCGGGCTTTTAAATAAGAATTTCGGGGAGGGACGACAACTATCTTTTCTTTCTGGAAGAAAACATTTGATCGTTTGCACAATTAGGGAGTTGCAAACTCTTAAAACGAAGGGAAACAGTTGTCTAAACCGAAAAAACTAACGGTTCTCAGTCCTCATCTTTTTTAAACATACATTTTTAATATGCGGTCTACTGCTCCACCATATGATTCCCCAAACAAATTCAGATGGACAAGCAAATAATAAAGCTGGTACAAAGGCTTGATTTCCTCATATCTTTCGGAAAGAGGGTAATATTCTTCATATGAGCGGTAAAAATCTTGGGAAAAGCCGCCAAATAATTCGGTAAAGGCAATTTCAAAATGGCGATCTCCATACATTACGGACGGATCAATTAAAAATGGTTCCCCATTCGGTCCAACTATCCAATTCCCTCCCCATAAATCGCCGTGTAAAAGAGAAGCCTCCACGTTTGCTGGAATCCATTCATGCAAGCGATTAAGGAGAGTTTCCAATCTTTTTCCACGTTCACCACGTATATAATTTTTCTTGATTCCTATTTCCATTTGTCCGCTTAAACGGTAGTCCCGATAGTATTCAAGCCAAGATGACATAAGGCGGTTTCTTTGAGGCAGCGTTCCAATATATGTATTTTTCGAATATCCGTGATATACAAAATGGCTTTTGTGTAAAGCTGCCAGCTTTTGGCCTAACAGCTTTTCTGTATTATCATCTTTATTACCGTTCACCCATTCCATGATCAAAAATCCCTCGTTGGAATTCTCGGAGTAAGCAAACACCTTCGGTACGCGCACGGTGTTAGTATCCCTAATCAGTTGAAGCCCTTCCGCTTCCAGACGGAAAAAATCTTCGGGAGCTTCTAAATTGTACTTTAAAAAATACGTTTGGTTTTCTGTCTGTACAAAATAGCTTTCGTTAATATCACCTCCGCTTACTTTCCGAATGTTTTCGATTACTCCAAAATCTCCAGCAGCCCTTAATGCTTCCGCTATAATTTTTTTCATCCTGCCTCCTCTTTTTCTTTTTTGTACTTATCTTTTCATAAATCATATATCTTTTGCAACGAAATCAACAAAGCAGCCTTTATTAATTGAAAAGTTATTTTTCTTTAGATTTCATTGTTCCAACAATAAAATATTCAAGAGCTTTTACATCTTCTATTAATTTTCTCCGTAATTGTTGATATGTTTCAAAAGATTGGTAGTCTAAATGATGATTTTCTTCAAACATTGAGCATAAATCGTTAAAGTTTTTGTAGATTCGGTCAAAATTTTTTTCCATCAGCACCAAAACATTTTTCATTCTCCTTTTCCTACTCCTTTTCCAAAAACCCCTTAAAAGAGACGGTGCAAAAATTCTCCTTATTTTATTTCGGAAAAAATAATTATATTTTCGACTCTTTCATAAATAATAGTTACTTTTCATACATTTTTAGTTGGAATCACTCATATCGTGTAAGGTATCATTCCGACATTCATGATAAAATGGTAAACAGGAAATCATATACATTGGAGTGAATATTGATGACAAAACAAGAAATTGAACAAAGAATCGCCGAATTAAAATCTGACTATATCCGCATTCAAGGGGACATCGAAAAGCTTGAATCAGTCGGAGGAAATATAGAAAAAGCGGAACAGCAGCTTACGGAAATTGAAAATGAGTTGGCCAATCTTAGAACGGCGCTGAACAAGCAGCGTTAACACCAAGATCAAATTCCGCTGTCCGTTTCCTTTCATAATCATTTTCATTGATCCATTGGATGGGACTGTGTGGTTTTATCCCCTCCAGGTGGAAAGTAAAAAAAGTGTTCTTAGGAGTCTGCCGGAGAGGGGATTTTTTATGGTGAAAAATCAAACATGTAACTCATATTCAGAAGATCTGAAACGTGAAGTCGTTCGTTTGAAATGAAAGGAGGGCTCCCTTATCGCCAACTCCGTAAACACTTTGGAATTAAGCGGCATACGCAAAATTTAAGAAATGTCAAAATATAGAGGCTTTTTGATGCGTTTTTACGATCGGCGGGAAGTATGAAAACACATGCAATTTAAAAGTTTAGAAGAAGAAAGCACAAGTCGATTTGCTTAAAAAGCGCCGTCCAAATCTACACGGGAAGAAGTGGCCCTGAAAGCCGATCGGTTTCATATTATTGATAAAGCATTTATGTTTGTTGCGATCATTTTTTTAGGATTTCGTAAATGCTTTCATTTTTTCTAAATCACAATGATGATGATAAATCAAAAAAAATTAGAACTGATTGCTAGATGAGATCAAATCGAACAGGCGGACACATCCCAATATGTAACGAAATCCATATACTTTCATTTCCAGATCCTTTTTTTATTTCTAATTTACACGGCTAAGAGTATGACAGACACTGTACGTCGCCTTTCGGATAAATCGCTCCTCCTCCAGTCCTGGCAATCATCGAATACGCTTAAAGCACTTCTTGACACCTCTTTTGTAAAGGTTTTACAAAATTTTGTCCACCTACGAAAAAATCCAAAATTTTGCGATGTCCTTTTTCGTTTACTCTAAACACTACATAAATGACTTTTTTCAACCGTCGTAATCCAAATATAAAACGGCATAACGCTTGGATAGTGGACGGTTGCTCCATTTTTGATGTCCTCTCTTTCTGGTCATACAACTGATCTGATCGTCAGGAGAATAGGGACTTTCATCCACATGCTAATTTCCCGTGTCTTGATGATCGCTTCCTAAAGCGAGCCCGTATAGTGTTTATAAAAGGGAAATTCGCGTTTGAAATTCCGAGTTTCGTTCTTAGCACCAAAAGGGCATCAGTCTAATCGATCTCCGGGTAAAGAAAACGCATGGAAGTTGTTTCGGCAGTTTGCATCGGAATAATTGAGTAAATTTTAAAAGAGAAGCCCGATCTTGAGTCTCGCCTTCATGAACCTAAGCAGTAATCGAAGTGTGATGTACACGATAAATACCATCCAACGAGCGATCAAGGAGATTCGGAAACGTCTAAAGCCGATGAACAGTTTAAGCAGTTAAGAATCCGCTGAAAAAGCATTATATTTGACCTTTCAAACTTTTAGCAGAACGAAAAGTTGCGAAGATTTGCAGAAGCGCAGGAAGCCCTCCAGCGAAAATTCGAAGAACGTAACAATTAATCATATATGGCAGATTAATTGTGTTTACTGCTTAATGATGCCTCTTTTTTATGGGTTAAAACGTTAATATTTTTGGAATTTGACTTTCTAGACAGTCTCCTGCAAAGGAAATCGGTTCCCTATCAATTCCAAACTCATTCAGAAATATTGTATCTGCCCCGCATTACATAAAATTTTTTAAAGTATCCCCATTTATACCATTCTCTACTTTTGTAAAAAAATATGACAAGGTTTTTTATTTGGTTTTTGTAATTTTTTGTAGATTTTCGTAGATTTAATTTAATATTAATTTAAAATTTGTTAAATATTTTAAAAATTATTTACATATAGAAAGGAGGGGGTTGATTAATGATCATTTTCCGTGAAGTAAATAAACATTACGGAAAATTCCATGTTCTGCAAAATATCAATCTGCATATTAAACAAGGGGAAGTTGTCGTCATTATAGGTCCTTCAGGATCCGGGAAAAGTACACTCGTTCGTTGTATTAACAGGCTTGAAACAATTTCTAGTGGAGAATTAATAGTAGATAATGTAAAAGTTCATGACAAAAAAACAGATATAAATAAATTACGCCGCAACATCGGGATGGTATTTCAACATTTTCATCTTTATCCTCACAAAACCGTCCTACAAAACATTACGCTGGCTCCTATAAAAGTGTTAGGAGTTGCAAAAGAAGAGGCTGAAAGAACTGCAATGTACTATTTAGAAAAAGTAGGAATACCTGATAAGGCAAATTCCTATCCATCCTCTCTATCCGGAGGACAACAACAGCGTGTTGCAATTGCCCGTGGTCTTGCAATGAAACCAAAAATCATGTTGTTTGATGAACCAACTTCTGCACTGGATCCAGAAACAATCGGAGAAGTGTTAGACGTCATGAAAAAGCTGGCGAAAGAAGGGATGACCATGGTGGTTGTAACACACGAAATGGGTTTTGCCCGAGAAGTTGCAGACCGAATTGTGTTTATTGATCAAGGGAAAATTTTGGAGGTTTCAACACCTGAAGAATTTTTCTCCAATCCAAAAGAAGAAAGAGCAAAAAATTTCCTAAACAGAATATTAAATCATTAAATATGAAGGGGGATGTTATATATGAGCTTTCGATCATTCTGTAAGAAAATACTTTCCATTTCTTTAATTTCTATTTTATGTATATCTATTTTGTCAGCCTGCGGCGGAAAAACTACTACTAATACTACTGCAGAACAAGAAAAAACAGAAAATTCTTCCGACAATCAAAATACGTTAGAAAAAATAAAAGAAAGGGACAAATTGATTGTCGGCGTAAAATATGATTTAAATCTTTTCGGACTTAAGGATCCTAAAACCGGAAAGGTGGAAGGGTTTGATATCGATATTGCTAAAGGTTTAGCTAAAAAAATATTAGGAGATGAAAATAAAATCGAACTGAAAGAAGTAACTTCTAAAACCCGAATTCCTCTTTTAAACAATGGCGATATCGACTGTATCATTGCCACAATGACTATATCGGAAGAGCGCAAAAAAGAAGTAGATTTTTCAGATGTTTATTTTATGGCCGGACAATCTTTACTTGTGAAGAAAGACAGCAAAATCAACGGTATTTCTGACGTCAAAAAAGGTGTAACCGTTTTAACGGCAAAAGGATCTACTTCCGCTCAAAATATTCGTGAAAAAGCACCAGAAGCAACTGTATTAGAATTTGAAAATTATGCTGAAGCCTTTACTGCTTTAAAAGCTGGTCAAGGAGATGCTTTGACAACAGATAATGCTTTATTACTAGGAATGGCAAAGCAAGATCCTAATTTCCGAGTCGTTGATGAAACATTTACAGAAGAACCTTATGGAATTGCTGTCCGCAAAGGTGATACAGAATTTGTAAATACAATTAATGAATATTTAAAAGAAATTAAAGAAAACGGTGAATATGACAAAATTTATGAGAAATGGATCGGAGACGTACCAAAAAATGAAAAATAATTTAATAAACAGATGAGCGGTTTTTCACCCTCATCTGTTTCTTCCTGAAAGGAGTGATTATATTTGTTGAATTTTTCCATACTCATTGATCATTGGGATATGTATATAGAAGGCTTTTTTAATACAATAAAAGCTAGTGTATTAGCTATGATTGCAAGCTTAGTTGTAGGAACAATTATCGCTATTTTCCGTATAGCTCCCTTTCGACCACTCAATTGGCTTGGCACGATGTATGTGGAATTTATCCGAAACATCCCGTTGATGTTAATAGTATTTGTATTCTTTTTCGCTCCTTCCGCTTTGGGGTTACGCATTAATTCTTTTTTGGCAGGAACACTAGGTCTTACAACTTATACAGCCGCATTTATCGCCGAGTCGATACGTGCAGGTATTCAAGCAGTACCGAAAGGTCAAATGGAAGCTGCCCGTTCTTCCGGTTTAACATACGTACAAACGATGTGGTATATTATTTTGCCACAAGCAATTAAAATTGTTATCCCTCCATTAGGAAATCAATTTCTTAATCTTGTGAAAAACTCGTCTGTACTCGGTGTAATTGCTGGCTTAGATCTCATGTATTTCGGTGATTTAATATCTTCTGAAACATTCGTAACATTTGATGTATATATTTTTGTTGCTATGTTTTACTTGCTGTTAACTATTCCTTTAAGCTTAAGTGTCAGTTTCCTTGAACGCAGACTAGCAAAAAATAGATAAAGAGGATAACCCTCTACCATGTAAATATATTGAATAAATTCAATTTGTATCCATTAACATGAGGTTAAGAATCTATAGGTGTTAAAGAATTGGGAGAAATTATAGAGGGAGGGGAAAACAAAATGGATTTTATTGGTGCTTATTCTCCCAGTCATATCATATTTCTTTTGAAAGGATTTTCTGTCACCCTACTTGTTGCTTTTATATCCATTACCCTTAGTTTTATATTCGGCATCATGATCGGTGTATTGCGTTACACAAAAGTTCCGATCATTAGTCACCTACTGGCCGTTTGGGTGGAAACGATTCGAAACTTACCGTTATTATTAATTATTTTCTTTACATTTTTTGCTCTTCCAGAAATAGGGTTAAAATTAGATAAAATGGCCGCTGCCATTTTAGCATTAGTAGTTTTTGAATCTACTATGTTGTCAGAAATTGTTCGAAGTGGATTAAATTCCATTGAAAAAGGTCAAATAGAAGCTGCTCGTTCTTCTGGATTAAATTATTTGCAAACTTTATGGTATATTATACTGCCGCAAGCTTTACGCCGGATGGTTCCGCCAATTGTCAGTCAATTCATTTCACTACTAAAGGATACTTCTTTTGCTGTCGTGATCTCTTTACCAGAATTAATGAATCATGCACAAATCATTAATGGCAAAAATATCAACTATGTCATTCCGATCTTTATTTTAGTTGCTCTCATGTATTTTACTGTAAATTATTTATTATCATTAGTTTCAAGACGGTTGGAAAACAAATATATCTAAATAGACGTTTCGTAGGTTTCTGGCCATAATGGTATTATAATTGTCTATGAGGGAGAATGCGATGAATAACCGCCTTTGGACACTTGTTGTCCTTGTTTTCACTACTGCACTTCTGGGAGAAATGAAAATCAATCCTTTTGATAATTTTTTTCGATTTTCATTAGGAAGTGCAATTTTCTTCTTTGGATTACTATCTTTTCGATCTGCTCCTATCCTTGTAACTGGATTTAGTACTGGCATTTTTGTTTTGCTGTTTCGGATGATGATCGATCTTATATTAGGGCAAGTCTTTTGGATCGACAGTTTCTTTATCCATTTACCCGCTGCCTTTTACTATTTTAATTTTACTTTACTCGTTTATGTTACAAAAATACAAAAATATTTAAAAACTCCCATTCGTGTAGGAATCATTGGAGCATGCATTGATTTTTCATCTAATATGGTGGAATTATCTTTTCGCATACTAATACAAGAACAATTTACCCTCACGTTAGAAACTATTTGGATGCTACTTTTATTTGGGATTTTGAGAAGTTTTTGCGCAGTAGGGCTTTACAATATTTTGAATTTTTCTCAATTAAAAGCCATAAGTGAAGCGCGACAACATGAACTCGAACGTCTCGTTATGATCAATACAAGCCTTTATGAAGAAACATTTTTTTTGCGAAAATCAATGAGCCATCTAGAAGATATTACTAGAAAAAGTTATCAACTATATATGCGTTTAATGGAATTAGAAAATAAAGAGGCAAGTACAGCCCTTTATATTGCTGAACATGTTCATGAAGTGAAAAAAGATTCACAAAAGATTTTGGCAGGATTATCTAAACTAATGAGTCAAGAGCAACTAAACCTTCATATTTCCATTACAGATATTTGCGATTTAGTTATTAAAACAAATCAAAAATATGCAGAAGCTTTAGAAAAGCCAATTCAATTCCAAAAAAAATGTGATATTGACTCATGTACTAACCATGTATATGCTCTTCTATCTGTATTAAACAACCTTGTTTCAAACGCAGTCGAAGCAATACATCATTCAGGTTGGGTTGAACTGCGTGTAGTGGAAGATAATCATAACATAAAATTTTTCGTAACCGACTCCGGTATTGGTATATCCGAGGAAGATCAAGACTGGATTTTTGAACCCGGATTTACAACAAAATTTGACAAAAACGGGAATCCATCAACAGGAATCGGTTTGACACACGCCCAAAAAATTGTACAAAATTTAAATGGTTCAATACAATTATCAAATGAAAAAGGACAACCTACTCAATTTATAGTAACGATACCAAAAGATCAGCTGTTTAAAACGCTTACATAGGTATTCCATAATAAAGAAAGGGGGGGAATGTGATGTACCTTCGCTTCTTCCTAATTGAAGACGATCCTGTTATTAGAAGAATGTTGGAAAAAATAATAACAGACAGCGGGCTTGGAAAAGTTATCGGACAAGCAGATGATGGGATTAACGTTTCAATCGATCAACTCAAAAATGTGGATGTTATTCTAATTGATCTATTGATGCCTCGACTAGACGGCATTCAAACAATGAAAAAATTGAGAAGCGAAGGATTCACCGGTCCCTTTATTATGATTTCTCAAGTTGAAAATAAAGAAATGGTCGGTGAAGCATACTTGCAAGGTGTCGACACATACATTCAAAAACCTATTAACAAATACGAAGTTGTTTCCGTTTTAAAACGAGTTGCCAACCATCTTGCCTTATCTTCTTCACTTATATCTATTCGCAATTTATTAGAAGTAATGGATGATAAAGATCAGCAACCATTTTTAAAAGCTTCTACATATTCTGCAAAACATTCGATTGAGGAAAAAGCTTGCCATCTCCTTCTGACTTTAGGCATTGCTGGCGAGACGGGAACTTCTGACATATTAGCAGTGATAAAATGGCTAGAGGCTCGAGAACAGAATGGAAAAAATATACACGACCTTCCTCAATTAAAAGACTTATACAAACAAATTTTGCTGCAATCTGGAAATCATTTTGATGAAGAATCTCTACAAAAGGAATTGCGTGCCATGGAACAGCGTATTCGCCGAATAGTTTTACAAACATTCACCAATTTAGCTTCAATTGGATTAACTGATTATACAAATCCTAATTTCGAACATTACGCCCCTCGTTTATTTGATTTTGAAGAAATCCGCCAACGAATGGAGGAACTAAAAAATGGAGAAAAGACAACAAAATGCCGATTGAGCATAAAAAAATTTATAACTGCACTTTATTTAGAGACAAAAGAAGAAATGAATTTTCACTAGTTTCTTACATATATAGTAAAAATTATTTTTCATCAGCATCTCTTGTCCACCTCCACCGATGAATTGGAATCTATTCCCGGCAATCTGTTGACACATGTTATATCTTAGTCCTTTCTTTTATAAGGGAAATGATCCGCCGAATATAAAGTTGTAAGAAAGCAATGATCATCATACTATGTCTACTGCACAATAAAAAACTGAACCACCGCACGAATGATATAGTTGACCGAAAAAAGAAAGCTCATGGAAGGGATTTTTATGTGGAAAGCCTTCGATAACATATAATATAACAATCGGTTAAGTCCAAATTTTTTTGTAAATTTCCCTCTTTGATAGAAACATGGATCTGATGGCTTGAAGTGGCAGGTAAATCCGGCAAGTCTTCCTGTCGGTCGTCTTCCCGAACAAATGATCATGTTGTCAAGGAACGTTGCGGCAGGGATCTTGCCCAGAATTCCACGTTCTCCTTGATACAGCGAATGAGTCATCGCCAGAGTTTTCGAATTCACCATTCGAGTTTCTTGCTCTTTCGTTTTCAACAACCGCCTTTAGCTCCTGTCACTTTTCTGCCCTGCTACGACTCTTTATTCAATGCCTAACAGATTGGGTTTACGCATTTCAACTGGCTCTTTTTTTGACGGCAAAAAATAGATCGACCATATTAGATCGATCTAAAAATATGAATGATAATTTTTTATTTATTTTCCATATCAATCATTTTACTTTTCTAATTTTTCCTGAGCAGTTGGTTTTGGACTCAATTTCGAACAAGGTCCTGCCTGAAGCATGTAGCTTCCTCCATCATGACCGAGCATGTTTCTTACATCTTTTGCAACGTCAATTATGCGATCTAAATGAATTCCAGTCTCAATCCCCATCTCTTCTAGTGAATGAACTAAATCCTCTGTTGCAATGTTACCCGTTGCTCCTGGTGCATATGGGCATCCGCCGAGACCTGCGACAGAACTGTCAAAATGGATGACACCTTGCTGCAAAGCGGCAACCACATTCGCCAACGCCATTCCGCGCGTATTATGGAAGTGCATGGAGAAAGTCATGTTAGGAAATTCCTTTTTTAATACGCCAAGATATTGATAGACTTGTTTTGGATTGGCCATTCCTGTCGTGTCAGCAAGCGAAACTTCAGTTATCCCCATTTTCTTATATCGATCTACAATTGTTACTATTTTTTCTAAAGGCACTTTTCCTTCGTATGGACATCCAAATGCAACGGAAATTGATCCTCCTACTTCAACATTATGTTTTTTCGCCAAATCGACAATAGGTTCAAATCCTCTTTGCGCTTCTTCCACAAGGCAGTTTGCATTTGATAAACTATGCGAATCTGTTGCCGAGAGCATAAGCTTCAATTTCTTTATTCCAGCCGCAATTGCTCTTTGGGCCCCTTTTACATTTGGCACTAAAGCCCGAAATTTAATATGCGTTAAATCTTCTATCCCTTTCACAACTTCCTCGGCGTCTTTCAACTGCGGAATTGCTTTCGGATGAACGAACGATGTCACTTCTATCGATTGAACTCCTGTGTTCGCAAGCGCACGGATAATTTTTATTTTTTGTTCAGTCGGAATCCATTGATCCTCTGATTGAAACCCGTCGCGCGGCGCAACTTCGCAAATGATGACCCTTGCAGGAAACATGGCATCACTCATTTAAATGACTCCTTTCTCTTTTAACTCGGCAAGCTCCTGTTTTGATAACCCTAATTTTCCGCCTAATATTTCTTCATTATGCTCTCCAAGCTCAGGAGCGCGGTAACGAATGGTTCCAGGAGTTTTTGAAAAATTAGGAACGACGCCCGGCACTTTTACTTTTCCAAGCCGAGGATGCTCAACTTCTACTATGTTTCTCCTAGCTTGATAATGTTCATTTTCAAAAATATCTTTAATACTTAAAATCGGACTGACAGGCACACCGTACAAATCCAATTTTTCCTGCAGCTCCTTCAGCGTAAACTGGCGTATCCAGTCAGAGACAATCTTTTGTACTTCATCGTCATGTTTTAAACGTTGTGAATTTGTATAATAACGTTCATCCTCAAGCATATCTGTTCGTTCCATTGCTTCTGCAAGCCGATTAAAAGTTGAATCAGTACTGCAAACAAGAACAACATATTTTCCATCCTTCGTTTCATATGTTCCTGCTGGACTTGAATGTCCGGCCAACCCGGGTGTTCTTTCTCTTACTATACCGTTTTGGTCATATTCAGCTACTAAAAATTCGAGCATTCGGAAAATCGATTCATATAATCCCATTTCGACTACTTGCCCTTCTGGATCATCAGTTTTATCACGGTAATATAATGCACTGACCGCAGCAAATGCAGTATATACACCAGTGATATAATCAAGCAATGAATAAGATGGACTGACAGGCGGTCTGTCCGGATACCCTTGGATATAAGTATGGCCGCTGAAAGCGGTGCACGGAGTTCCGAACCCGGCTTTTTCGCGATACGGTCCTGTTTGACCGTAGCCGGAGATTCGAACCATAATCAATTTAGGATTTGCTTTTTTCAATTCTTCATACCCTAGCCCCCACTTTTCAAGAGTACCGGGGCGAAAGTTTTCAATTAAAATATCCGTATTTTTTATAAGTTTTTTTAAAATTTCTTTTCCTTCTTCTTTCCGTATATCTAAAGTAACTGATTTTTTGTTGCGGGCAAGCCCTGGCCATCTGAGCGGCTCATTCCCCTTCCAAGGGCCTACAGTCCGCAAAGTATCACCTTTATTGGGCAATTCAATTTTCGTCACTTCGGCTCCAAGGTCAGCTAACAGTGTTGCCCCAAAAGGGGCAGCGATCATAGTCGATATATCCAAAATATTTACTCCTGTTAACGGACCATATTTTCCTTTTTCCATCGTATCCCCCTCCAAAACATTAATTTTTCTCTGGCAGCATGCCTAATACATTGCTTCGCAAATTGCTTAAATGGACTTTCATCGCTTCCGATGCTTTTGCTTTATCTTTCTGTTTCACGGCTTCCAAAATCGCTTCATGTTCAAAAAAAGATTCAGAATAACGCGCTTGCGACTGCAACGTTTGCTTTCGCACTTGGCGGTATAAATTCAAATTCGTATCCATAAATGAGATGAACACAAAATTATGTGTCGCTTGGGCGAGAGATAAATGAAAGTTGCTGTCTGCATCTATTTCCTCTTCCGGATTTTTCAACTTTTCTTCCATTAATTTCAATGCCTTTTCCATCTTTTCTATATCTTCTTTCGTTGCCCTTTCGCATGCTATTTCAGCAATTTTTGGCTCCAATGCTTCCCGGGCCTCCAAAAATTGAATCACTGTTGTTTTTTCGAGTACATCAATAGGGTTGATCTGATATTTCAGAATCAAGCTTTGATCGACTTTTTGAACGAACCGTCCGCCGCCTGGTTTTGAAATAATGATTCCTTCCGATTCTAAAACTCTGCATGCTTCCCGCAAAGAAGTCCTGCTGCACCCGAGAATTTTCGCCAATTCACGCTCCGGAGGCAGGCGGTCATTTGGTTTTAGTTTTCCTTCTTCTATCAGCTGCTTAATTTGATCAACAATTTTTTCGTAAACTCTCGTATTGGTGAGCTCATTAAATATATTGGATTTCATAAACATGTTCCTTTCATTTTTTTGGACTGTTGGGCAGTCCAATTTTATTAAAATTATAATATTCTGTCATTAAATCGTCAAGCCGCTGCACCATCGAACATGTAAAACATCGGAAGATATGAAGAGAAAAGCGTTCAATGCAAGATGTAAGATGATTTTTCTTATCCAGGGCATTTCATTTCTCATGTGGAAACCTTTCATTACACTTCTAAAGCAAGTGTGTGTTAACATTCCATCTATTCCTAAATTTCTTGAAATATATTATGATTAATTAATAGCAATCAATCATTGATTCACTTTTCCGAAGGAGGAACGCAATGTATAAGCAATATTTGCCTTTTGCGATAAAGTTAGCTAAAGAGGCCGGTGAATTGATTCGGCCGTATGCAGGAAAAGCTGGGCAGCAAACATTAAAGTCAGCAAAAGATTTTGTGACTGAAATGGATTTGAAAGCTGAAAAGCTGATCATTGATCGCATTCAGGAGACATATCCTGATCACCGCATATTCAGTGAGGAAGCCGGCAGCATTGGGGGAAAGGATGAATTTGAATGGGTGATTGACCCTATTGACGGGACCATCAACTACAGTTTCGGCGTTCCGCTTTACGGAGTTTCCATCGCCCTAACCTATCAAAATGATCCAGTCGTCTCTGCTATATCATTGCCTGCTTTTGGGGAAACGTATTGGGCAGCAAAGGGAGAAGGAGCCTATTTAAATGGAAATGCTATAAACATTCGAAATGCCAGCCTGGCGGAAGCTTTTATTTCCATTGGCGATTTTGCAAAGGACGCCAATAAACAAACGAATAAAGAGCGCATTTCATTGCTTGAAAACATTGTAAACGACGTTTACCGAGTCAGAATGATCGGAACAGCTGCTGTCACTTTAGCCTACATTGCTTGCGGCAAACTTGATATCGCAGTTTACTATAAGCCTAATTTTTATGATATTGCTGCTGGACAGCTGCTTGTGTGCGAAGCGGGCGGAGCTATACAAACGATCGGAAATTATACTGTCATTGCTGATCAAAAAATAATAGACGAGATAGCACCTTTACTGCCTGTTCAGCACACAACGGCATAAAAGCAGTCCGCAAGTCTAGACTGCTTTTATGCTTTTCTGCTGCCATATAATACAACGACATTTCCGTTTTCATGATGCTGGGCCCGTTCGTGAAATAACGTTTTGCTAACAAAAACCGGAACGATGATTCAAAAGATAAATCATTTAGCGATTGATTGTCCAGCCTGCTGGCTTAAAAGACGAAAAGCTTTTAAAAATCTATTAATGAACTTGCCCCTTTGCAATGCTTTTCATTTGGAGGCCAGACAGAAAGGTCGAACGGAAAATCGGAGCCAGGCACTACTCGATCTTCTCCCACTATTCGCACTAAATAGTCAATGCTTGCTTGCTCCCACAAAACATTGTCATACCAAAAACGCTTTAAGTATTCTTTCGGAGAAGATGTTAAATTTTTTGAAACCGCTTCCCATTCTTCGTATCCTTTTTCTATTCTGCCGATTTGGTAAGGCAAAAATCCTCCGCCATGGGCAAATAATATTTTCACATTTGGAAATCGATCAATCAATCCGCTTAATAAAAGGTCTGTAGCACAAATCGTTGTTTCCCACGGAACACCGATTAAATTTGGCATCATTCTTCTTTTCAAGCGAGGATCTTCGCTCAATAACGGATGAATGAAAACAATCGCTTTCAACCGATCGGCTGCTTCAAAAAATGGGATAAAAAATTCATCTGACAGCATATGATTAGCTGCCCCAGGACCGATAATGGCTCCTTTTAACCCTTTTCCCATCGCATCTGTCAAGATTTGTGCAGCTTTATCCGGGTTATTTAACGGAACCGTTGCCAGCGCAGACAATTTTTCCGGGAACGATTGCACAAGCCGCGCTAATGAATCATTATACACGCCGGATAGTTCAGCAGTGATTTCTTCCGGAAACTCGTACATAAAAAGCTGCGGTATCGGCGAAATGACGGAATGATGAACTCCCGCTTTCAATTGTTCGTTTAAAAAAAGGGTTAAATCTAAAAAAGATTTTTTTAATTCAAATCCCCATTTTTGATTAACAATCAAAAACTCTTCCTTATCCTTTTCTTTTTTCACCCATTCAGCATGAATAGTTTCTTTATGTTCTTTTACCCATTCCATCACGCCTTCAGGGATGAAATGTGTATGAAAATCATACATCTCTCCACTCTCCCACCAAATTAAGAAAAATTCAAATACCCCATTCTTTCAGAAATTTCCTTGCTTGCTGCGATCACTTGTTTCGCCATCGCCTTAAGCTTGTAAGAATTGATTCGTTGTTTTGGACCGACTACAGAAAGTGCTGCAATAACCTTTCCGGTATAATCATAAATCGGGGCGGCAATGGAATTAACTCCCTCGGACAATTCTTCAATGCTGACGGCATACCCATTCTCCCTTACTTTTTTTAAATGATCTCTCAGCTTCTCAGGATCCGTAATCGTATTTTTTGCAAAACGCTTTAACCCTTTAGATATAATTTTTTCGACCGTTTCATTTTCCGAAAATGCAATTAAAACTTTTCCAGAGCTCGTGCAATAAGGCGGATTGCGTCTCCCGATATGGGTTAAAAATCTTACGGGGTGATTGCACTCTACTTTTTGCAAATAAACAACTTCTAAATTGTCCAATACAGAAATATGGGCAGTTTCACCGGTTGTTTCGACCAGTTTATTTAGTACAGGTTGCGATTCTCTGTAAATATCCATATTGCTGAATAGCACGCCGCTTAAAGATAAAATGGATAATCCCAATCTGTATTTCTTCGTTTCTGAATCTTTATAAACAAATCCTTCACTTGCCAACGTCTTCATTGTCCTGCTGACTGTGCTTTTATTTAATCCTAGAGAATTGGATAAATCACTTATTTTTTTTTCTGGCTCTTCCATTGTAAAGCTTTTCAATATTTTCAGCGCATTTTTGATGGAAGAAAGCTGATTTTTCTCGTCTTTTCCATTCAATGTACACCCTCCCCCTCTACATCAATTTTCTTTATACGAGAATATATCAAATATATGAACAACTGAAAAGTAAAAAATTAAATATTTCGATATTTTTAAAAATTTTTATATTTGTTGCATATATAGCAATTTAGAAGTTGAAAGTGCAACATAGGGAAACTACCATTAAAGTCACAGTTGAAATTTATGATGATATTCGGGAGGGTGAATCATGCCAATCAACTCAAACGGAACGATTAACTGCTTGCATTTTATTAACGGACAATTTGTTGAATCCGATAACAAAAGGACCTTTGACAATATTAATCCTGCAACTGAGGAAGTAATCGGAACAGTCGCTGAAGGAGGAAAAAAAGAAGTCGACTATGCCGTTTCCGCTGCCAAAAGGGCTTTGAACGGCCCTTGGAAAAACATAACATTAACGGAGCGTTCAAAAATTTTGCGGCGCATTGGCGATTTAATCCAAGAAAGACAGGATGAGCTGGCACGATTGGAATCATTAGATACAGGAAAACCGCTATCTCTTGCAAAAAAAATTGACATTCCCCGTGCTGCCTATAACTTCCACTTCTTCGCTGACTACATCATTTCGATTACGAATGAAGCTTATCAGCAAGATGATCAGGCCATTCATTATGCACACAGACGCCCAGTCGGAGTAGTGGGAATTATCAAGCCTTGGAATTTACCTCTTTTATTATTGACTTGGAAGCTGGCTCCATGTTTAGGAATGGGCAACACAGCTGTTATTAAACCTGCAGAGTGGACTCCTTTAACCGCTACTGCATTAATGGAAATTTGCAAAGAGGCCGGTGTTCCGGACGGAGTTGTCAACCTTGTTCATGGCTTCGGTCCAAACTCCGCTGGGGCAGCAATTGCCGAACATCCTGACATTGACGCCATTTCCTTTATCGGTGAACCGGGTACAGGAGCAGCCATTATGAAAGCAGCATCTAATTCCTTGAAAAAACTTTCATATGAATTGGGCGGCAAGAATCCAAACATTATTTTTGCCGATTCAGATTTAGATGAAGTCATTGAAACTACCATCAAATCAAGCTTTATTAACCAAGGCGAAGTTTGTCTTTGCGGTTCAAGAATTTATGTAGAGCGCCCAGCTTATGAAGAGTTTTTAGAAAAATTTGTAAAGAAAACAAAAGAATTAAAGATTGGCGATCCATTTGAAAATGGCACAGATGTCGGCGCACTCGTAAGCAAGGAACATTACGAACGCGTCAACAGCTACATCGACATAGCCAAGCAAGATGGGGCAGAAATTTTAACAGGCGGAAAACGTCCAGACGGACTAGATAAGGGTTATTATCTCGAACCTACAATCATAACTGGTTTGGATCGAAATTCCCGCTGCGTACGGGAAGAAATATTCGGCCCAGTTGTAACTGTCTCTCCGTTTGACATGGAGGAGGAAGTTATAGCCCAAGCCAATGATACACATTACGGATTAAGCGCAACTATTTGGACAAATAATTTACGGCGTGCACACAGGGTGGCACATCAAATTGAAGCAGGCATCATTTGGGTCAACACCTGGTTCCTGCGTGATTTACGAACGCCGTTTGGAGGAATGAAGCACAGCGGAATTGGCAGAACGGGCGGCATGCACAGCTTAGATTTTTATACAGAGCTTTCAAACATAACGATAAAGCTATAATTTCAGGTGCCGTTGAAACATAAGGAGTATGTTAAAATAGCCTGCTTACCAAATCATTCTGTCTGAATGAGAAAGGAAGGAAAAAATGTTAACAACGAAAATTGCCAACTTTGCCAATCAACTGCAGGAAGCTGAAGCTTTAAACAGGGCGACAGATCCTCTTACTGCCGTTGATCCGAATCTGACTGCCGAAGAAGCTTATCTTATACAACTGGAAAATATAAAAAGAAAGGTCGATCAAGGTCAAAAAATTGTCGGAAAAAAAATCGGCTTAACATCTTTAGCAATGCAAAAGCTGCTTGGAGTCGATGAACCGGACTATGGACATTTATTAGATTACATGGTCGTTGAAAACGGCGGAAGCATTTCCATGAAAAAAGTTTTGCAGCCGCGAGTAGAAGCTGAAATTGCCTTCATTTTAAAAAAGGAGCTTAAAGGTCCAAACGTAACCGCTTTAGACGTGATCTTAGCAACTGACTATATTGTTCCGGCATTAGAAATTGTCGACAGCCGCATTAAAGATTGGAAAATCAAGCTGGCTGACACCATTGCCGACAACGCTTCATCCGGATATTTCTTATTGGGAGGAAAACCGGAAAAAATAGAAAATGTTGATCTCGAATTAATTGGAATGAGCTTGACAAAAAACGGGGAACTAGTCAATACCGGTGTCGGCGCAGCAGCATTAGGCAATCCGGCAAACTGTGTCGCATGGCTCGCCAACAGGCTGGCTGATTTTGATATTTCTTTACGTCCCGGAGAAATCATTTTATCAGGCGCTCTATCCAGAGCCGCTGATGCACAAGCTGGAGACGTCTTTACGGCGCGGTTCGCTCATCTCGGGCATGTAACTGTATCATTTACAGAATAATAGATTGAAAGGAGAATTTTATGAATAAAGTAAAGGTTGGAATTTTAGGGTCCGGCAACATCGGAACAGATTTAATGTACAAAATCCGTCGATCAGATGTGTTGGAGCTTACAACGGTCATCGGAATTGACCCCTCATCGGACGGATTAAAAAAAGCAAAAGATTTCGGATATTACACGATTGATACCGGCATTAAAGGTTTTTTAGAAAATCCCGATCTAGCGGATATTCTATTTGATGCCACCTCCGCAAAAGCTCATATACGCCATGCAAAATTGCTGAAGCAAGCAGGGAAAAAAGTTCTTGACTTAACACCTGCTGCCGTCGGTCCGTCTGTCATACCTCCTGTAAATATTGATAAACATTTGGATGCCGACAACATTAATTTAATTACATGCGGAGGCCAAGCGACGATTCCGATCGTTCATGCCATCAACAAAGTTCAGCCTGTCAAATATGCAGAAATTGTGGCAACGATTTCAAGCAAAAGCGCCGGTGCCGGAACTAGAGCAAATATTGACGAGTTTACCGAAACGACAGCGCGCGGAATCGAGGAAATCGGCGGCGCTAAAAAAGGGAAGGCTATCATTATTTTAAACCCTGCTGAACCGCCGATTATGATGAGAGATACGATATATTGCCTTGTAGAAAATGATTTTGTCGATCAAAAAAAGATTACTCAATCCGTCAAAGATATGGTGGAAGTAGTCCAATCTTATGTACCGGGCTATCGCTTAAGACAAGAACCTCTCTTTGACGGAAATAAAATAACAGTTTTTATTGAAGTGGAAGGCGCTGGAGACTATTTGCCGACTTATTCAGGCAATTTGGATATCATGACAGCCGCAGCAGTGAAAGTGGCGGAGGAATGGGCGAAAAATATTACTTCTAAAGTGAATGTTTAAGGAAGGAGTGAATATCGTGGGAGAACGTAACATACTGATTACTGAAGTCGCTTTAAGAGACGGCAGCCACGCGATTCGACATCAATATACTGTGGATCAAGTCGTAGCCGTCGCAAAAGGGTTGGATGATGCCAATGTACCTTATATTGAAGTTTCGCACGGAGACGGTTTAGGTGGCTCATCTCTGCAATACGGACTTTCTTTAACAAATGAAATGGAATTGATCGAAGCCGCTGTATCTACTGTCACGAATGCCAAAATTGCTGTTTTGCTTTTGCCGGGAATCGGGACAATGAAAGAATTAAAACAAGCTGCACAGCTGGGGGTAAAAATGGCGAGAATCGCCACTCATGTAACAGAAGCGGATATTTCAGCACAGCATATTGCTTTCGCAAAAGAATTAGGATTGGAAACTGTCGGTTTTTTGATGATGGCCCATATGGTTCCAACAGAAAAACTGGTTGAGCAAGCAAAGCTTATGGAGAGCTATGGAGCTGATGTTGTATACGTTGTCGATTCAGCTGGCGCTTTTCTGCCGCATGAAGTAAAAGAAAGGATTCAAGCTTTAAAAAACAGCTTGTCAATTGAAATCGGATTCCATGGCCATAACAATCTTTCCCTAGCAATGGCCAATACATTAGCAGCCATTGAAGAAGGAGCGACGCGGATTGACGGAAGCATCCGCTGCTTAGGCGCCGGTGCAGGCAACACTCAAACGGAAGTATTAATCGCGGTGCTCAACCGTTTAGGAATCAACACCGGAATCGATTTATACAAAATTATGGACGTAGCCGAAAACATAGTAGCCCCCATTTTGGAAAAGCCGCAAGAAATTACAAAAGATGGACTAATACTCGGATATGCTGGAGTATATTCAAGCTTCCTGTTGCATGCACAAGCTGCCAGCAAAAAATTCGGAATTGATTCGCGCGACATATTAGTTGAGCTTGGCAAAAGAAAGGTTGTTGGCGGTCAAGAGGATATGATTATTGATGTAGCTGCTGAAATTCAAAACAAAAACAAACGGCACATACTTAAGGAGGATGCAGCAAATGGCTGGCGCAGATATAAAAAAAATTGCTGACTACTTAGTAACAGCGGAAAAGGAAAAACGTGAAGTAAAAAAGGTAACGGCCTCATTAAAACCGGATTTGTCCGTCGAAGAAGCCTACGCCATTCAACAAGAGATTGTCAATATGAAAATAAATGAAGGTCACCGTATCATCGGTCCAAAAATGGGTTTGACAAGTTTTGCTAAGATGAAGCAAATGAAGGTCAATGAGCCTATTTACGGCTATGTATTCGATTATATGGTGATCAATAACGGCGGAGCATTGCCTTTTCATGACTTAATCCACCCAAAAGTGGAGGCGGAAATCGCTTTTGTATTAAAAGAAGATATTGAAGGACCTGGTGTCAATGGTGCACAGGTGCTTGCGAAAACAGAATACGTGATGCCGGCTCTTGAGATCATCGACAGCCGATATGAAAATTTTGATTTTACGCTTCCTGATGTAATCGCTGACAATGCGTCAACATCCCGGGTTGTATTCGGAACGTCTTTGAAAAAGCCGGAAGGATTAGAACTTGATTTAGTTGGATCGACTCTTTCCATAAACGGCGAAATAAAAGAGTTAGGAGCCGGAGCCGCTGTGCTTGGCCATCCTGCCCATTCCGTCGCTCTGCTTGCCAATATGTTATCACGAAAAGGACAAAAGCTGCGTGCAGGTGATGTCATTCTAACAGGAGGAATCACGAGCGCCGTCTTGATAAACAAAGGCGACTATGTCACAGGAAAATTTGACGGATTGGGCGAAGTAAGCTTCCATGTTGTTTAAATAGCGAAAGAAAAAATTTCTTACCTGATAGGAGGGATGACATGCCTTTTGTTACTATTCAAATCATGGAGGGCAGGCCGCCAGAGAAAATAAAGGAGTTAATTCAAAATGTAACAAATACTGTATCGGAAACGCTCGATTCACCAAAAGAAAACATCCGCGTTTTAGTGACAGAGGTGCCAAAAACCCATTGGGGAATTGCGGGCAAACCCGCATCTGAAGTAAGAAAATAATTTTAAAGGAGGAGAAGTAGCGATGACGATTGAGCTGGCTATGTTAGCGCCTCATGTGCCAAGCATGTGCCATTTTGACCAAGTCCCCGACTTTCAAAAGAATATGGCCATTGAAATGCAAAAGATGTCAAAGACAATTTATGATTTAAAACCGGATGCCATCGTTCTTGTTTCCTGCCATTGGCCGTCGACTTTTTTCCATTATGTTGATTGCACTCCTGTCCATAAGGGCATTTTAACCGCTTTTGAATGTCCTGATTTAATTCGTGATGTTCCCTATGAATATCCCGGAGATAAACAGCTTGGTGATGAACTAGTAAAAATCGGTCAAGATGCTGGACTGCAAGTTGTAGGAATAGACGACCCTTACTATGTTTGGGATTACGGAACGGTTGTGCCTCTTAGATACCTTGTGCCGAATGAAGACATACCTGTTGTGAATTTGTCCGTGACGATGGCTGCCACTTTAGATGAAACGTATAAATGGGGACAGCTGATTGCAAAAGTATTAAAAGAAAGCGAAAAGAAAATTGTATTTGTTTCAAGCGGCGCACTTTCCCACAATTTAGTCCGCGGCAGACACAATAAACCGACCGCTTCAGAACATGCACTAGATAAACAATTCATTAGTTATATAGTAAACAAAGAATATGATGCAGCCTATCAAATGCTTCCTCAATACGCCCGTCTGGCAAAGGTAGAATCAGGAGGAAGACATCTCGCCATGCTATTAAGCATGCTTGAAGACGATGACCAACCGAAATATTGGGCAGACGGCCAATCTTCCGGCAGCTGGAACGCACTGATCACATTTGAGAAAGTAAGTCAGCCGGCAGCCCCAAAAGTTAAGAACTAACATTCAATCAATAATAAAGAAACATGCCGTCGTTTAAAAAACAACAACGTTTTGAAAAAAAATATTTTGAACCTCCTGTTTTGTAAGCGTTTACTGTTATTTTATAAGGCTATTAGAATTGGAATATTCCCTGAAATGGCATCTTTTTTTGCCTAGTTTCAGCAATTCTCTTAAAATCGCATCATATAAAAAATGTTGCGGGGCTGTCCAAAAAGTCAGGATTAACTGACTTTTTGGAGCCCCTTCATTTTAGGAACTTATCGGACAGGTCATTTTTTCTATCTTGTTTATATCCTTCAGAAGTCTATGAAGGACTTTTCTTATGCTCTCTTTCTGAATTCGTTCTTCAAAAGTTTTATGACAGACATTCAGCACATACAATTGCTTCTAGTTGACTTCATGCCTCTATGAAGGACAGGATTTTTTTGTCCTTCACAGTAGTATTGCTCCAAAATCCTTCATTTTAGGAACTCATCGGGCAGCCCATTTCAGAAAAGTTATAACTACATCAAATATCTGCTATCAGAGAAATAATAGCAAGCTGTCAGCAAAGCTGATAGCCTGTTTCGAGAATCCGCAATTCATAAACATCGTTGCTTTTATGACAGCATAAATAACATTTCTGAAAAAGGAGTCTGCCGCTCTCAGATCTCTTCCCTAACTGAAAAAGTTAAACAGTATTGATAGTTGCCGAAAATAACATATTTAAAATAAAAGAACTACATTTCATTCTTTATCTCAGATAAAATACGGTACGAATGCACGCGAGCCGAATGGTCGTATATATATGAAACAACCATTATTTCGTCTACCTGAGTGTCATCCAAAAATTTTTGAAGCTTCTCTTTTATTGTTTGCTTAGATCCAACAAACGAAAAATAAAGCTGATGGCGTACCGCTTCTTTTTCAAATTCATTCCATTCTCCATCCATGCTTTCAACAGGAGGCTGCAACAATCTAGAAGTTCCTCGGATCACGCCCAAAAACATTTGATACAAGCTGGTTGCAAGATACTTCGCCTCTTCATCGGTATCTGCTGCCACGACATTCACACACGCCAACGCATACGGCTCCTTCAAATGTTCTGACGGCTGGAACTGGTCACGATATATTTTCAGTGCTTCATATAAGTGATTCGGTGCAAAATGGCTTGCAAACCCAAAAGGAAGTCCAAGCTTTGCTGCAAGCTGAGCGCTATACGTACTTGATCCAAGCAGCCAAACAGGAACATTTAATCCCTCACCAGGAACTGCGCGTACATATCCTTTCCGCTTCTCTTTCGGAGCAAAATAATTGATGAGTTCTTGGACGTCGTTTGGAAATTCTGATACTGACCCATGTAAATTTCTTCGCAATGCCATGGATGTCACCTGATCTGTTCCAGGAGCACGTCCTATCCCTAAATCAATTCGACCTGGATACAACGACTCTAATGTCCCGAATTGTTCAGCAATCACAAGAGGAGCATGGTTCGGAAGCATGACGCCTCCAGATCCTACACGAATCGTTTTCGTACCTCCTGCAATATAGCCTATTAATACAGAAGTAGCTGAGCTTGCGATGCCCTCCATATTATGGTGCTCTGCAAGCCAATAACGTTTATATCCAAATCGTTCAACATTTTGCGCAAGGTCTAAACTGTTTTTGAATGTGTCAGCCGGCGTTTTCCCTAATAAAACAGGAGCCAAATCCAAAACTGAGAATTCAATCTCTTCCAATCTTTTTTTCTGAGAATTCGTCATTTTTTCAACTCCTTTTAAACTCTCCTTATAAGGATTGTAAAAAACTGTTCAATGGTATTACAAGGAATTTGCCTGCCGCACAACTTCTCACAGTGAAAAATGCTTTTTGATTTTTTATGTTTCATTGAAGTCTAACGTGAAAATCTGTCTTTTCCCATAAACGTTGAAAAAAAACTTTTAAGTCTCGCGCTTTCAGTTTTCCAATGCTTCTTCTGTTTTAAAGTTGAAATGTTGTTTGTTATACGCTTCCCTGACAGGCAAAACTCTCGTCTACTTCCCTTGTAAATGATCAGCCACTTAAAATTGCGAATGTCCTCTATTTTTCACAAAATAAAACCTCACACCTACTATAAAAAAGAAGTGTGAGGCTTATTCATATAGTTCATCGAAATGGTTATATCTAGAGTTTTTAAAGTTTGGCAAAATAAGTCTTTAAAACATTGTAAAAAACAACAGATTTTTTGAGCAATTGGTCATTTATTCATTAATTCATAATTATTCTAACAGCGTTACAGACAATTGACCTACCGATTCATCCATTCATCATTATCCTAAATAGGCAGTAAAGTTCTTACAGATTTCAGACTCCAAATAAAAATGCATTGCTGGTTTGGTTTATTTTCTTTCATTCTCATTCCAAAGATTCAACGGCAATTCTAATAAAATTTTTGCCACTTGGTCGCGGGCGATATTATTAGATGGAGCCATCGGGATTCCTGCCCGGGCATCGCGGTAAAGCCGTTCAAAAGGTCCTTCAATATAGCCATAACCGCCCGCTACATCCATCGCAATTCGTGCAGCAAAATCTGCTGTTTCGGATGCTTTCACTTTAAATTCTATGACTTCGGATGCCAATGAGCTTATAGGTTGCCCTTCTGCCAGCAATTCATCATAATGTCTTGCTAAATCTATCTGCCATGCTTTTAAACCTGCAATTCTTATTTTCACTTCTGCCAATTTTTCACGAATGACTTGATGGTCAGCCAAACTATTATTAAATCCTTTGTTAACTGCATTCTTAACATGTTTAACAGCCAGTTCTAGTGCACCTTGGGCAACACCGAGCCAAACAGATGCAATACCCAGTATATAAATAGGGTTTGCGCCTTCATCCATGATTTCTCTTCCTAACCCTTCGTATCCCACTAGATCGCGGCCGCTTACTTTTATATTGTTAAACGTAATTGGACCACTGTGGCTTCCTCTTACACCTAATGCATTCCATGGCTTTGCAACTATACCGTCATTATGGCCGTCAACGATAAAGAAGCTAATGTTACTAGGGTCGTCAGAATCAGGTGTTCTCGTTTGCAAAATATAAAAATCTGCTTGGCCTCCGCTTGTCGTAAAGGATTTTTCAGCATTAATGATATAATCGCTGCCATCGCGCTCAGCCTGGCTTAAGCTAAACCATACATGACCTCTTGTAGCTTTTTCACTAACAGCAAAGGTTCCGATCGCACCATCTCTGATAGGGAGCAGCCACCGTTTCTTTTGATCATCGTTTCCATATAAAACAATTACTTGTGCTGCTCCAACATGCATAGCATATACTAAAGCTGTTGACGCATCAACTTTCCCGATTTCTTCAGCCACGATGGAAAATCCTAAATATCCTAAATCTAATCCTCCCCATTTTTCAGAAAATGTTACTGAATTCCATCCTTCTTTCGCAAGGGCTAACAAACTTTCACGCGGGAACTCCCCACTCTTGTCAATTCGTTCAGCGCTTGGTTTAATGACTTCTTCAATAATTGGCTTAACTTTCTCCCTAATTTCCTCAATAAATGCTCTTGAATACTTTTTGTTAATTGTTTCATAGTTACTCATTTTTAAACACTCCTTTTTATATATAAAATTTTTAAAACAGCCTTAAAAGTAAACCTCTCTTATTGGAAGATCTGTACTGTTCACGACGTAGTCGCCAATAGCTCTAGCTTTGTAAACTGTTGGATTATGTGAAGCAAGAGTGCGAATATTACGCCAGTGACGGTCAAGATGTTTTGATTGTCTCGTTGCGGATGCCCCTCCAACCTCGAAAAGAAGCGTCGAGGCCTGTAAGGCAAGTTGATCTATAATAACCTTGGCCTGTGCAGCTCGCAGGGAAGCTTCATGGCTCAGAGAATAATCGATCACTCCATTAACTGCTGAATTCAGAGCAGCATCAATTGCATCTGCGGCAGCTAGGACAATAGTTTCTGCGGTAAACGCGCTGCTTGAGAGCTGTCCAATGACATGCTGCAGTTGCGGATCTTGTCGAGGTGTATCCGCAGCAGCAAAACTGAATGTCCGTGATCTTCCATGAACTAAAGCTTTAGCGTCTGTCACCACATTCCGCAAGATGCCCGCTATCACTCCATGCAAATAGAGCTGCAGAAAAGAGTTGAAAGGCGTTTTGGAGCCATCAATATATGTTATTTCATCTTGATTGACATACACATTGTGAAGACGTGTAGTACCGCTTCCTGTCCATTTTTGTCCGATGCCGTCCCAGTCATCTTCAATGATGACACCTTCACGATTTGTCGGAATTATTACCGATGCAGGCCTTCCTTCATGAGTTGATGCCGTAACAACTACCCAGTCTGCATACAGTGTGCCGGTACTAAAGTATTTTTTGCCATTCAATAGGAAGACTTCACCATCCGGTGATAAAGTTGTTTCAAAAACCAAATTTCCAGCATTATTGGATGAAATTTCAGCAGAAGCATTGCCGATGATTTCTCCATTGGCTACTCTTTGCAGCCACTTTTCACGGAGTTTTTCATCCGTAAGCAGCAAAAATTTCTCCACTTGGGAAAAGTGTGAACGAAGGCTGTGTGCGACATCTGGATCAGCTTCCGCTAAACGTATTAAAATTTGAAAAAGATCACGAATATTTGCACCGCTGCCGCCAAGTTCAACAGGTAATCGCAATGCACCCAATCGAGATTTTCGGATTAAATCAAAGGCATAATATGGATGATCTTTACTCCCAGTACTTCTGCGTTTTTCAGCATCTTCTGCAATTGCAGCAATTAAGTATTCTAATTCTGGTGAATCAACTTTTACTGGGCTGGTAAAAGTTAGAGAATTTGATTCATCTTTATTTTTGAAGTTAATCCTTTGATTTAATGGTTTTTGGCTTGACATTCATCAAACACTCCTGTTTTGTTTTTTAAATTTACCAACCACATCTTTTTCGCGTATTACCGCAAAAAATAATGTGAAAGTTCAAACGTTCAACTGTTTCATCAATCCGTTTGTTTTACACCGCAGCTTACACCACGATTGTTTTGATTCAGGAAATGGATGTCCATTTACCAAGCTCTGATGTTCATCATTAGAATACTTAAGTCCACCATCCCGTAAGAAAAGATTGCTCCAACAGCTTTTCACAAATTGCCATTAAAGGAAAAGACAGCATAACCATTCTCTGATTTCAAATTTGTCAAAGTGTGAAATCGATTCTTATGCTAGATTTTTAAAACACTAGCACCGTTTCCTCTGGATTACTTTCTATATTTGCTAAATAAATCCTCATCTGGACTATGATCCGTTGGTAATGGAGGCTCATCTGACAATGCGGATATCTGTTCTCTTTCACTGGCAGTTAAAGGGATTTCTGCCCCAGCAATCGATAGGGCCAGTTGTTCCGGATTACGTGCTCCTATAATTGGAGCAGTTACAGCAGGATGATGTAATACCCATGAAACTGCTAAAGAAGCAGGATGATATCCAAATTGTTTCGCCAGCTCCGTAAATTGATGTGCAACAGTAAAATAATACTGATGACTATATCTTTTCTCATAATTCTTTTGTTCTACTAATCTTACTTGCTCCGGCTTGTTTATACTGTTATATTTTCCGGTTAATAAGCCTCCGCCGAGCGGACTGTAAGTTATGGCACCTAATTGCTCTGATTGAGCTAACGGAAAAATTTCTACCTCCGCTTGCCGTTTTACGAGATTATACATCGGTTGAATTAACTCAAACCGTGCTAGCTGTTTTCTTTCAGATATTCCTAGAGCTTTTGCAATTTGCCAGGCAGCCCAGTTACTTACAGCGGGGAATAAAATCTTCCCTTGTTTTTGTAAATCATCTAAAGCTCTAACGACTTCTTCAATATCTGTATACTCGTCAAACAGATGAACAAAATAAAATTCAATCCGATCAGTGCCCAATCTTATTAAACTTTGTTCAACTGATAAAAAAAGATTTCTTCTCGATAAACCGCCGCTATTTAAATCTTTGCCTGTAGGCAAGCCTGCTTTAGAGGTTAAAACAATCTCATCTCGATGACCGGCAATACACTTTCCAAGAATTTCTTCAGCACGTCCATCATTATAAACATTTGCTGTATCAAAAAAGTTTATCCCGGCTTCTCGACATTGCTTATACATCATAATGGAAGTTTCTTCATCTGCAATGCCGCCGAATGACATTGTTCCAAAGCATAAATTTGAAACATGAATGCCTGTCCTTCCAACTGTACGAAATTCCATTATTACCTCCAACATTATGAGCTGAAGGAGAAGCAAACTTTAAAATTGTTAAAAATTCCGATATTTTGCACCTGTATGATCATCTGGCAGCAGCTTTTTCCCTGTACCAAACAGCTTCTCCCTCAGTGTTCCTTTCTCGTATTCTTTTTTATAGATTCCACGTTTTTGCAGCTCCGGAACAACGAAATGAATGAACTCTTCAATGCTTCGAGGCGTTATAAGATGTGCAAGATTATACCCGTCGATTCCAGTTTGTTCGATCTGGAATTGAATGCTGTCAGCTATTTCAACGGGATTGCCGACTAATACATTACTCCTTCCGATCGTTTCAAACTTGTTTAACACTTCTCGAACAGTTAATTTTCTTGGCGCATCTTTCGTTAATGAAGCAGCTCGAGACTGACCATGTTCCGTATGCTTATATTCAAAAAAGGCGTCTTTATCTTCATATTTAGATAAATCATAGCCTGTTGAACCGCTATATTGAGCTTTTGCCGCTTCAGCACTCCACAATCGATTGTATTCCTCATATTTTAATTCAGCTTCTTCTGTCGTTTCTGCCACAATGACATTTAAAAACGTAAATGCTTTAATATTATCAGGATTCCGTCCGTATTTTTCAGCCCGTTCTTTAATATCTTGAATATAAAATCTTAATTTTTCGGGCGTCGACCCGCCAACAAACACACACTCTGCATGCTTGGCGGCGAAATCTCTGCCGCGTTCAGAAGAACCTGCCTGAAAAATAACAGGTGTCCGCTGTGCAGAAGGATATGTTAAATGCGGGCCTTTTACGCTGAAATATCGCCCATTATGGTTTATTTCATGAACCTTTTCGGGATCAAATAAAATTTCATTTTCCGCATCGCCAACAAACGCATGCTCCTCCCAGCTGCCTTCCCAAAGCTTATAGGAAACCTCCATAAATTCATCGGCAATATCATAACGCTCGTCATGTTTAACAATTTCTTTATGGCCGTAGTTTTGCGCAGCATTTGGCAAATATGAGGTGACAACATTCCAGCCAATTCTGCCGTTTGTAAAGTGATCTAATGTGGAGAAACGACGTGCATTTGAAAACGGATGTTCATACGTTGTGCTGACCGTTACTACAAATGACAAATGCTCTGTAACAGCTGCCACCGCTGGTACAATAAAGGCCGGATCATTTAGCGGAACTTGAACGCCGTCTCGAATCGCAGCATCTTTACTATTTTGATAGACATCATACACTCCTGCTACATCTGCAAAGAAAATAGTGTCAAACTTCCCTTTTTCCAACAATTTTCCTAACTCAATCCAATAATGTAGATCATTATAATAAAGATGACGTTTATTTTGAGGATGCTTCCATAATCCGTGAGAATTATGCATAGCTCCTGCCATATCAAAAAGATTTAATATTATCTGCTTTGCCATATTTCTCACTCCAGCATCTTTTCAAAAGTACAAATTCCGATTCTATCAGTCGATTGTCATCAAATTCAAATGCAGCCTTGCTCGCAAATAAACAATTCCTTTCTTATGTTATTCTTTGCCTTGTTTTATATTTTCAACTAAGCGATCTAATTCTTTTTGCAGTTCTGGTACTGGCACCTTTGTGACAATGCTTGCACCCTTCGTATCTTCTTCTACTGCTTTAGCTACTTCTTCTGTCTGATAAATTTCCGCAATGGTCTTATATGCCTCATTGTCTTTATTCTTTTCTAAAGTGGCAAAAACGTTAACATACGGCAGTGTATCTTTGCTGTTTGGATCATCATGAAAAATGGCATCTGCTAAAGTGTAGCCGGCTTGACCAGCTATTCCGCCATTAATAATTGATGCGGCTACATCAGGCAGTACTCTAGGAGTCTGTTGGGCAACGACTTCTACTATTTCAATATTTTTTGGATTTTTAACGATATCTTTTACTGTTGGATAAAGACCGACATCTTCCCTTAACTCAATTAATCCAGCTTGCTGCAGAACCTTTAGCCCTCTGCCTAAATTAGCCGGATCATTTGGAACCGCAATTTTTGAACCATTTGGGATCTCGGATACATCTTTATATTTTTCCGAATACAATCCTAAAGGAGCAACAACAGTTGAGCCAATCGGCACAATATTCACATTATTTTCCGCGATAAATTGACTTAAAAATGCAAGATGCTGGAAGGCGTTCACATCTACCTCGCCATTGACAAGTGCAGTATTTGGCAGCACATAATCGGAAAATTCGACATATTCTACCTTAATATTTTTTTCTAACGCTTTTTTCTTAATGATGTCCCAATACTGTCCATCTGATCCGGTAATCCCCACCTTAACAGTAACGACTTTTTCATTTTTATCACCAGATGCTGAATCGCTGTTGCAGCCCGCCAGGAGGCCAATCACCAAAATTGTAACTAGTAAATGGAATAGTTTGATTTTCATAAAATAATAATCCCCCTAATATATGATTGATCTATCTGCGTAAAAAGAAACGTGAAAGCATGTTGCCAATAAATTGGGCAATTTGAACAAGAATAATTAATATGACAACCGTAACAATCATGACGGATGTATCAAACCGCTGATAACCATATGTCATCGCAAGATCCCCAAGGCCCCCTCCGCCGACCGTTCCAGCCATGGCGGAAAAATCAATAAGTCCTACGGTGATAAATGTAATTCCTAAAATTAAAGGCCCTAATGCTTCGGGAATTAGTACCCCAAATATTATTTGAATGGGTGATGCCCCCATCGCCTTTGCAGCCTCAATAATACCTGGATCAATTGAGACTAAATTATTTTCTACCACCCTGGCAATGGCAAAAGCTGCAGCAATGGTCATCGGAAAAATAGCCGCTGTCGTTCCAATTGTAGTTCCCACAACGAATCGCGTAAGCGGGCTGATGGCAACTAAAAATATGATGAACGGTATAGGTCGAATAATATTGATTAATAAATTCAAAAATGAAAAGATGAATCTATTTTCTAAAATATTGCCTTTACGGGTGACAAATAGCAGTAGTCCCATGATAATTCCTAAAATACTAGCAAAAATCAATGTGAAAATGACCATTGTAATCGTTTCACCTGTTGCTTGAAGTATTCTAGGCCAAAACGTCGTCCAATCAACTTTCACCGTTTGTGACCTCCCTTACTTCAACTATCTCTGTCAACTCTTTTAATACTTCTTCAATTTGAGAATCAGCTCCAATGAATTCCACGATTAAATTGCCAAACAATTGATTTTGAAGTTCATTGATGCTTCCGTAAATGATATTAAAGTGAATATTATGTTTAGCTGTTAATGTCGATAATATAGGTTGACTCGCAGTGTCTCCTGAAAATACAATTCGATAAAGCTTTCTTTCATGATCCTTCCTTAACTTTTCAAGCAAGCTCGAAGATAATTTTTCATTTACAACCGAACTGATAAAATTTTTCGTCGTTTTTTCTTGAGGATTTGAAAATATATTAAAAACCTCGCCCTCTTCAATGATTCTCCCGTTTTCCATAACCGCTACGCGATTGCAAATTTTTCGAATCACGTTCATTTCATGTGTTATTAATAAAATCGTAATATTGAATTCTTCATTCACTTTTTTCAATAGATTTAATATTTCATTTGTGGTTTCTGGATCTAAAGCCGAGGTAGCCTCATCACATAACAGAATGTCTGGTGAAGTTGCAAGCGCTCGTGCAATCCCTACTCTTTGTTTTTGACCTCCTGACAACTGTTCTGGAAATTTGTCAGCTTTGTCTTCAAGACCAACAAATTGTAATAGCTCTGTAACTCGTTGGTGGATTTCCTCCTTCGATTTTTTCTCCAATTTTAAAGGGTAAGCAATATTGCCATATACCGTGCGAGAATTAAATAGATTAAATGTTTGAAAAATCATTCCAATTTTTCTTCTTAATTGCCGCAGATCTTTCGAAGATATGGAATTCAAATCATAATTATCGACTATAATATTTCCTTTTGTCGGACGTTCGAGTAAATTCACTAACCTAAGAAGTGTACTTTTTCCGGCTCCGCTAAAACCGATGATTCCAAAAATGTCGCCTTTTTTAATGTGAAGCGAAACATCTTTTACAGCTTCTACTTTTTTCCCACCAGACTCGTATATTTTACTAACTCTCTCTAGCCTAATCATCAATTTCCTCCACCAACCGAAAATTTATCCAGATCTATATACAATATCCCCTTTGTTCAAAACGTTTAATGCGGGAACTACTCGAGTGTTTGGGCCGATGGCGCTTCTCCCATCTTAACTCATTATGTTTAATTTAATTTGTTTAACTTGGAAAAATGGCGATGAACCATAATACTTTGACACATTTGTGCAATGCAAAAAATTTTTTTCCTTGTCATATTGTGAAAATCGAGTAGGAGGGAGCGATTAACTCCCGTCCTCTCACACCACCGTACGTACGGTTCCGTATACGGCGGTTCAATTAAGATAATTGACGCAAGTCTTTATAACTTCCGTGAATAGCTGTTCTCTTTATGCCAGTGGTCACTCCACCCTCCAAGAGATCTCCCACGGGATTCACCGCTTCCTCCCTCAAGTGAGGTACTACGTTTTCTGTGTTCATCATGACTCACTGAATGCCAAGGGCTATTCTCTCTTAATTGTTCGGTCCTTCTTAGTTGTTCTAGACCAACTAATACTATGACCTCTGCTGACTTCTGACGGTTCAGCTATCTATCACTAGATAGGTTACCAAGGTTACTTGGCGTGCCAGCCAGACCTCCCCGGGTAAGAGTGTAATCTTTCCTTCCATCCATCTGCTTCATTTACTCTGTATCACCTTCGGCAGAAAGGGCTTTGTTTTGTCTTGCAAACTCACCCAGTGATACCTAGCCTCATATGAAGTTCGTGTTCCTCAGACCGGAAGTTTGCCGCTCGCTTCCTTCAGATTCCGCGTCACCACGGACACCCTTGCGTTAAGCTAACTGCTACTTCTGCCTTCGCAGCTCGGGACTTTCACCCTATAGATTACACCCATGCCGGGCGCACAAGAAAGGCCTTAATTTCATTTTTCATGAAATTAAGGCCTCTGGTGTTCCAGTCAGCAAATATTATGCACTTTTCTGCTCAGCAGCAGAAAATGCTCCCACAGTCTCCAGCATCCTCCTATTTAAATTGCACTTCTTTCAAGCTATTTCGATATTCTTCAATCACGGATTTCGAAACTTGACTCACGACCATGTCATTTAAAGGAGGATTATATAAACCACACTGAACATCCCTAAAATATCTTTCTAATGGCAAATCTTTCGATAACGAATGACCGCCTGCGATTCTCATAGCCAGCTCTACTATTTTGATCGCATTATTACATACTGTATATTTTGTAATAGAGACTTCATTGCTTAACTTATCTCGAACATGTAAATTTCGGTCCCATTTTTCAGCTAAACCGTATAACAGGTATCTTGATACAGCGATTAAAATTTCGATTTCTCCAATTTTATCCTGAACATGCGGCGCCTCTAGAATAACATCTCCTAGACTTGGTGAAAATTTCTCAGCCGCATACTTTAAAATAAAATCTCTGGCAGCAATCGCAATCCCTAAATAAATGGCTGGCAACTGCAGCGTGTAGGCACTGCTGTTGCCCTTAAAGCGGTTGTTCTTCCCCTTGTCAATGTAAGACAATAACGCCTCTTCCGGCACAAACACATCATGCAGTTCGATATCATGGCTGCCTGTTGCTCTCATTCCCAAAACATTCCATGTATCTATCAATTGTACCGAATCATTTTTTTTAATTAAAAATTCGGCCGTTTTATCTTCTTCTTCGACATATGCCAAAATCGTAAAATGCGACACAATTGGCGCCAATGTTGCAAATGCCTTTCTTCCTGAAATGATATATCCGTCTTTCGTTTTTCTCGCAATTGTTGATGGGGTTCCACCTCTTACAATATTGCCTGATGTCCGCTCCGTGACAAAAACATTTAATAATGAACCTTCCTCAACGGCCTCTCTGCATATTTTCGCAAAAATTTCTTCTTTCCAAGGCCGGAAATCCCTAAGGCTAAAGAATGCCATTAAGTGCCATCCTATCGCCAGTGCCGTAGAACCACAGGCTTTCGCTAATCGTTCTTGTACAAGCAAAATTTCATATAATGAAAGTTCTTCACCGCCATATTCTTTAGGGATTGTTAGCTTATGATAACCCTCTTTTTTCAGGATTTCGATATGCTCAAACGGAAATTCTCCTGTTTCATCATATTTATCAGCTGTCTGTCGAATTTTCTCTGCAATGTGCTCCGCATATTCTACGAGCCTTGCATCTCGTTCATTTCGAATCGTCTGATTGCTTGCGTTAAAATCCATTGTGCATCCTCCAATAAAATCCTTAGAAGTAAACCTCTCTTATCGGAAGCTTCGTACCATTCACAACATAATCGCCAATAGCTCTTGCTTTGTAGGCTATCGGATTATGGGAAGCAAGTGTGCGAATATTGCGCCAGTGGCGGTCAAAATGCTTGGATTGTCTCGTAGCTGAAGCGCCGCCAACCTCAAAGAGAAGTGTAGCTGCTTGTAATGCAAGGTGATCGATAATAACTTTCGCCTGAGCAGCTCGCAGGGAAGCCTCATGACTTAAATCAAAGTCTATTTCTCCATTAACCGCCTCATTCACTGCTATGTCTAATGCATCTGCGGCAGCCAGCACAAGTGCTTCTGCGGCAAACGCGCTGCTTGAAAGCTGCCCAATAATTTGCTGAAGCAGCGGATCAGCCGCTGGTGTATCTGCCGATGCAAAAGTAAAGGTTCTGGATCTTCCATGAACTAAAGCTTTAGCGTCTGTCACCACATTCCGCAAAATACCCGCTATCACTCCTTGCAGATAGAGCTGTAAAAATGAATTGAAAGGCGTCTTCGTCTCATCAATAAATGTTACTTCTTCTCGATTGACATATACATTGTTTAAGCGTGTTGTACCGCTTCCTGTTAATTTTTGTCCGATACCATCCCAGTCATCTTCAATGATGACGCCATCACGATTTGTCGGAATAAACGCGGAAACAGGTTTTCCTTCAGGGGTTGATGCCATAACGATTACCCAGTCGGAATATATGGTACCGGTGCTAAAATATTTCGTACCGTTTAATCGGTACCCTTCGCCATCTTGAGTCAAAGTTGTTTCAAAAATCAAATGACCAACATTTTTTGATGAAATTTCCGTAAAGGCATTCCCAATAATATCTCCTTTTGCCACGATTCCCAACAATTGCTCACGTCGTTCTTTATCCGGATTTCGAAGTATTTCTTCTACTTGCCAATAATGGGCACGAAGGCTGTGCGCCACATCCGGATCGGCTTCAGCTAAACGGATTAGGACATAGAAAAGATCACGAATACTAGCTCCTCCACCGCCTAGTTCAACAGGCAGACGTAAAGCACCCAATCGAGATTGCCGAATTAAATCGAAGGCGTGATAAGGCAGTTCTTCACTGCCGGCATTTCTTCGTTCCTCAGCGTCTTTAGCAATTACATCAATCAATTGATCTAATTCAGGCGAATCAACTTTTACCGGACCGTTAAAAGTCAAAGAGCTTGCTTCATTTAATTGATTTTGAATTGACATCTTTTATGCACTCCTTTAATCGTATTTTAAATTTCACTATTCACATCTTTTTAGTAATATTTATTTGTAAAAAAAAGAGCTAAACAGCAATTACAAGCACCTCAGATCAATTCACAGGGCTTTTCGCTGCAAATGCACCTCGGTATTTTGCAGCAGGATGACGCTCATTGAGACGATCTGTCCCAAACAATTTGCGCCGCAATGTTCCTGGCTTTCCATATCCATTGCGCGCTAAACCGCGCTTTCGAAGCACAGGCATGACTTGATCAATAAATTCTTCATAGGAACCGGGAATCGTCGCATTGATGACATTGATGCCGTCAACACCTGCATCCCTCCAAAGCTCAAGCTGGTCTGCAATCATTTCAGGAGTGCCGACAATACGGTTTGTTTTGCTCCTGAGCCTAGCAAGATCTCTAACTGTAGGAGTCCTTCCCGGCGTGCTTTGCTTTAGCCATTCATATGTGCTTCTGATCCCTTCAGTTTTGATATCTTCCAATGGAGTATCTAAAGTAGCATTCCCTAAATCAATTCCCATCCCCCCAGCGGAATGAGCGATCATCATATCGAAATCAATCTTATTTTCAAGTTCATATTCTTTTTGCCGAGCTTCTTCCTCCGTCTTTCCGACCACAAAGTACAATCCCTGATAAAAGTGGATATCCTCACTCTTTCTGCCATTTTCAACCGCCAACCTTCGTGTTTCATCGATCAGCTTGCGGGCATTTTCAGGATCAGGTGCTCCAATGAAGATCGCTTCAGCATTGCGAGCCGAAAAATCTCTGCCAGTAGGGGACGAACCAGCTTGAAAAAGCAACGGTGTGCGCTGCGGTGATGGAGCCACTAAGTGCGGTCCTTCCACCTTGTAGCGCTTGCCGACATGATGAATTTTATGGACTTTCGCCGGATCCGCATGAATTCCGCTTTCACGGTCCTGCAAAAGCGCTCCTTCATCCCATGAACCTTCCCAAAGCTTATATAAAACATCAACATATTCATCCAGCCACTCATATCGTTCATCATGCGGAACTAAGCCGTCATAGCCAAAGTTGCGAAAGGCATTTGCTGAGTAGCTGGTAACCATGTTCCAGGCAATTCGTCCTTTGGTGATGTGATCTAATGTTGATACACGGCGTGCAAAGTTAAAGGGAGGTTCTTGAACCGGAGCCGCCGTAAAAGCTAAGCCCAAATGTTTTGTATTTACTGCAAGTGCTGAAAGCAGTACCATTGGGTCATTACTAGGTACTTGCAAGCCATTTTCAATATGGAAATCCCATCCTCCTCGAAAGTCATTGTACAGCCCGACGACGTCGGCGAAAAAGATGACGTCAAAACCTCCCTCATCCAGCCGTTTCGCTAAAGAAACCCAAAGATTTACGTCATTAAAGTTAAGCTGATGACCTTCTTGATCACGCCACATCCCGTGAAGAATGTGAGAAGGTGTATTCATAACAAAAGCAGAAAATGATAATGGCTTTGTCATATTCCCCATATCTCCATTTATCCTAAAAATTTGTTTAACCAAAAAAAGAATTCATTTCATAAACGACTTAAAGGACTTATGAATCCGCAGCAAAATTGGCAACAAGTCAAATAAAGATGATGCAAAAGTAATACTGACTAACGACTAACCTACAGTTTCTTTTTTTCAAGGCTGATCATACGAAGTTCAAAGCTTCTTTTGATACAAAAAAGTAAGGTTAATCCTGCAGTTGATAGCTTAAATTTCTATATTTAGCTCCAATATGGTCTTCCGGTAAACGGGACTGGCCTTTGCCAAACAATTTTTCCCGCAAAGTTCCTTCTTCATATTCTTTTTTCACGACTCCACGTTGTTGAAGCTCCGGAATGACAAGATCAACAAAATCTTTAAAAGTTCCCGGCGTTATTGCATAGGCGAGATTAAATCCATCGATATCCGTATCTTCAATCCATTCCTCAAACGTATCAGCTATTTGCTTTGGTGTTCCGACTACTACAGGACCCATTCCGCCTATTCCAGCAAAATTCGCCAGCTCGCGGACAGTCCATTTTTTATTTGGACTTGCTTTCGTTAATGATTCGAGCACTGATTTGATGGCGTTAGTATCAATGTATTCAATTTCTTGATCAGGATCATATTTTGAAAAATCAACACCTGACCAGCCGCCTAATAAAGAAAGGGCCCCTTCATAGCTGATATATTGCGATAATTCTTCATATTTCGCCCACGCTTCCTCCTCCGTCCGCCCAACAATCGGTGTGAACAAAGCGAATACTTTTATGCTTTGCGGATCCCTGCCAAATTCAGCAGCCTGGGCTCTTAAATTTTTAACATATGAAGCGATAGGCTCTTTTCCTGGCATCGAAACAAATGTGCACTCAGCATGTTTTGCTGCAAATTGACGCCCTCTCGCTGAAGCGCCTGCTTGATATAAAACAGGTGTTCTTTGCGGCGACGGCTCGCACAAATGAATGCCTGGCACATTAAAATATTTGCCGTGATGATTTATTTCATGAACCTTCGCTGGGTCTGTGAAAATTTTTCTATCTCTATCTTTTATAACAGCATCGTCTTCCCAGCTGCCTTCCCATAATTTATAGCAAACTTCCAAATATTCTTCCGCAATATTATATCGTTCTGAATGGAGGAACCGATCGCCAATATCGATGTTTTTCGTTCCGCTTTCCAAATAGGAAGTAACAATATTCCAGCCTACTCGGCCCTTTGTTAAATGATCTAAAGTCGACATTCTGCGTGCAAATGTATATGGATGCTCAAATGTTGTAGAGCATGTGATCCCAAAGCCTAAATGCTCCGTTGCATGCGCCATTGCAGAAACAAGTAAAATAGGGTCATTGACTGGAACTTGGGTTGCTTCACGTACTGCTGTTGTTTTATCATTTCCATACACATCATAAATGCCGATTACATCTGCAATAAATAATCCATCGAACCGCCCTTTTTCCAGTAATTGCGCCAGCTCAACCCAATATTCAATATCTTTATATCGGTATGACTGATCTTCAGGATGCACCCATAATCCCGGAGATTGATGCGCCACACAATTCATATCAAAAGCGTTTAAATAAATTCGCTTTTTCTTCATATGATTTCCTCCCGACTAACCGTAAATTTGACATTGTCGTTTAGTTATCATTCCATGGACCGATAATGTCTGTGATTCTATATATCAAAACTGAAATAGAGTGGGATCATTATTCACAAATTTTGAAAGGTACGTGTCTCTTTCTCAAATACTTGTTGTTACATCTTTTTCTTCGTTTTATTTAAAGGTTTATAACGAAAAAAAACAGAGACTATCTTTGCAAGTACGAAACTTGCGATGATATGTCTCTGGTCGTCCAGTCAACATGATACATTTGATCATATGAAATTTTTGCTAAAGTAATATATTTCCCTATACAAAGGTAAGAATTTTTTGGTTGGAATCAACGGCAGCTTAAGCAATTTATTGGTGACAGTTCTGGCACCATTATTTTTCATCTCCGTGAGCAGGATGAAACATCCTTTCTGTTCGGTGCAAACAATATATAAATCACTATTTTAATTGTTCAACTTTTAACCGGCTTAATAGATCATTCAATGATGTTTGTAATCTCGATTCTATTTCCGCATCAATAAAAGTAACCTGATCTTCGTGATAGCCAATTTGAGAATCTACGAAATACACTCCTTTTAAAATCTCCTGGCTGCCTAACACAGAAGCAATCGGCTTAATAGCATATTCCAATGTTAAAAGATGAGCTGCTGTTCCGCCGGTAACCACTGGGAGAACAACTTTATCAACGAATCCTTTTTCAGGAATGAAATCTAACAGGGCTTTTAACACCCCAGGATAGCTTGCTTTATATACAGGACTTACAATAATAACTGCCTGTGCTTGTTCAATCTGTGCTAAAACCTCTTGAATTTTTGGGCTGTTGAAGTTGGCAAATAAAAGATCTTCTGCCGGCAGGTCACGAACTGAAATGGTAGACGCATTCAGCCCTTCAGCCTTGATCCTTTTTTCTAAATAAGCAGAGATAGCTAAGCTTCTTGATGGTTTAGATGGACTTCCGGAAATAATCACGATATTTGACATAATGTCAACACCTTTCTTCAATTAAATTCGATCGTTTTTACATTAAGAATACGGTGTAATCTCAGGTAATTTACCGTTAAGGGCCCATTCTCCGATATCACGGATTTTATATTCAATGGGATCATGCAACGTGTGAGTCCTTACATTTCGCCAAAAGCGGTCAAACCGATATTTTCCTAAAGTTGCCCTTGCCCCCATTACTTCAAACATACGGCTGGTAACCTCTAAAGCTGCTTTTGCTGTTGCAACCTTTGCAGTCGCAATGATAATTCCACACTCTCCACGTTCCTGTTCTGTTAATGCCCTTTCTTTATCCCATGCTTCTTGCAGAGCATTTGAAGCGTCTTGGGCCAATGCAGCTGCAGCTTTTAACTGCACATATAAATCTCCATACTGGCGAATCGTATATGGATCGCTCGTCGCCTGATCTACTTTAGAGGTCAGCCAAGGACGAGTGATATTTTTCGTATAGTTTTTCGCTTCTTCAAATGCTCCCTCCGCAATTCCAAGAAGAACATGAACTAAAATGGTTTGAGCAGTATGCGTCCTTATAGTAGGGAAAAAGCTTTCAGGTTCTTGTTCATAGAAATTTAATATCTCTTCTTCCTTCAGCAGTACATCTTGAAAAACAACAGTGCCGCTATCCGTTTGCCGTTGGCCGAAGCTATCCCAATCATCATTAATGATTATTCCCGTCCGATTAGTAGGAATAACGGCAATAACAGGGCGATCTTGATTTGGACTTTTAGCTGATATAAGCAGCCGGTCTGAATCTTTAGCACCCGAGCAAAAGCTTTTTTTCCCAATTAGCTTTAACTGATCCCCTTCTCGCTTTACGAGCAAGCTTTCATCAAGAGGATTATAGGTATTTCCCCAAAACAAATTATTTTCAGCCGTTTCCTTATAATACTTCTCTTTCTGCTGAGGGGAACCGAATAGATGTACGGATGTCAAGCATAAGAAATGATAGCCGAATAAGTGAGCCAATGACCCGTCTACTTTTGCCAGCTCACGTGTAATTTGCAGCACAGCTTTCCAATCCTTCCCCAGTCCGCCTAAAGACTTCGGGATGATAAGTGAAAGTAATCCGCTTTTTCTAAGCAGATCACGTTCTGCTTTTGCTGTTCCTCCTCGTTCATCCCTTTCAATTGCAGTTTTAGCAAACTCCTTTGCTAACTGCAAAGCTGTGTCAAGGTAATGACCTGTTCCTTCTGCAACACTCATTCATTAGTTACCCCTTTGTCTTCTTTATCTAAATAATGTTTGTGATTAATAGTTTACTGACATAATCGTTCTATTGTTCCATTATTTCATTCATAAATTGATGAAGCTTCTTTGAAAGACCTCCGTTTCCAAAACGGATATATTTGCGTTTTTTAAAATCCGCATCTTCTCTTTTGACAAATTCCAGAAAAGCTAAAATATAAATTCGACGATGAATAATAGAAACGACTCCATTTGTATAAAACCAATTGTCAATCGTATTGAAAACACCTTTATTTATCCGATAATTCTTTTGGCACCAAAGGAAAAATTGTAAATCCGGCAAATTCAAATATTCATTTTCTCGCAAAGATTTTTGTTTTTCCGCTTTATAATCCAATATGTTCACATAACTATTTGCCACCGCTAATCCACCTTTCCATGTTTGTAAAAAAAGGAAAGAGACTCTCATTTCAAGAAACATGATCTTGAATTGAGAGCCTCTAGTTGTCCAGTCAGCATTCATCAAACTATTTTGTTTATTACTAAATTAATACATATTATTCCTATATGTCAAGTATTATTTAAAGAAAGAGACTCCTCATTTCTTGATGTTGAATGCTCAACATCATTCATATTCATTTGTTAGTTGTTCCGAAAGCTTACTCATTTCGAGTCTTATGCTTCTTTATATTAGTTGGCTAGGATTCCCTCCAATTTTGCTTCTTTTTCTCTTACGAGCGGAATGACTTTTTCACCAAAGGCTTTTAAGTCTTCATCGTAATGTAAAAATCCTGTCAAAACAATATCGACTCCTATTTTTTTCAGCTCAATGATGCGATCCGCCACTTGTTCTGCCGTCCCAATCAAACCTGTTTTGAAACCGTCATTATATTGCACAAGATCTTCGAAGGTGGATTCTGCCCACATTCCTTCACCTTCAGGAGAGGCTTTCCCTGCGAATTTCACTTGACTTTCAAAGCCTTCCACAGCTTCTTTATCTGCATGTAAAACAATATCTTTTAAAACTTGTTTTGCTTCTTCTTCTGTATCACGAACAATCACGAAGCCATTAACACCGAATTGGATGTTTCTTCCGTTCGATTCAGCCAATGATTTCACATGATCAATTTGCTTTTTCAGATTTTCCAGCGAGTTTCCATTCATGAAATAAACATCTGAAACTCGTCCAGCCATTTCTCTTGCTGCTTTCGAGTTTCCGCCTTGGAAAATTTTCGGGATATTAATAGGTTTAGGCTTTAATGGCGCTTCATTTATACGATAAAAATCTCCTTTAAAAGTAGTGGTTTCCTTTGTCCACAAATCTCGTAGAACCTGTATAAATTCTTCAGACCGTCGATAACGTTCATCATGGTCTAACCACGGTTCCCCATAACCGATAAATTCATTTTTAAACCATCCGCTGACAATATTAATTGAAGCACGACCATTACTGATATGATCAATCGTTGAAATAATTTTTGCTATGACACCTGGATGCCAAAGACCGGGCAGCACAGCTGTAATAATGTTTAATTTTTTGGTACTAGCGGCAAGTGCAGAAGCAAGCGCAGCGGCTTCTAATTGTTTTTCAGCTCCGTAGCTGGCGAAAAATCTTGTTTGCAGCAGGACGTAATCAAAACCATTTTCTTCAGCTATTTGTGCATAACGTTTGTTATCCTCAAATGACCAGCCTGTTTTCTGTGGCAGATTAGAGATCACAAGCCCTCCACTAACGTTTGGCGCCCAATAAGCAAATTGTAAACCCATTGATTTTCCCTCCTTAAATTTTAATAAAAAAGGCTCATATCAGATCCCTAATATTAGGAACTGATATGAGCCTCTGGCGGTCCAGTGGGCAACCGGATAAAAGTAAAAGATTTAAGTATGATATTAATTCCATTATTCCTATTTGTCAAGTATGTTTTTAAAAATTTCGACTTTTCTTGCTAGTTTTATTAGATCAGTCCTTAGAATTAGACATGAGGGAAAGGCAGAATGGAAAATGGGTCATGGAGCGAAAGGGAATATGATTATATATAATGGATCAGGGAAATAAATAATTCTTTCTTGGAAAGCGTGGAGGATCGGTCAAAAAAAGCCGAAGGAGCTTTCTCCGACAATTTTATTATGTGAGCATTTTGCATATTTTTTGACCCAAGAGCCATAAGGATTTCAAAGACATAAAAAAGGACTTCACCCCTAAAATGTAGAATTTTTGAAGTGACGAAACCACAAAAATTCAAAAGGAGGAAGTCACTTTGTATATTCTACAAGAAAGCCTATTTTCCTTTGAAGAACTGCAAAAATTAGAGTCAAAAGAGAAATTACCTATCTTTTTTAGCTCGCTTGATTTACGCCCTTATGCTAAACAGTTGAGAAGTTCTTCACCCCGAGGGGCTGACGGTCATTCCAGAGAAGGGATTCTAAGGGCTCTCATCGCTGCCCCACTCGAAGGCATCGACACCTTTACCGCCCTTCATCATCGATTGGATAAAGACCTTCGTTTCCGTTATCAATGCGGTTTATCGATTGATCGCCCCGCACCGTCTATCTCCACTCTCAGCCGGGTTTTTGCGGCACTTACCAAAAAAAAGCTGGCTGAAAAGATCTTCCTTGACTTGGTACAGTTAGCTCAGGAGGAAGGAATAATTGACGGCAGCCACCAGGCCATCGACAGTGCCGCCATTGATGCCTATGAAAAGAAACAGCCCAAAAAGCGTAGTGAACAAACGGGTAATGCCAATTGGGGCGCAAAATATGATTCCTTCGGCAATAAAATTACCTGGTTTGGCTATAAGATGCATCTTTCAGTCGATACCGCAAGCGAACTGCCAATAGCCATAAAAGTAACCCCTGCCCATGTGAACGATGGAGAAGTCGCACCAGAATTAATAGAGCAAGTGGCAGAGCGTACCAAATCCAAAATTGAATTTCTGATCATGGATGGCGGATATGACCAACTAAAAAACTATGAATCAGCCAAAAACATTGGAGCGCAAGCCATTATCCCGCTCAATTTGCGCAACGAAAAAGAGCCTCCTGAAGGGATTTCTTCCAATGGAACTCCGCGTTGTTCCATGGGTTATGAAATGACTTATTGGGGAGCTGATAAGGACCAGCTCAAGTTCAGATGTCCTCACGCAACCGGCAAAGTGGATTGCCCATTAGGAATGGCAGCCTGTTCATCTTCCAACTATGGAATGGTGGTAAAAGTCGACATCAAAAAGGATGTGCGCCGATATTCCAATCCGCACCGTGATACAAAACGTTGGAAAGAGCTTTACAACGAGAGGACAAGTGTAGAACGCTGTAATTCAAGAATGAAAAGCTACCTTACGGCGAACTCCCTACATGTATGGGGAATTGAAAAAGTAAAGACCCATATTTACCTGAACGCTATTGTATTACTTGTTTCAGCGCTAGCGATGGCAAAGGAAAATAAAGGGAAGAAAGCCGCTTAAAAAAATTCAATGTGAAAAATTCTGTAGGTATGCCCGAAAACAAGATTATTGTAATATTTTGTAAAATAACATGCTGGTAGCTATTTGTCGAGTGCTTTATTTTTTATACTTTTATCCAAAAAATCTAATTTTGCAAAATGCTCATGTAAAAATAACAAAAAACAGTATTGATGGATATTCAAGATTAAATGTCTAATCACAAGCCTTTTTCCATCATGATCAAGTCCTGAGGACAAAAACAGTTTCGACAAAGCATAAAACATAGAAAAGATGAAACCAATAATTGGTCTCATCCTTTTCTTTATAACGGCATTGGTGTGTCTGTCGGGTTCGCATAGCCTTCTTTGTATTTTTCATCTATATATTGGCGAATTTCTTTTACCGTTTTTCCATCTTGCTTCATTTTGATTGCTTCTGCTGCAATTTCTAAGCAGACGTTGCAGCGTGTTCCATGGTCATCCCATACAACAGAACCATTTTGATTTACTTGCTTAACAAAACAATTTAGACTGCTCCGATGTCCGGCATGATCGCCGCAGCCACAATAACAAGGAATCCATTGCAGCAGCTCCATTGATTTTCCGGCTGCTTGATAGATGATTTGAATGTTTTCGCTATATTCATTTAAAAAGGTCGGCAGTTCATCCCTTGAAGCAGTTGTTTCCCACAAGTCGCCATTCGGCGCGTGCTCCATGGTTGATTGTTCTTTATTTGAACTGCAAGCAGAAATGATTATTGTAATAAATAGTAATACCAATAATTGTTTGGCTTTCACAACGTCACACTTCCTTTTATAAAGTGTAATGAAATCCTTCTTTTCTGTTCATCAACTAATCACAAATTGCATTCAGCTGCCGAACATAGAACCATCTGGCGGCCGATGTTACCCTTACAATATATATTCCTATTTCCCTTCCTTAAAGGTTTTCTCTCAATTAATAAAGTCTAAAGAACGGCATACATCTTCAAAGCTTCTGATATCATTCCATTATATTGTAAAGGGGATACTTCTAGCAGCTGCTAAATATCCTTTATTTTTAAATCCGAACTTGCGAAGGGTGAATAGACTTTAACCTCTACAAGAAAAATACCATAATCACTAAATAATAAAAAGAATCTTCCTTTAGTTTTAAAAAATTGTCAATGGTCAAGTTTGATCAAAAAAAGGAACCTTCCTTAAGAAAGTTCCTTTTTTATAGCTTACAAAAATTCAAACTATTCTTTCTATTATTATAATAGAACATTTTACGCTCTAACAGTTGATTTGGCCTGAACCCTTCCGACAATACCTGTAATAATAATGACAATGATCGCTGGAATAAACCAACCGAGTCCTTGTTTATAAAATGGTAATATCTGTTCATAAAACGAAACAATTGGTACCATCCATCCGAAATAATCAATTCCAAGTGAATCACATAATGATTTCAAACCGTCAAAAATACTGATTAAAAATGTAACTCCAGTCGCTGAAACATATACAATGCGTGCGTGATGGAAAAGCGGCGACAAGAACGTTAACAAAATCAAAACAATCGCTAGCGGATAGATGAACATTAAGACAGGGATAGAAAATGAAATAATGTTTGTTAATCCAAAGTTTGCTATTACAAAAGTAAGTAAGCTAAAGAAGACAACCCACGTTTTATAGCCGATTTTCGGAATCAATTTATGAAAATATTCAGCATTCGCCGTTATTAAACCAATGGCAGTCGTTAAACATGCAAGGATGATAATAATAGCCAGCATAATTAAACCGAATGTGCCAAAATAATGTGAAGCCGCATTGCTGAGAACGGGTCCACCTGTTTTAAAAATTCCGAAAGCTTCTACACTTGTTGCTCCTAAATAAGCAATTCCAATATAAATCAGTGCAAGCAGTGAAATGGCAACAGTTCCTGATTTTGCTGTAGCTTTCAGAATATCTTTTTTTGATGTTACACCTAATTTGCGTATGGCATTGATCACAATAATGCCAAATACAAGTGATGCAAGGGCGTCCATTGTACTATAGCCATCTATAAAACCTTGGGAAAACGCATGAATTTTATACACGCCTTGCGCTGAACCAATATCCCCAATAGGATTCACAACTACCATAAATAAAAGTATGGCAAGAAGAATCACAATTCCAGGCGCTAGAAGTTTTCCAACATTATCAACAATTTTAGCCGGGTATAAAGAAAACCAAAAAGTCACAGCAAAAAATAGCAGCGTATAAATAAACAATCCAACTTGATGAAATTCCTCAGCAACAAACGGCGCAATACCGACTTCATACGCAACAGTTCCAGTCCGCGGTGCTGCACAAAAAGGACCAATTGTTAAATAGAGCAATGATGTGAGAAAGACGGCATAAGTCGGATGAACTCTACTAGAAAGCTCTTGTAAATCACTGCTTCCGGAAAAACTCATGGCTATAATCCCGAGAAACGGCAATCCGACTCCAGTAATAATAAATCCAGTCACAGCAAACCAAAGATTCTCTCCGGCATTTTGTCCAAGCTGAGCTGGAAATATTAAATTCCCCGCCCCAAAAAATAGGGCAAACAACATAACACCAATAACAGTAAGTGATGAAAATGATAGCTTGTTATCCTTATCCATAATTATTTATCCCACCATGATGAAATTTTTTAAAATTAATTTATTAAAATAATTTGCATGATTCGTACAATAAATTATATTATACTATTTTTTTACGAAAATTTCAATGAATTCATATACTTATACTACGTACATTCACTTGGAAAAAACGCTTGAAGCAGACGGAAATGAACGCCTGCTTCAAGCAATCGTAAGTCATCATCGCTTATTCTTTAAAATCTTGCTTCAACCTTTTGCCGAACAAAACTATTTTCTTATTTTTTGTCTCAAATAATAAAATTTGCAGGTCTTTTTAACCGAAACATTTTTCTTATAAAAAGTTTAGCCTCCATAATAAAAACCGGTTTCTTTCAATGTTAGCGGATCGCCTTCCCGGTGCACACCGGCATTGATCACTTCACCGACGTAAATGTAGTGGTCACCTTTTTCTATTTTTTCCACCACTTTACACTCAAAAAAGCTCAACGCATCTTTAAAAATCGGGCATCCTGTTTCTTCCGTATAAAATTCGTATCCAGCCAGCTTGTTTCCTTCCGGTTCAATGGATCGGAAAAAAGCAGTAACCATTTCCTTCTGCCCCGTCTCCAAAATATTGACGCTAAATACCCCGCTTTTGGCAATTTGTTGTTGTGAACGTGTACCCGCTTTTACAGCAACTGCAACTAAAGGCGGTTCAAAAGAGGTTTGAGTCAACCAATTTCCAGCAAATCCATTGGCACCGTTTTCATCTTTCGTACCAACAATGTACAAGCCATATGTAATTCCACGTAAAGCCGTTTTTTTCGCCTTTGCATCCATTTTGAACATCACCTTCCTTTGAAATCAATTTTTGGTTTGTTTTGGTATTCCTTTACCTTCATTTTAGGCAAACGATCATAATATGTCCAGTTTTTGCTTGTCGTTTACCTAGAATATCGGCCAATTGTTCCATACTGCTTCCAATTCTCTCATAATGACCTCAACTTAAAACGTCATATCATACAATAGAATGAAAATCAGCCTATTAACATATGAAACGCTGGTATGCGGCGGGCATACCAGCGCAGAAGGTGATCTGATGCTTTTAAGGCTTAACGGTACTCATTGTGTAAGTCTATATTGTATGAAAATTAAAGCAGCTAATATTTAGATTCGTTCAAAATGTTCAATGTCACTCCATCACCAAAAATATCTCCATTGATCAACAATTCTCCCCATTGCCGAATCAGCCAATATACCGATAAAAATCGCAAACACGATGGAAAATATAGCAACATAGATAATAAATGAGTATAAAGGATCTATTCCTTTTGAATATTTCGTTAGCAGTACACTTATCAAATAATATGGAATTAAAACGATCGCAAGCAAAAGTGAAATGATCAGCACAATGTTTCCATAAACATGGGATTTTAACAAAACTAGCAATAACGCGATAAGCGAAACAATGATCGCGGTGGTAAGATGTGCTCCATATATAGCTGTTACCTCTTTAAAAGATGCACTTGATCCAAACAATTTATTAACAATGAACATACACAATAACACGAGCGCAACAATAAGAAAAACAAATATAAAAACATTAAAAAATACCGAAACATACGAAGGTCCATCATAAAACTCATTTATCAGTCCTTGAGTACCATGAATTGCCGATTTAAATAGATTGCGGACAAAAACGCTAACCGTTAGTGTGACAATGAACACAAATAAAATAATGCTGATAAAGCCATTCACCCATTCATTTTTTTCTTTGCCAAAAATGGATGACGGATGTTTCAAAAAATGAACGAAATAGCTTCCATACACTTTCGACTGCTTTTTAACCTTTTCTACATGTTCATTCATTTGCGTGGAAGCTGCTTGGCCATAAGACGGTTGGGGATTTCTGTTAATTGAAACCTGATCCCCGCCGCCTCCCGCTGTTTCTTGTAGATTTGGATCATTATTCAATTTTGCCCCGCATTTCCCACAAAAATTTCCTTTTTCTTGTTCATTTCCACATTGATGACAAATCATTTTCCTCTATTGTTCCTCCTCTATTGATTGGTATAACATGGGCAGCCGCCTACAATCGGCTTGCCCAAACATTGAATGAAGGTCTTCTACGAATTTAATTGAATCACTGTTCCTTTGTATTCATCCAATTTTCGATCAGTGTTTTATGCTCCTTGCTTCCAACTGTTTCTTTCGCATATTGCGGATCAACGATCGGATTTTGAATAGTGGATAATTTATGCATTAGCACTCTTGTCACCGCTTCGTTGATGCGTTTTTCTTGAATTTTTCCGTCTTTCACTGCTTTCACTAAGCCATTATAAACCTCCACTTGATGCTCATATTCATGGCAAACGAGCAGCAAATCCGCTCCGGCATTAATCGCTTCGATTGCCATATCTTCATATGAATAATATTTATTTACTGCGCCCATTTCAAGATCATCCGTGACAACAATTCCTTTATACCCCAGCTTTTCCCGAAGCAGCTTTTGAATCATAACAGAAGATAAACTTGCTGGTTTGCTAGGATCATAACTTGGATATTTAATGTGAGTCATCATAATGAAAAATTGATTGTGATCTGTATTTTCAATGAGCTTTTTAAATGGATAAATATCGGAATTCTCCAAATCCAATTTGTCCGCTTTTACAGAAGAAGTGTCAATATGCGGATCAACACTGCTTCTTCCGTTGCCGGGAAAATGCTTGAGCGTTGCTGTAATCTTCGCTTCATGCAATCCTTGAACCACTTTTGCACCATACGTATAGACCGCTTCCGGATTTGTACCAAAAGATCGGCTGTCAGTCTCTGACAAATCCAAAACGGGTGCAAAATTTAGATGAAATCCCATGGCAGCCAATTCCCTTCCGTTCAGAAGAGCAATATCGTACACCGCTTTTTCATTTGCAGCTTGCCCTAGCTTCTGTTGGGATGGGATGGGAGACACTTTTTCTCTCATCCGCAAAATGTCTCCCCCTTCTTGGTCCACTCCGATCATAAGCGGCACTCCAAACCGCTTTTTCAGCGCGAGCCTTTGCAAAGAATTATTTAATTGCGCAACTTGTTCCGGAGTCTCCATGTTGCGGTCAAACAAAATGACAGAACCGATATGTTTGTTTACAATTAAATCGGTTATTGCCTCGTCTTTTTCCGTGCTTTTAAAGCCAACCATCAAAAGCTGGCCGACCTTCTCGCCCAAAGACATATCATCCACTATTCTAGCTGCTTTTTCTTCGACCGTTTCTTCTTTCTTATCGTTTTTTTCTTCTTGCAAAGCTGCAACATTACCCGCTTCTTTTACTTCCGGTTCTTCATGCTGGTCTTGAATCTTTGTTTTTTGATTTTCCTGAAAGAGCGGCAATTTCGGGATTGATATAATGGCAAAAATACTCAAAATAAATATGGCGAAAATGAGAAGCAAAGATTTCCATTTCATTCCGTTCTAGTATTTAGCTTTTTAATTTCAGGCGTTGCTAATTTCCAGCCGTCTGATTCCTTCACTAAATACCATTTCCCTCCCCATTCTTGTACTAATGTGGAGCCGTCGTCCTGTTTGTCATAAGAAGTTAATTGAAAACTCACTGTCGCTTGATCATTTTCTATACTTTCCACACTTACATTCGTAACTTCATTTTTAAAATTGTTTTTTAGCCCTTTAGACCATTTTTCATAGCTAATTTTACTGCGACGGCTTGAGGAAAACATTGCATATGCAGTTTCGTAGTCACCGCTTGAGATACTAGTATAATGGCTCATAATCACATTTTCGATCTCCGATTGTTCATCATGATAGTCTTTTAATGAATCTCCAACATCTTCGAAATCTTCCATTGGAATTTCTTGTTCAAATAATAGATCAATCGTTTCCCCGGCTTCTTTAATTGTCTTTTTATTGCTTTTCACCGTACCATCAGCAGTTTTTATTTCGGCATGAAGCGTCATCGAACCGTCTGTTGCAACTGGTCCAAACTCTTCTACATCCGAAATTTTTAAACCTGTGCTCTTTCCATTGACGAATAAAGTGGCATCTTCAATATTTGAATATAAATATACATAATCTCCAGTTAAATCAAAATTTATGTACACTTTATTTTCTTCTGCATCACTTGGCGAAACTTCTTCCACTTGCTTTACGTCTGCGTATTCTCCTTTGTATACTGCTTGCACTTTATGATTGATTGGCAAAAACGGCCCGTAAGTCCGTTCTTCGTCTTTTTTTATAGGTTCATATTTTTTCCCATCTATGTAAATATGGCTATCATGATTTGCCGTTACGACAATATATAAATTTTTAGGTATGAGTGCATAATAGTCAAAAAATAACCATTTTTTTCCTAATTTATTGATCGAAATATCTGCATCTGTATGCTCAGGAAATGCCCCTTTTTCATAAATAACGGCTTCTTTATGCAAGCTATTTTTCAGTTCAGAAAATTCCGATGGGTTCATTTGATAATGGTCAATTAATTGTTTGGCCACTTTTTCATCTATTTTTATATCCGATTGCTTCGAGTTTAGTAAATGAGCCACTTTTTTTGCATCATGATTGTTGATCGCTAGAATAAAATTTTCCGCCAGTTTTGTCGGTTTATAGACCGATTTTACAATAAAAAATGAACTTGCAATTACTAAAATTAATAGAACTCCAATACTTGCAAAAATCTTAGATTTTTTCGTTGCCAGCACCGGTCTTCTTGATCCTGATCCCTCCCCTGCCTTCATTACATTTTGCGATTGTACGGCGTTTTGTGATTCTACGACTTTCGCGCCGCAATTCGTACAAAATGTTTGATTTTCTTCTAATCGGTGTCCGCATTGTTGACAATAGTTCAACGATATCACCTGCTTTCTTCATAAAATTCAAGGAGATTATATCATTTCATAAGGCTTTTGATAGATTTTCTGAATAATTAGACATTAAAACAAACAGCACTCTTCTTAGAGGTTTTTCAAACATTTTTTAAGCTTCTATCAATCGGAGTGGAGACTTTAAACAAAAGGGTGTTATATTTGTCCCTTTTTTCATTAAGTATAGGAAAACCCCCGACTGAGTTGAAATTCATACATTTTACTTATATAAGAAATTTTGTTATAATATTTATTAGCAACCAGTAGGTTTGAGTGCTAACAATATACGCCACTTTCATTTTTCATTCATCCATCTGTTATGAACTTCATAATCATAGACTAATGGAGGGATGACAAATGAAAACATTACTGTTAGCTGGTGGTTTAGGAACACGTTTACGCCCATTAACTGAAAATTTGCCGAAACCGATGGCACCCATTGCTAACCGGCCATGGCTCGAACACCTCATCACTTATCTTCGCGATCAAGGAATCAACCAATTCGTAATAGCCTCACATCACTGTTCAGATGTCATAAAAAATTACTTCGGAGACGGCAAACGTTTCGGTGTAGACATTGAGTACTCTGATGAAACACATCAAATGGGAACAGCAGGAGCTATCAAAAATGCTGAAAGATTTTTGAAGGAAAGATTTCTTGTTGTAAATGCCGACATTGTTCACTTGCCAAACTTGATTCCTCTTCTTGAATTTCATGAACAAAGCGGCGGGATCGCCACAATTGCACTGACGGAAGTAGATGACCCTTCTTCTTACGGTGTCGTTCAACTGGACGATTCCAGCCGGATTTTGCGTTTTGTTGAAAAGCCTCGTCGTGAAGAAGCACCATCAAATTTGATCAATGCTGGTTTGTACATTCTTGAACCAGAAGTAATGCGCTACATTCCAGCAGGACGTGAAGTTTCTATCGAACGTGAAACATTTCCCACCCTTATTCAAAAAAGCAAAAGTGTATACGGAAAAATAAGCAGCGGTTACTGGTTTGATATGGGAACACCAGAACGTTACCGGAAAATTCATTGGGACGTTCTTGAAAATCGGAACCCGTTGCCTACTCGCGGAAATCAAGTTCAACCGAGCGTTTGGTTAGGAAAAGACACCAAAATCGGATCTGGCGTCCGCTTTATCCCTCCTGTTTTAATCGGGGATAATGTCGAGGTAGGCGATCAGTCAGTAATTGGTCCGTTTGCAGTGATTGGTGATCATTGCCGCATTGGCTCCAAAGTGCATTTTTCAAACTCTATTCTTTGGGATCAATCAAGCATAAGCGATAATATTCGTGTCAACAACAGTATTATGGCTTACAAGACATTCTTAAATGAAGGTAAAGTGTACGATAACTTGATCTTGAACCAATATGAGAGGGTGATGCAAGCATGAGTCGAATTGCATATGTCAGCACATATCCTCCGCGCCGTTGCGGTATTGCTACCTTCACTGAACATGTATTTACAAACGTAAGCGCTGCTGGCAAACGCGGTAATCGTGACCCAATCATTGTACTTTATAATGAAAATGATGACAGAAATGTATATGAAAATAATCCGAGATTTTGGCCTTTGCCAATGCAAGATCGTTCAGCTTATGTGAAGATGGCCAAAAGGGTCAATCGAAGCGATATTTCTGTTGTAGTTTTGCAACATGAATTCGGCATTTTCGGCGGTGAAGCGGGAGAGTACATAGTCGACTTTGTACGCGCATTAAATAAACCGCTCGTCACGACGTTTCACACGATTTTCTCTGATCCTAAGCCGCCATATCGGCAAGTCCAGCAGGAAATTGCCGATTTAAGCGACGCTATAGTCGTCATGAATCGCAAGGCTGTCTCTTATTTAGTCCGAGCGTATAATTTGCCCGAAAATAAAATTGTCTACATTCCACATGGATCGCCTAAACCTCGAGATAACGAGCGGGTTCAGCTTCGCCGCCAGCTGGGATTTGAAGGCAGAAAAGTATTGCTTACATTTGGATTACTGAATCGCGGCAAAGGAATCGAGTCTCTAATTTCAGCCCTCCCAGAAGTTGTCCATGAAGTACCGGAAACGTTATATATTATCGCGGGACAAACGCATCCTGAAGTGAAAAAGCGGGAAGGAGAATCATACCGTGAAGAGCTGCAAAACATGATTCGTCAGCTCGGATTAGAAGAGAATGTCCGAATGATTGACCGTTACTTTAATGAAGAGGAGCTCGTCTCCTACTTAACAGCGTGTGATCTATATGTAACTCCTTATCCGGGCATGCAGCAAATCACAAGCGGAACGCTGGCTTATGCCGTCGGAATAGGCCGTCCAATTCTCTCCACGCCATACGAACATGCACAAGATTTATTAAAAGGCTGTGAAGAACTGCTTCTTCCGTATGGCGACATCAAAGCATGGGAACAGCGATTAAAAGAGCTATTAATGGATGACAATGCATTGCACCAATGGGAAAATCGAATTCGGCAGATTGGAAAGGCAACCCATTGGCCAACTGTCGGGATGCAATATTTGAAGCTGTTTGCCAAAATCGGCGAAATGGACTTGGATGAGAAGGGTGTGAAAGAGCCGAACGAAAGCGTGGTGAAACACGTTGCACCAACCAAATATTAATTTTGATCATTTGGAACGTTTAACTGACGATACAGGGTTGATCGAGCATTGCCTCGGCCGGATTCCGCGCCGTAAAGAAGGATATTCAACAGACGACAATGCGCGCGCCCTTTGGCTATGTATTGAATGGATAGAGCTTCTTCAAGATGAACCGTCTGAATTGAAGAGACTCTACGGAATGCTTGATCGGTATTTAGCCTTTTTGCTTTGGGCCCAAAGGGATGATGGATGGTTTCATAATAACTTTTATTATGACCGAACACCTGAATCGGAAACTCGTTCTGAAGATTGTCTTGGTCGATCAGTTTGGGCAGTGACAATGGCCTATTTAAAACTTAATGACAATGCCCGCCGCTATGTGGCAGCAGAAATTTTGCGCAATGCCCTTTCTGCATGCCGCAAGCTTCGTTTTGCCCGCAGCCAAGCATGGGTGCTGGCCAGCTGCAGCAAACTGCTCATGGAAAAGAAAAACAGCATTTCCTCTCTTGAAATAGCAGAAGATGAACTTAAACAATTGGCAGAAACATGCGAACATAGTTTATTAACAGCATACAAAGAGCACCGAACGGAAGATTGGCATTGGTTCGAAAAACAAATGACATATGCCAATGGAATTTTGCCTTGGGGATTATTTTTATCCTATCGATACAACCGTCGCAATGAAACATTGCGAATTGCCAAAGAGAGTCTTGATTTTCTCATCGAAAAGATGGGCGGATTCAACAGCTCCTCCATTCGTCCAATCGGCAACCGGGGTTGGTGCAGCCGCCACAATCGCGCCGACTGGGATCAGCAGCCCATCGATGTTATGAAACTAGCTTTAGCTGCAAACGAAGCTTATCATATTTTGGATGATTCTGCTTACTTACAAGTTGTACTGCGCTGCCGAGACTGGTTTTATGGTGGGAATGACCATCACATTCCTTTAGTCGATCCTAGCGATGGCAGCTGCTGCGACGGTCTGAACTCCGATGGCCCTAATCAAAATCGGGGCGCGGAATCAACACTTTCCTATTTAATGACTGAAGCTTTAGCACATCCGCTAAAATTGGAAGTATTCGAAAAGATTTAATAAAAAATCTTTTTTTCAGTGTTCAAAAAAGTGCAGCCACCTTTTCCTCTATTCTTCGGACGATATGGCGATTGCATTGGGGAGATCATCATCTCCCTAATTTTTTTGTTGTTTTCTTTTCCTCCAAGTTATTTCCCCGAGCTGGATCTGAAAACGTAAATGAATTTTTTGTTATTCCACAACCTTTTGCAATTTTTTCAAAATGTTCATCCAGCCATGATTCATCCGTTCACGAACAACAGAGCTTTTTTCATTTACTTTAGGCAGCACATCGTCAGGATGCTTCCATCCGCTGTGAATAAGAGTAAATTCAGTTTTATCCCCTAAATCCTTCAAAATAAATGAAACAACCCAGCCTTCTGTATCCCATGTAAAAGAGAGGAGGTAAGGCGGTTCAAGTTCTACCACTTTACATGGAGACGGCCCGAAAGGAGATTGCAGATGGAATTCATGTCCCAGCTTTGGCTGAAAATCATTTGATTTGGCATGAACCATGACGCAATCCCCTCTGACGTAGCCGCCGCCTCCCAAACTTTTTCAATTGAGGCTTCTAATACAATTGATTGATGAATGTCTTGTAATGGATTTTGATGATTTTTTTCCATAGTCTTGCTCCTTTTTACATCATTTAGTTTCAAATTATATGAAACCACAAGGTACTATGTCAAACGCACTGACTCATGAAATAGAAATTCTTAGATATACATGAAAAAAACCGTTCCGAACTAGAACGGTTCTTCATCTTTGTAAACGCTGTCATTTATTTACATCAGTTTCAAAGGATCATAAAAACAAATCTTTATTAATGGGCAAATTATTTTTCTCGCAATAAGTTAAGTAATGATCGATAAACCAAAATACATCTACCGTTTCAATGATACGGTCTTGATCATCGAGAAATTCAAGCGGTCCGTTTAAATGAAACACAGTTTCCATCCCTTCGTCGGAAACGAGTGTATGTGTCCTGCCCGGACTTTCGCGAATAAAATCTCCCGGTTTTGCGATCCAGTCGTATTCTTTGTAATACCAGCTTCCTTTAACTACATAACCAGTGACAGGACCGCGGTGGCGATGCCTGCCAAGCGTGCCGCCAGATCCAACCCGAAGAACATTGACGGAAGTATTGCTGCGAATGTCAAAAGACAAATGGCGTATCCAGACGTTTTCTACAAACGGGACCCATGGCGAAGTTTCTAAAGAAGAATGGATATAACCTTCAGAAAGCGCAAATTGGTCTCGCCTCACATCTATTCTTTTTTCCACCTGTACATAATGATCCACAATATCCCCCCGCACCTTTTTATTTTTCTTTTAAAACAAGGTGAAAAATTCACTAAATGTATATGATTTCTTCATCCAAATATGACAAATTCTTTTTAGTCTAGAAGAAGGAAAGGTACTACTAAAATTTACAATAATTAACATATTTGGCTATAATATAATATGAATAAAAATTATTCATTTTTACCATTTCATTTAGTTCATTTTCTCCCCTGCTTTATGGGCATATGCAAAAATAAAGATCAAAACAGAGGTGAAAGCAAAAATGTTGTGCGGATTTCTTTAGCTGAACAGTCTGCAGCAGGAATTGAACAAACATCTGCCGCATCCGAACAGACGAACAGCTCGATGGAAGAAATTCCATGAAGTTGGCAAATCTGTCAGAAGAGCTCAACGGGTTCGTTCAACAGTTTAAGCTATCTAACTAATTTCTAATACCAATTATTTCAAGCTGGTCGAATACGTTTCATGTGAATGGCATGCCAAAATACAAGAAAAAGGACAGCCTTTGATTAAAGAGGCTGTCCAAAAATCCGTAAACGCCCAAGCGATCGCGCTTTATTTTCCTTGTACGACGGCTTCAATTGAACTTCGGCGCCAGCAAATGATCCATTCCCGCACTGTTTAAAAAAGTTACAGGTTGGAATCAATTTTCCCAACGAGAATAGATTTTTACAAGCCTATTCATCTTGTCACTTCGGTCTAAAAAAGGTGAGAAATAACAACAGTTCTTAGCGTTAACTAGACGACTTGGATTTGGCCAGTTTCGTATTTTTCAATGACTTGTTTTGCCAAAAGACAGTAATAAAAAGTGTAAACACTAATAAAATGCATCCTAAAATGAAAGGATACAAAATTTGAATATCATATAATATTCCCGCCAACATCGGCCCCAATATATTTCCTATACTCATATAGGCGTTGTTTAACCCCATGGCAAAGCCTTGTTCATTTCCAGCCATCTTTGAAATAAGAGTGTTCAAAACAGGACGCAAGATGGATGTTGCAAGAAAAATCAAGAGGGTGATGACAAAAAACAGAGAATAGCTGTCGGCAAACAATGAAAGGAAAAATCCAATTGCAACTACGCCTAAAAAGAAATTTAAAACGGCTCCTTCCCCAAAGCGGCCGACAAGCTTATCGACCACAAACAACTGCACAATCACACTTATCAGTCCAGTTAATGTAACCATCCAAGCAATTTCTTGCGGTGTTGCCCCAAACTGATCATCCATATATAACCCGATGACAGATTCATAAGCCATTAAACCAAAGCTCATAACAAGAGTAATAATCAACAGCATAAAATACGGCTTATGAGCGGACGAAACCAATTTTTTTAACATCGGCTCATCATTGATTTGCGTTTTTTGTTCCGGGGCATGTTGTTGTTCAACACTTTCTTTTAAAACTGTTAATGAAAAAATAACAGCCGCTAAAGAGACGATCGTTGCAACAAGAAAAGGCATTTTCAATCCAAAATCAGCAAAGAAACCGCCAACCCCTGGTCCTATTACAATCCCAAGCGACATGGCTGCTGAAATGAAACTGTTGCCTTTAGCCCGCTGCTCAATTGTCGTAATATCGGCAATATAAGCAAAAATAGCGGGTACCAGAAGCGCGGAGCCTATCCCCCCAACTACACGCGAAGCGTACAGCCACCAAATGGAATCAAATGCGTAAAAGATAAACATAGAAACAGTTAAACCGATTAATCCTAAAACAATCATTTTTTTCCGGCCATACTGATCTGTCCATTTCCCTGCAATTGGAGAAAACACAAGCTGGGCTCCTGCAAATATTGCGACCATTAAACCAGCTGCCGTACCGCCTTGACCAATGGACTCCAAATAAGCAGGCAATATGGGGATAATAATGCCGAAGCTTCCAATAGTTATAAACATGTTAATCATTAAAATAATCATTTTTCTCCACTGAGACATTGACATAGTGAGTACCTACGCTTTCTTCCGGTCTATTTCAAGCACATAGAAAACCTGCTATTCTGTTTTCTGGACAGCAGGTTTATTCTACAGGCATACTGCGGTGATTTGTATTTAGCATTTTCAAACACATACTAATCCTATCCAGAAAATATATTCGCTTCCTTAAAAATGCAACTTAAAGATAGAATTAGTTAGTCATATCCAAACCATCATCCTTCCGCTTTTTTACAGATTTATAATATCTTATAACATCAAACAAATCAAACAAAAATTTAAATTCAATGCAGGCAACATAATGCTGAAAAGGGAAAAAACAGAAATCCCGACCGAGAGCCTGAGGAAAAAATCCGAGCGTTGAAAAAGAAACTCGGCATAGGCGGTACGAATGAAAGCAAAATGATGTGCCATCGACATAAAAACTAACGTATATTATAATCAATACAGGCATTTAAACTTAGCAGACGCACTATCCGGCATGCTTTAAGATCCGCTGTCTTTCATTCTACTTGAAGTAAAATGTATTCGCTTAGAATTTGAAGATCCAGCGAAAACTCAAAAGGGCAAAATACATGTGGTTTTGCATGATACCAACTTTTTCCCCGTTTTGTTCGGGGGCTGTCTATGATAATTCATTTGATGAAATAAAATCCTCTGAAATTGATTCATTTGAAACGAATTTTTAGCACATAAAAAAACCCCCTCAAAGTTGTGAGAGAGTTTAACCCCTTAAACAAACGTTTGATTAAAACCCTGCATGACTTAAAGTCCCAGCAAACTTACCTCCATAAACAGCGCTCTCATCAAACTTTGTATTTGGTCAATATTATCGTTTCATGGGCATGTTTGGACAATTTTATTATCGACATTTAAAATGAATATCCTACATGTTTTCATCTTCATCAAACGTTTAGATGCCCCACGATGAACACCTCCTAATTTAGAGCTGCCTTAATCTAAAAATGCCTTCCGCAATTTCTTCTTTTGTTAAATTTCCATATCCTAAAATAATTTTGTTTTGATGGATTCCTTTTTGAATAGCATGAACTTCTACAGGATAAATTTTCACTTTATGCTTCTTCATTATTTCATTTACTACTTGATTAAAAACACGATGTTTTGAAATTCTGCGACTAAATGCAAACCGGTGGAATCGCCAAAAATTTTAACTGTGTCGCCAAATTGTTCAGTCAAACATTTTTTTACATAGTCACGCCGCGCTTTATATATTTTTTTCATTTTCCTGATGTGGCGCTCTAAATGCCTTTCATCAATGAAACGCTTTGTAACTGAAAGGGCTGAGGTGAAGGAAGTGGCAAGGTCTTCATATGGATTTGAGTTTATACAAAAACCGTAGCGTAAATCGCTAATCACTGGTTGGATGATAAGGCTTACCGGTTGCTGAAACGGACATCCTGTATCAAAAGGCTAATAAGCATGAAACTTGTATCAATAATAAACAGCTCTTGCACCAATACAAGCTGTTATGAAATCTTTATATTAAATTTTCAAAAAATTATAACAAAATGACAATTTATTTCTTACTTCGACATTATCGCTATGCTAAATTTTAAACAGTTATATTTTATTCCAATAATGACCATTTTTAATTGGAAGGAGATGGGATTATGGAGAAGCAAAAAAAACAGTGGGAGCCAACAGCTATCAAGGAACTGAAAAAGCCAGCAGGCACCTCGATTGTGAAAGCGGCTGGATGTATGAGCTGCTGGGCCTCAAAAAGTATCTCGATGACTAGAGTCTGCTGGCTCCCACATCCGGCAATGCGCCTGCTATAACCATTATATTCAAAAGGATTGCAATGGAGCAGTTTTTTAACTGCTCCCTAAAGTAAAGGAGTAGTGGCAGTGAAGCGCACCCATCCAATGTCATATATATACAGATTTGAGAAACAAAGTTAGAAAACGTGTCGAAAAAAAATTTTTTGACACCCCTGAAAATGGCTACAACCATTGATATATCAACATTTATAGAGGGAGGATTTTATGTCAAAATTGTTAGAAACGGCAACTAACACTTCACCAGAATTTGCGATCCACTTCCAACCTCATGGGGCCATTTTGCTTGACAGAAAAAGCATGTTCTATTTTAGACTTAGCGGCAGGGGAACAGAATTAGCTTTAATGCTTGCCAAAAATAACAGTGTTCAAAAAACGGCAAGAATTTGGGAGATTCTTTCAAAAGAAAAGGTAAGTGAGGAAGAATTAAATAACGAGCTAGATTCACATCCATTTACATCAGCGTGGAAAAAAGGCCTGCTAAATCACCCTTTGATGATCACCGGATCTACAGAGTACTATTTGCCAATCAGCTGCACCCTTCAATTAACAAATATGTGCAATTTGAAGTGTCCTTTCTGTTATGCAAGCTCAGGAAAACCGTATCCAGATGAACTATCATCTTCCCAATGGATAAAAGTGTTGCAAAAACTCGCATCTCACGGTGTAGCTGACATCACCATTACAGGCGGAGAAGCAAAGCTAACAAAAAATTTCTTGAAAATCATTGCCACAGCCAGTTCTTTATTTACGAACGTCAACCTTTTTAGCAATGGCCTAAATTGGCGCGACGATGAGATTGAACTGATCAGCCACTTGGGAAATGTCAGTGTCCAAATAAGTATAGATGGAAACAGCAGCACCCATGACAAGTTAAGAGGGAGAGAAGGAGGATTTTCCGAAAGCTTGAAAAATGCCGAACGTTTTGCTCAATCATCGGTTCCCGTCCTCATTGCTATGACTGTTAACCAACTCAACTACAAAGAAGTTTATGAAGTAATCGAAAAATCGGTGGAAGTTGGCGCAGTTGTATTTCGTGCGGGTCAAACTATTCCCGTAGGCAGAGCATCTGAATATCAAGACATGACAAGCGAAATGAAGGAGAAAGTAAAGCAGCAGTTGGCAGACGCCAAAAAAAGATGGAGTGATCAAATCATTATTATGGATTGGGAAGACCACCATCAAAATGATAGTCTTACAGATTTCTGCACGCCGGGATTTTTGTCATGGTATATTCGTGCGGATGGACAAGTTACACCTTGTCAAATTGAAGATACATCCCTTGGAAACGTCTTAAAAAACAGCATGCAGGAGATCGGTTCACCGGAAAGGCTAATGCAAGCGAAGCGACTTGCTAAACAATGTAGATGTATAGGAAAGATAGAATTACCTGAAGCCGATTTGCCTTTTACCATTCAAAAAGAAGCTGAGGTTAAACCATGATGACGACCATCATCCATTTATTATGGATCATCCTTCCTATTGCAGGAACCTTTCTGTTTTACAAATTCAAACCAAAAACGTACGAATCGCTATTATTACATAAAAAAGAAGCTCGGGAATTGGCAGTGCAATTCATTAAACGGTATTCCGGCATTGATGTATCAGATTGGGATTTTTATGCGATGTATTGGTACGACCGAAATACCGTCAATATGCTGCATCACCTAGGATTGTTAAACAAAGTTCGCCATATTTTATATCATTGGGGTTTAGTCGAATCATGGAGAATTAGATTCGTTCGAGAAAACCGATCAGTCATCATTGGCATCAATTCAAATGGAGAAATTACGTTTTACACCGCGAACCTGTCAAAGAAAGAAATGGCGAAACATAAAGGCGCTTTTTCCTCTCCGGAACAATTAAAAAAAGAGCTTGCCGTCTCAGATAATGGATTATGGGCTGCATCTCAATTCACAGGTGCAGGCAGAAAAGAAGAAGACTTGGAAAATATTGAAACGTACTGGTATATTGCCGAATCTCAACCAGTAAGAATGAAAATAACGGTTGAAATCCATAACGGGCAAATATTCTATATCGGTTCAGAACAAGAGATATTGACAGAAGACATCGAAACAGCGGTTAAGAAAGAGCAAATGGAATCTACCTTAAATATGACGGGAGTATTAGCGTCATGCCTGGCCGTTATTGCAGCGATCATCATCCTTATCAACCTTCGCCAAAATGCCGGCATCACTGCAAGCATCTTGCTGGGGGCGGTTCTATTCTTTTGTAACATCATAACAATAAAAGAAGACATTCAACTGAGCATCGTCAATACTTATGATTCCCGCCTCAGCATAAAAACGGTTTATGCTCTTGGAATCTTATCGGCAATTTTAGCAGGATTGGCCACAGGTTTCGTCGTATATATATGTTCATTGGCAGGGCACTCTTTGAGTAATGTTCTCCAAATAGCTTTTTTTGATAATGCTGTATGGCAGTTTTTCGTCGGCTTAAGTGTCGGCATCGGCTGCTTAGGTTTTTTTTCAGCAATTTTTTCATGGCTGGAAGAGAAAAATTGGCTGCGAATTTCTCCCGAGTTGTCCAATCGTACCATTTACTTGTCAGGCTTTACATTTAAACAAGGATTAAGCATCGGCCTGCAAAGCTCCATTGCAGAGGAAACAGTCTACCGTTTGTTGATCATTCCGACGATATGGTGGTTGAGCGGCAATTGGGCTTTGGCGATCATCATTTCCTCCATTCTATGGGCCATTATGCACCAAGGAACAGGATTTCATCCCAGATGGATCAGATGGATCCAATTAGTGATCTTTGGCATTATACTGGGATTCTTTTTCATCCAGTTCGGTTTTCTGTCCTCCTTAACCATTCATTTTATTTATAATTTTATTCTTGTCATGAAGCCGCTTTGGGATTACACTTTCCAGAAAAAATTGAAGGCCAGTGAAACCTTCAAACAACCCTCAGTATAACAATGGAGGAGAGGCATGAAGATCATCCAAGTAACCAATTTGAAGAAAAAATATCGTAACGGCGATGGTGTAGAAGATATAACTTTTTCCGTTCATTCAGGAGAAATCGTAGCCTTATTAGGGCCAAACGGGGCAGGTAAAACAACAACCATTAGGTGTCTCGCTGGATTATACACCCCTGATGATGGGACGATCAAAATTGCGGGGCATTCCCCTGGTACGGTTGAAGCGCAGCAATCCGCTTCGCTAATTCCGGATCACCCATATTTGTACCCTACCTTAACCGTAGCGGAACATTTGCAATTTCGCGCCAGAGCCTTCAAAGTTGAAAAAAAAGACCTTCAAAAAAAAGTTTATGAAGCTTTAAAAGAGGTAAATATTGAATCGTTGGCGGATCGATTAAGCGGGCAATTGTCAAGGGGACAAAAGCAAAGGGTTATTTTGGCTGGCGCCATTATACAAAACGCTTCTATATATATATTGGATGAACCAACAATCGGTTTGGATATTTCTTCCAAACAATGGCTTGCCAACTGGCTTGTCCGTAAATCAAAGCATCATAGCGCCATTCTCATATCCACCCACAGCCTCGAATTTGTATTGGAAACGGCTAACAGAGTGTTATTAATTCGAGAAGGCCGTATTGTAAAAGAAATGGCCGTACCAAAAAACAACGAAGAATATCCAGCCTGGAAGCAAGAAGTCATACGCAGTTTAGGGGATTGGTCAAATGATTAATATTTGGTCATTTTTGTTCCTTCAAGCGAAAAGAGAAATCGATAGCCAAAAACACGGGATAAAATTCTTTCTGTTCATTTTTGTTTTATTTATATGGTTTTTTCTGTTTCAACTTGAATGGGGGGCTAATTCCAGAAGTTGGGACATTGCCTATACAGGATGGATTTGCTCAGGAATTTTTATTGTCATGACCATTTTTGGGCTGCTTTCCAACCGCATACCTGGGCTCATGCAAGACGTCATATGGCTTTATACCGCCCCTTATTCTTTCACTAAAATCGTTTATTCCATATTATTATGGCGATTGTCTTGGAAAGGGTTGCTCTGTCTTCTCTCAGGAATCACAGCTGATGCCGTTTATTTTTTGGCAGGAAATCCATTTGGCCGGTTAACAGCACAATCAATCCGATTACTTTGTCTCATTGTTTTATTAGAATCATGGATAATGGCTATGTCCTGTGCCAGAACTGTAAAAGGAACAAAAATTGCTTTCTCCTTTGTTGCCTTCATTCTCACCGTTATATATGGTATTGCTCTCTATGGTTCTTTTTTTCAAGCCAATGAATTGATTTGGCAGAAGTATATTAGCCACCATATCGGCTTTATCGGCTATTTATTTACAAACAGCTTTTTGCTGCAAGGGTTTCTTGCCTTTCTAATCATGATCGCCCTTTCGTTCATGATTATTCGAATAACAACGAAAAAATCGGAATGCAAAGAAAAATTGGTAAAAGAAGCTGATTTTTGGGCGGAGTTTCAAGATCATCAAACCGATTTTTTTAAAAACAGCCTGAAAGAGATGCACACATGGTGGGGGCTGAAAGGATTAAACGGTATTTTTTCTTTCCTTTGGCTCGAAATATTGCTTGCCAAGAAATACATTTTTTTTCATGCTACTCATTTGTTTGTTCTTCTCATCTTAGTTCCCGTTTTCATTGCAAAAAACATTTATTGGTTTTATATTTTGGTCGTTTTAACAATCGGAGCTTTTTTCAGCAGTTCCTACTATTCAGGATTAATTAGACATGCAAAGTCTGGAGATCTTTTTTTGCTGCCGGGAAAACTATGGAAAAAAGCATTGCTGCTGGAAGGCTCGAATACCGCTTGGATCTTTCTATTTTATCTTTATTGCGTGGGTATGTGGCATTTCCATTTCAACACTGCTTTTACAGATTTCCTTTCATTTAGTTTGTACGGGCTTGGAGGATACATGCTCATGCTTTCCATCCGCTGGGCGGCATTTGTTAGAACATATAAAAAAGACCCCTCTCTCAGCCTGATTTCATACTATAAAAATTTTGCTTTCATTTGTATGGGGAGCACCCTTTGTTACATCCTTTTGTTTTTTCTTTTCAAAAACCTTCTTTTCTATTGGCTGCCTCTTTTCATGATCGTGTTAAGCACGATTTTATTCTTATCTTTCTATCAATATGAACGTTGAATCAGAAGGGATTTAATACTTTTTCTTAAGGAGATGAATTTTCATGAGTTCAAATGAAATAATCTCTCAAGCCTTAACGAAACTAAAAAGCAGCGATGAAGCAACGGTATTTCAAGGAGTGAAAGAGCTAAAAAAAACGGGAAAAGCCGCTGTCCCAATACTCATAAAAGCTTTAAAAGATGAGAAATCCCTCCGAATGATTTCATCCGTTGTGCTGGGGGAATTTGGTGCAGATGCAAAGGAAGCAGTTCCCGAACTCGCTTCGCTTTTAAAAGATGACGACGAAGATATAAGAATGTCAGCTGCTTTATCCTTAATGAGAATCGGACATCACAGTCTGAACGCCCTCGTTGAAGTTGCACGAAATACAGAAGGAAAACCGCGTTTTTGGGCATCATGGGCAATCTCCTTGATCGATCCGTCTAAAATTGAACCTCTTATGTTGAAGTGTCTAAAAGAAGAACTGGATAAGCCGTCCGGAATGGTCAGTCCTTTTGCCGCGGAGGAAGCAATTGGTAAAATTATCGCTATGCAACTAAAGGATCAATGAGGAGGAACAGCACATGGATTTAATACAAACAATGACAAAAGACTTGCCGTGGCTGAACGTTCCAAAAAACGGCCATGATTTCCCATCATCCAATCGGCTTTTGTTTTATTTTTGGTCAATTAGCTGCCCGTATTGCAGTGAATTAACGGATCAGTTATTAGAAGAAACAGTTAATCTTGAAACCTTTCATGTCATTGCCGTTCATGTACCTTATACAGCTGAAGAGAAAGCGTTGGAGCTTGTGAAAACACGAGTAGAGGAAAAAAAGATTACAATTCCTGTAGTTTTAGATCAAAACTATGCAATCGCACAATCTTTTGGTATTCAAGGAATCCCTGCTTTTTGCCTAGTCAATCAACAAATGAAGAAAGAATTATTAACAATGGGAGAGGAAGGTTTTCACAAAATGATGAAAAAAATTAAACAGCTAAAGTAAAGTCTTACCGCTTTTTTCTTGACTTTTTCACTGTAAAAAGAATCGGTTTACCTTTTTCAAATATTTCTCTATTAAAATTTATGTTCAACATTCCGTTAACATTTTTCTTGGAGCAATAAATTGAGAGAAAAATTTTTGTGGTTCCTTTTGAAGTTCATTTATTTGCCTTTTGGAATAGTGACACCAATTCTTTCTTTATTCTAAAAACTCTTTTATTGTACATGATCCGATAAAACGGCAGCTAATCTATTAAGAACATCAAAAGGAACCTTTCCATATTCTGTTTCATTTTGCGCCCCCAAGTTTAAATGAAATTTTTTGAGGCTGTTGGAAATGCTATTCCCCAACTCGATGTACTTTTTAATGATAATACATTCCAATTGCTGGTGAACATAAATTGGAGCGCCGCTCATTCCTGATGTAACATAGGCACTATGAGTTATTGTGTTATGATCAATTTTTCTTATGGAGCCGGTACTCTGTACATATCCAGGAGAAAACAGCTTGTTTAAATTGTTCTTTTAATACATCGTTTCCGCTTTCTCTTGGATCAAAACGCTTTATAGAAAAAGAGTTCAAAACTAGATTCCGTCCTTCCTGTAAATTTGCAAGCTTTTTCTCCGCTATTAGCTGAATTAAAATATTTCCTACAGCCGTTGCTTCAGAGGGACCGGCAAAAACCGTTTTTCCGCTTACAGCAGCGGTCATTTCGTTTATGAAATCATTTTGCGAGCCGCCTCCGACAATATATAATGAATCGATTGTTCTGCCCGATATACTTTCAATTTCATCAATTGACAAGGAATATAGTATAGCCAGATTTGTAAATACACATCTCGCAATTTCTCCTGTTGATTGCGGCACAGGCTGAAGCGTTTCCCTGCAATATTTCTGAATTTCTTCTACCATATTGTCCGGATTAAAAAATCGCTGATCGTTAAAATTGATAAATTGTTTGCACGGAGGCGCCTTTCTTGCCTCATCAACCATTTGGGCAAAATTGTAATCTTTCGTTAAATGTCTTCTCACTTCTTGAATAATCCACATGCCCATAATATTTTTTAAAAAACGGTATGTCCCAAACACTCCCCACTCATTTGTATAATTGTAAAATAATGATTTTTCTGTAATGATTGGCGCATCCGATTCAATCCCAATCAAAGACCAAGTTCCGCTGCTTAAATACGCCCAATTTTTTTCAGCAGCAGGTACTCCTGCAACTGCGGAAGCTGTATCATGAGAACCGACTATAATCACTTTTGTTTCGGGCAGATCGTAATCAGGAAAATATTCGTTTCTGACATATCCGAGCATGTCCCCGGGGTAAGAAAACGGCGGAAACTGCTCACGCTCAATTGACAGCAGCTGAAGCAAATCTTGATCAAAATCTTTTTCTTTCACGTTTAAAAGCTGAGTACAAGATGCGCTTGTCACTTCCGTCACTGCACATCCAGTCAGTTTGTATCCTAAGTAATCAGGAACTGTCATAATCATTTTCGTTTTTTCAAGATTTTCTTTTTTTTCTTCATATAACTGGTATAAGGTGTTGAAGGATAAAAACTGAATGCCTGTTTTTTCATATATATCTTTTTTGGAAATATGCTTCGTAATCTTCTCAATCGTCCGTTCTGTTCTTTTATCTCTGTATGCTATGACCTCTTGCACCCTTTTTCCTTCTTGATCGACCAGCACATAATCTGTAGCCCAAGTATCGATTCCAAGTGTACACCTTTTCACTCCCAATGTTTTGGCATATGCCAATCCCTTTACAATTTCCGTCAGCAAATGATCAATATCCCAATAATACGTTCCATTTCGTTCCGTAAAACCATTGGCAAATCGGTGTATTTCTTCAATTGTCAATTTCCCATTTTTTATATCCCCTATGACAAGCCGTCCGCTTGATGCACCGATGTCAACTGCGATATGTGTCATTTTATCCCTCCTAAAATTCACACAATCTATGAAGCTGCTAAATGTTTAGCTTAAAAATTAGGATAGCATTCCATAACTAGACATTTTCTTGCTGCTCATGCAGCAGGTCAAAATCTGAGTAAACATTTGCAAACAACTTTTCTTCCATTCTTCAAAAAATTCATTGGCAGTAACCATTAAAAAAATTTTCCCTTTCCACAAAGCAAGAAAAATCTCTTTACGTTTCCTGCCAATAAAAATATTGATATTTTAGCCTTCACTTTTTCTGTGAAAATCAATTAACCATGGCTGAAGCGGTATACCCCACAATCAAATTGGATACCCTATTAACGACCAAAAAAAGGCAATAGGAAAGCAGAGCTACCTTATTTTTAGGTATCTCGTATATTTCTGAACCTTTTTGGTTATACTAATTTATTTACTGCTCTCGAAACGGTTCTTTTCGAGAAATGATGCAGTAAATGATGGTAAGCATTCGGTGCGCGATCGCAACGAGTGCTTTTTTCTTTCCCCTGCGTGCCGCCAATGACCAATATTTCGCTGCCAAACGTTGATTCCTACATCGAGACAAAGCCCAAGCCGCCTCACATAACGCCGACTTGATATGCGGATTCCCCTTCGTCGTTCGGGTACTTTTTCGTTTTCCAGCACTTTCATGATTTCCCGGCGCGACTCCCGCCCATGAAGCGAGGTGTTGAGACGTTGGAAATTGTCCCATATCGACTCCGATTTCAGCGATAATCACGGCAGCGGTTTCCTTCTTGACCCCCGGTATGGTCACAAGAAGCTCCATCTCTTGTTTGTATACTTGTAAGAGTTGGTCGATTCGTTCTTCGATGTCTCGAAGTAAACTTTCCAACGATTCGATGTGCTTCCACGATTGGCGAATCATGAACAGTTGATGGTTGGTCAATGTACCAAAGAGAGAATCCTGAATTTGTTGTTTTTTCCTCTTCATACTCCTGTGAATGCAAGCATCGACTTCGGTTTCTTCGATGTATCCCTGTTTCATTAAACGTTCCAGTAGCTTTCGCCCAGATACACCAAATACATCCGAAATCACGGAACTTAACTTGATATTGGAACATTCCAACACTTTTTGAATGCGGTTTTTCTCCGCGGTTAACTGCCCGATCCATTTTTTGCGCAAGCGAGTTAAATCCCGTAATTCTCGAATGTTCTCAGGAGGTACGAAACTCTTCTCGATCAATCCGTAACGCAACAATTTGGCGATCCATTCTGCATCGGAAACATCGGTTTTTCTCCCCGGTACATTTTTGATTCGCTGAGCGTTGGCAAGTGTAATGTCAAAGTAATCTTCCAAAATATTGAACACAGGTTTCCAGTAAACGCCCGTACTCTCCATCGCAATATGAGTGACACCACGATCTTCTAACCATTTCAGAAGACGAAACAAGTCTTTCGTGAAAGTAGGAAATGTTTCAACTTCCTTTTGAACGTGTTCTTCCTCTCCAAGAAGAGCACAAACGACAATTGTTTCGGCATGGATATCTAATCCTGCACAACGATGATAAAGAACATCCATGATTCTTACTCCTTCCATCGATAAATTCGCAAACAGGGAGTCCATTTGCACGTTAGGCATTTTTCTGTTCGTAGTCACCTTTTCACACGAAAAGGGCTGACAATGGGTGGAACACCAAATGGACTCAAACAGTTTTTATTACAGGGTCGAACCACCATTAAAGAGAACGTCTTTCAAAACTGTTTGCGTTCATATCCATTATGGGAAGGAATGATGGATTTTCATGCATGGGTGGGGAGTAAAATTACTCATGGATGTTTTTATTTCATCGCATATTAAGTTAAAAAATTAAAGGGGCTGTCCAGAAAGTCAGATCCCCATTGAAAACAAAAAATCATAAACACCGATATATCAACGTTTCTAAAACATTCATGGGGGCGTCAATAAGCCGTAAAAACGAATTATTAGACACCCCCATCACCTATTTTGTTAAATTTCTCCTTTTTAGCAGGTGAAACGCTTATAAGAAGTGAATTCATTGTATGAGAAAAAATGGCGGATAGCATATAAGGAGAGATATAATGAAATTTTTTACAAAAGAATGGTATGACGAAATGCAGAAGGCGCACCTGCTTACAATTCCCGAGTCTTTGGTTGAAGGCTAAAATTGAGGAATGCGAAAAAGTGTTAGATGAAGCGAATAATCATTTTGAACATATTCGCGAAAATCTGCCGGAAGAGCTGATCAGCATTTTGGAAGATGGATTACATGACGCAGAATTACAATATATCCATCGCGATTACGATGCACTCAGATTAACGTTAAATGGGGAAGGCAGTTTCAGCAAGGGGGATGCCATCGTTATTGAGATTACTGGAATCAAGGAGGAACAATCCGAAATACCTTTAACACCAGGTATGTTTTGGCTTTATGAAGAAGGGGATCTTAATAACAAAAGCTTCATCTTAAGTGTTTTATTTGACAATCCGATGACGGAATGGAAGGTAGCCGCAAAACAATTTTCCATTACCCATTTTTATAAAACACAAATTTTTCACCACGATCAGGAATTTGAGAAGGAAAATCATAGCCGCCATAAAGCAAAAAAAGAGAGACATAGTCTTCCTTACAAACTGCCGGATCAGTATGCGTCTTTCGTGACTGCTTTACACGAAGGAGAAGCGGAGAAAATGTATTTTTTAACGGAAAAGGAAGCTATAGAAATCGACCGCTTTTTATCTCTTGAGGAATTGAAATTAGAAGGCAGCGTCATCCCGATTGCAGTTTGTACCAATGGAAATATTGTCCTTCACCTTGAAACTCAGAAAATATTTTATCTTGGTGCAAATACAGAGGAGCTAGCTGAAAACTTTGAAAAATTTTTAGAAGGACTTTATTCAAAACAGTTCGTGGATGAAATGCCCCTATTATCAGAGCCGTTACCGACGGAAGAATTGGAAAGCGCACTGTTCAGTGAAGACTTAGAGCTGATCATACGTGCATGGAACACCATTGTTCAAGAACCAGAAAAACATATACCATTAATAGAAAAAACTCTCCCATATTCTTTACAGCATGAAAATGAAGAGATACAACTAATCGGTGAAGTGTATATGGACCATATTCTTTCCTTCAACATTTTGTCTGAGCAATTCATCAATAAACTGAGAAAAAGCACTTAGGAACGAATGCTAAAAAGGCAAGGCTCTTTCTAAATGATCCTGCTCCATACCCCATCGAATGAATTTGTACAACAAACTTATGGTTCCGGGGCTCATGACCTTTTCACCGCTTCTACTAATCGAGTAGGAGGGGGTGACTAACCCCCGACCTCTCACACCACCGTACGTACCGTTACTTCTGCCTTCACGGCTCGGGGCTTTCACCCTAGAGATTATTACACTCTGCCGGGTGTACAAAAATAGCAGCACAGACCTTGCCGTAGTCTGTGCTGCTAATCTTAATATGTTTTATTTAAAACAGATTTGGGGTGTGCTAAAAGTACGTTTTATTTGTTGATCAGTTACTATTTATTTTAAGTAGCAAGTGTCAAGTAATCTACTAATAGACAGCGTCCCGGATTATTTCAAACTGCGGTTCAAGAAAGCTTTCGTTCGTTCAAACTTCGGGTTTGTAAAAATCTCAGTCGGAAGTCCGGATTCGATGATTTCCCCGTTGTCCATGAAAATGACTCGGTTTGCAACCTCCTTGGCGAACCCCATCTCATGTGTCACCACAATCATCGTCATGTGCTCTTCAGCCAGCTGCTTCATTACTTGCAGTACTTCGCCGGTTAACTCCGGGTCCAAGGCGGAAGTAGGTTCATCAAACAGCAGGATTTCAGGGTTCATCATAAGCGCACGAGCAATGGCGACTCTTTGTTTTTGACCGCCCGAAAGTTTTGCAGGATAAGCTGATGCCCGATCGGAGAGCCCGATTTTCTTCAGAAGTTCTGTGCTGCGTCGTTCAATTTCCGCATTTAACTCCTTCTTTACTAGCCTAGGAGCAAGTTCCAAATTTTCTTTAACCGTGAGGTGAGGAAAGAGATTGAAATGTTGGAAAACCATTCCCATCTTAGAGGTGATCCGCTTAATCTCCTGCGGTTTTGAGTAAATCCCGTCCTTCACCAAATAATCCCCGGATATACAAATGCTGCCTCCGTCAATTTCCTCAAGATGGACTAGGCTACGGAGCATTGTACTTTTACCAGAGCCAGATGGTCCGATCACAGCAATTACGTCGTTCTTGTTAACATCAAATGTTATCTGTTTTAATACATCCAACTTGCCATATGATTTTTTGAGGTTGGATACTTCAATGAGAACCACACTCACTACTCCTTTTTAATCAAATTTGAACCGTCGTTCGAGCCACTTAAAGAGAACAGTTAATAAGAGCGTCATGATCAGATAAATAATGCCTGCGATGAAGAAAGGCACGATTGTAAAATCACGGTTCACAGCAGTCTGTGCATAGTGTAATAATTCTGGTACGGCAACAGCATAGAGCAGTGCGGTATCCTTAACTAGTGTAACCGATTCGTTAGCGACGGCAGGAAGTGCGATGCGGAACATTTGTGGAAGTATGATTCTCGTCATCGTCTGCCATTTATTCAAGCCTAGGACTTGTGATGCCTCATACTGACCTTTATCAATAGCCAGCAAACCGCCGCGGAAAATCTCGGCAAAATATGCAGCATAGTTCAATATAAAACCCAAACAAGCTGCGACAAAGCGGTCTAATACCAAATAATCTCCGATCACAGGGATCATCGGCAGTCCAAAACATATAAAAAGCAGCTGAAGCAGCAATGGAGTGCCCCGCATCACATATATATAAATCTGTGTAAGCCACGATAAAGGCTTGAACCTGCTTCTTACAGCAAGTGTTAGTATGAAGCCGAGCGGAATTGACAACACAATGACGATCAAAAACAAGAGAACCGTCATCTGTGCGCCTAGCAGCATCGGCTTAATGATTGAGTTGAAATAATCTACGGACATGAAAGAATTCCTCCAACAGCAAAACAGGGTTTCTCAAGGAAATCCAAGTTTGGTCTATTTTACTTTAATACCTTATTTTCGCCAAACCACTTTTGCGAGATTTCGGCGGCAGTGCCGTCCTCATTCAGCTCATCGAGAGCTTTTTGCAGTTTATTCAGCAGTTCCTCATTACCCTTTTTAACACCAATTCCATATTCTTCTTGTGCAAGGGATTCATCGAGCAGTTTATAAGTATCTTTTTCTTTCGACATGTAATATTTAATGACAACTTCATCAATCACTACTGCATCAACACGTTTTAGCTTTAGATCCTTCAATGCCAGAACATTGTCGGCATACTCCGTAACCGTCTTGATTTTCGATTTAATCGGATTTTTATCCAACGCATCGGCTGCAGAAGATAGAGATTGAAGACCAACCACTTTGCCTTCTAGATCATCAAGTTTAGAAATGTTTGAATCAGCAAGTGTGACCACAACTTGTGCATTTTTCATATAAGGCTTTGTAAAAAGAACCTTCTTTTTGCGCTCCTCCGTAATGGTATACCCGTTCCAAATGAGATCGATCCGTCCGCTGCTTAATTCAGATTCTTTTGTTTTCCAATCGATCGGCTGAAATTTTACCTTTGTTCCCATTTTTTCGGCAGCTGCCTTGGCGTAGTCAATGTCAAACCCTACAATTTCATTATTCTCATCCCGGAACCCCATAGGTGCAAATTTATCATCTATTCCAATTACTAGCGTTTTGTCTTTTTCCTCCGATTTGGAGCATCCTATCAGGAGCGAGAATAACGCTGCCATAGTTAGAATAAACATTGCTAATCGTTTCATACTGTAGATAACCACCTTTAATTTATTTTCATTTTGTTTTTAACCTATTGCATGTCCAAAAAATTTAAATGTCCCCCACTACTAATCACAATTAAACCATCCGTAAATGCATCTGCAATAGTTCGGACAACATTTGCATCAAATAAGCTTAAAAAAGCATAACGATAATTGCTATAAAAACGCATCTATGAGGATACTTTAATTCGATAATATATTAGAGTAATAAATTAACATAAAATAAAAATAACACAACATAAAAATGAATGTCAATGGATATTTTTAGTTCATTAGCATACTAAAGTATTTGAGAATCATAGTTTTCTATACATAGAATTGTATTGTTCAATGTTTGATTTGCTTTTTAAATCTCCACCATAAAAACAGGGCTCGAATGACTTGATCGATTACAATGGATAGCCATACTCCTGCTATTCCTAAATTTAATTGGATGCCCAATACATATACACCTACAATACGAATGACCCACATGCCGACCGCTGTACTGTACACGGGGCTTTTTGTATCTCCTGCTCCTTGTAAAGCTCCAGTCAACACCAATCCCATAGCTAATGCTGGTTGGGCAAAAGCATCAATTCTTAATGCCGTAGTAACCATCTCAATAGCCTGTTTATCTGTTGTAAACCAAGTAGCAAGCCAAGGAGAAAGAAAAAACAACAGAACACCTATAATAGACATAAATAACATGGCGATATAAGTCGTCAGCATTCCATATGTATAAGCCTCTTTTTCAAGCTTTGCCCCAATATGCTGCCCAACAAGTGTTGATGCTGCCGCAGCTAAGCCATATCCTAGCATATAGGAAAATGTTTCGATATTCCCGGCAATTGTATGAGCTGCATACGTTTCCGTTCCAATTCGAACAATTAATCCAAAGTAAAGCACTTGCCCTAAACGCATAATTAAGCGTTCAATTGCTGCAGGAGCAGACAGCCTCAAAATAGGCAATGTGAATTTCTTTATATCCAAAGAAGATTTCTGAAATAAAGAAAATGATATAGACGATTTTTGAATGTAATAATAAAGAGCGATGGCTCCCAGCACTCTTACAATGACTGTCGCCCAGGCTGCTCCTGCTAAGCCCAACCCGTGAAATCCCAATAAACCAAAAATGAAAAAGTAGTCCAAACCGATATGGATGATATTAATCCACCAGCTTACTTTCATCGGTGTTTTTGTATCGCCAGCAGCTCGTAAAATACTTCCAAAGATAAACATTAAAGAAATAAAAACAGACGGGACAGCTACAATCCGAAAATAAACAGAGGCGTCTACTAAAACGTTTGGTTCTGCTCCCATAATACGAAGTAAAGGTTCTGTGAAAAATAAGGTGATAAGACCAAAAAATAAACCTATAAAAAAAGAAAGAATGGTTGACTGCTTAGCAACGGCTTTTGCTTGATCAATATTACCAGCACCGACATGACGTGCGATCAAAGAAGTAGCCCCTACTCCAACTGCCATGAAAATGGCGATATATACGGCTAGAACAGCATTTGCCACGCCTACTGCTGTGACTTCGTTTAATCCTAATTTTGATACAAAAAGTGTGTCTACAAATCCTACCACTGTCTGCAAAATATTTTCGATCATGGCAGGAACAGCTAATGCTAGGATGATCTTTATTTTTTGTTTTGTTGATCGCTCCTGACTGATACCCTCTGGAATCATCAAAAAAGTTAATCCCCTTATCGAATGAAATTCTCTAATGCTTTTTTTAAATCGTTTAATACTTGTTCCTCATTTCCTTGTTGAACAGCATTTACTAGACAATTCTCCATATGATCAACAAAAATTACTTTTGCTGCATTATCTAACGCTTTCCTTACAGCCGCAATTTGCAGAAGAATTTCAGGACAGTCTCTTCCTTCTATCGCCATTTCTTTAATGGAACGAACATGTCCCTCAATTCGCGCTAATCGATTAATGACCTGCTTGCGATATTTATGTTCATGATTTTGATGATGGTGGTTTTGACACATATTTCATTCCTCCTTATTATAATAATATCCCCCTAGGGGGGATATGTCATTTTAAAATTTTTTCACCTTTTCAAAATATAAATATGTTGTTCAATCATAGTTAACATAATAGTCACAAAAACCCCTTTAGGCTCCAAGGAGTTTCTTATTGATGTAAACTTCGTTGATATTTACGTGCAACCAAGCACATCTTATATCTGCATAAAAAAAGCTGGATTTTAATATAGGGCGATATTGTGAGAGCAACTTTGTAAAGTATACAAGTCCTATTATCACTCTTCACGGGGCTGTCCAGAAAGTCAAATCCCCATTGAAAACAAAAAATCATAAACACCGATATATCAACGTTTCTAAAACATTCATGGGGGCGTCCATAAGCCGTAAAAACGACTTATTAGACACCCCCTTCTTACCTCTAGTCAAGTATTTTTTATTAAATAATTTGGTTAATATAGATTTTATTTTGGAAGGAAGGGGGACCCCTTCCTTCCAAAATAAATTTTCGCATGACAAATAGACCTCACGATTTCCATTTTTTTCGTCAGGTCTTTGTGATATAATCTTACTTACGATTACTGATGCATTGTTGCCTTTTCGTAATCGTATTTCAGATTATGTGTGATAAGGTGATAAGCCGATTTCAAGAACTTATTCACGCATGCTATGGACGCAACTTTATGAGGTTTCCTCTGGGGTTGCGTTTTTAATTTATCATAATAATCTACAATATGATTTTGTGTGTTTTTCCGTAGTTGGATCATGGTCTGGATCATGTAAAATAGAATCTTTCTAAGTTTGTTATTTCCTCTTTTATTAATCTTGTCTTTATAAAAGGTATTCCCAGATTGATATCTCATAATATCAATACCGACGTAAGCATTCAGTTGTTTATGGTTTTTGAATCGTCGAATATCTCCTAATTCTCCAATTAAACGAACTGCAGTCGTTTCTCCGATTCCTGGAAATGAAATTAAAATCTGATACTCTTGTTTATCTTTCGATAATTTAACCATCTTTTGGACAAGTTGATCTCTTTTCTCCTTCAAGTCTGCAATCCGTTTGACATAATCCCGCACTTGTTCACAGCGAATATCATCTTTTGAAATTGCTGGATACGCTTCTTTTGCTGCTTCGATTAAAGCGATCCCTTTTTCTTCAGCACGTGCCAATGATAAGTTTTTTCTTGTGTTGGCTTTTAAACGATTACGAATCACTGTTTTTGAACAAACTAACACATGATCCGGATGAGGGTATAATTGAACGACATTCAAAAATAAAGCAGAACGTTTACTGAATAGCTTTTCTAACTCGGGAAAACTCAATTGTAGAATCGCATGTAAACGACTATATAAATGCGTCATTTCACTACTTAATTCATCATAATATCTCGTCATTGCACGCATTTGTTTATAATATTCCCCTTCTTGATAAGTTTGTTCACGTTCAACTCTAAAGTGAGTTTTCGCAAGTTCATGAGCGTCGCTTTTATCTGTTTTTTGTCTCCTCATTGAAGCCATTTGAATATTCGCTTCGAGTGGGTTAACTCGATAATACATATCCTTGATCACCTAAGAATCGTTCTAGTGGTTTTGAATATACGCCTGTTGCTTCAAAGACAATATCAGGTGCCTGTGCATCTTTTTGTGTTAAAGATATAAGGGTTTCGTTTAATTTCTCGAAAGAGTAGCGGTTATGGGTTATTTCACCCTCATATTCGCATTGACGATAACGGTCATAAATGACCATTGTACTTTTCCCCATACTGACATCAAATGCCACTACGTGTTTCATATTTTCTGCCTCTCCTTTTTAGCCAAACATAGAAGTTCTTCACATTGCCTTATTGATTCCATTTTCTTATACACGGTCTCTTCGGACCCAACATACTAAACTGATTCAAATAAGGATGTGAAGTTGGTCTGTTTTTAATACGGACTCTATTTGGTCCCAGGGGATGTTCGACCTTCCTTCACTTCTACTATAAAAAAATAGTAGCACAAACCTTGGCCTAGGTCTGTACTACTAATGTTAGTATGTTTTTGACATAGAAAAACTCCCCTAGTGAAGGGGAGCAAATATTTTAAGACAGCCTTTACTTTTTCTTAAAAAATTATTATATCCATTCTTTTTGTTAGGATTATTGTTTTGCGCCAAATGATGACTTATTATGAGCGGGCCATGTTGCCCGTTTTTTATTTGTTGCAATGATGTAAACGGCGGCAACTGCGATCAAGACTGCAATCAAGGAACCGAGATTAAATATTCCCTTTTCGGAGTACCATGCAATCGAGTATCCAATCGAACCGGCCATTAAAGCATAATACGTAAATGGGAGCAATGTTTTTCTAATAACTGCTCCTTCTTTTCCTACCAACCCGACTACTGCCGAAGCAGCGACGACATTGTGTACACAAATCATATTCCCAGCCGCACCACCTACCGCCTGAAGGGCAACAATCCAAGTGGGATCAACACCAATTTGGGAACCTACATTATATTGAAATAAAGAAAACATCATATTACTGACCGTGTTGCTGCCAGCTATAAAAGCGCCTAGTCCACCAATAAATGTGGAGAAAAAGGGCCAATAATTGCCCGCCAGCGCTGCTACTCCGTTCGCCAATTCAATTGGCATTTGATCATAACCTGCAGCACCGCCGCCTGAATTTAAAAACACTTGAACCATTGGAACGGTAAAAATTAGCGCGGTTGAAGCTGAGATCATCGTTTTCCCTGAATGCATCCAAGCACGTTTGTATGCGCTTCCATTCATACCGTGAATAAAAAAGGTAATCAGTGACACAACAATAAAAATTGTTCCTGGTGAATAAAGCGGTTGAAAGCTAGCCGTAATATTTGTTCCAAACATATTCCGAATCTCAATCGTCCACGCTTGCAGCCATCCGCCGATCGGAAGCGATTTCAACCTGGTCGCCACTAAAAACAGGCCAACTAAAATATACGGAGTCCAAGCGCTAATCATGCTCATCTTGCCGTTCTTGTGTGCGATATCTTTAATCTCAATTTTTCCTATCCAATCCGGATCCCATTTAGACTTTTCTTCAAAATCCCATACTTCTTCTTGAGATGGCATTAAAAAACCTTTTTTCGCAGTGGCAATAACGATTGCTAATCCGACCAAGCCGCCAACCATGGAAGGAAATTCAGGGCCAAGGACATTGGCAACGATGAGATATGGTATCGTCATTGTAAAAGCCGCAAACAAGGCAAATTTCCAAACTTTAATTCCTTCAGAAAACGACTTGTTTTTTCCAAAAAATTTGGTCATTAGGGCTACAACAAATAATGGAACAAGAGTGCCCGTTATCATATGAAGAATAGCAACTTTCGCTCCAATCAAAGTGACCAACGACAACAAGTTATCAGTAATCGTTGCATCAGCGGATAATCCTGATTGTACGCCGACAAGAATCGGTGTGCCGACAGCACCGAATGAAACGGGTGTGCTTTGTATGACCATGCCCGCCACAACGGCTGCCATCGCTGGGAATCCTAATCCTACTAATAATGGAACAGCAACTGCAGCTGGTGTACCAAAGCCTGCGGATCCTTCAATAAACGAACCAAATAACCATGCGACAATAATTACTTGAATGCGCCGGTCTGGAGAAATATCGGTGAACCCTTGCCGGATTGTTTTAATTCCCCCACTTTCTTGCAAAGTATTTAAAAGCAAAATGGCGCCAAAAATGATGTACAATAGTGTAGCAGCTACAACCAAACCATTTATGGAGGCAGCTATTACATTGGCTGCTGATACTTTCCAAACAAAGAGCGCAAGTATGACGGCCACAACATATGAAATCGGCATCGCTTTGCTAGCTGACCATCGAAACCCAACCAAGAAAATTCCGACGATTAAAATTGGAAGAAGCGATAAAAAAGCCAACAATCCAGTACTCACAAGAGATTTTCCCCTCTCTTATTCAAAATGTAATTCACCCACATGAATGGAAAATCATTGTACACTCATTATACCTTTTATTTTTTTAATTATCAATATTTTCTGAATTTTTTATCATTAACTAATTCCTTTGTTATGTAATAATCAAACCCTTGCCCTATTTGAAAAGTTGGAGCGAAATCCAATTCAAATAAGGCGAAGGTATTACTCAAGCATATTCAACAAAACCAAGCCGAGCAGAAATTTGCTTTCCTATTTCAATCATCCGCGGCTGAAGTTGTTTGAGCCTCTCATCTGTCATTCGAATGGTTGGTCCTGATACGCTCACGGCAGCAATGACCTTCCCCAAATGATCAAAAATTGGGGCAGCAATACAACGAATCCCATATTCGTTTTCTTCTAAATCTAGTGCATATCCTTGTTGTTTTACTCGAATGAGCTCTTTCAAAAATGCATCCTTATTCGTAATCGTATTTTTCGTATGCATCGGCAACCCTTTTCTGTCAAGGATGTCTAAAACTACACTTGACGGCAAATTGGCGAGAATGGCCTTTCCTACAGAGGTGCAATGCATTGGGGCACGCTTTCCGACTTTTGAATGCATGCGCAGCGTTTCATTTCCTTCCAATTTTTCAATATAAACGACTTCCCCTTGGTCATAAACAACCAGATGGATGACTTCGTTCGTCTCATTTTCTAATTTTTGCAGGAAAGGTTTTGCTTCTTTGCGAAGATCAATCGATTCTAATAGCTTCGAACTGATTTCCAAAAATTTATACCCCAGTTTATATCGTCCTGTTTCGGAATCTTGTTCAATATAGCCGTACCGGGCAAGTGTAGATAAGATTCGATACACGGAGCTTTTGTTGATATCTATCTGATTGGCAATCTCTGTGACGCCTAAACCTTCTTTTTTTAAGCTGACAAGTTGAATAATGTCCAACGCCCTGCTTACAGACTTGACCATATTGTCTCTTTCCACAGCCGTTCACCTTCTAAAATCTTGGCGGAATTTGCTAGAGTGCAAATTCCGCCATATAAATTTTCTTGATTCCCTTATATTATGACAGGAAGAACAAAAACTGCCAAGTTCTTTCTGTTCCATTATTCACTTTATCATTTGAATACTAAGATTGTTTCCTTCATAACGTGTTAACACGTTTTTTTGCAGCAACAACGGTATTTTTTAATGTGCCGATTCCTTTAATTTCGCATTCAATTACATCTCCTGCTTGAACAAAATCGGCTCCAACCGGACTTCCTGTTAAAAGGACATCACCGGGTTTAAGTGTCATGACAGATGATAAATAGGAAATCATTTTCCGAATGGAAATAATCATCAATTCCGTTGAACTATCTTGTTTTTTAACACCGTTCAACTTTGCTTCAACATGAATGCGAAATGTATCAAGTTCTGTTTCAATGACAGGGCCAAGGGGGGTAAATGTGTCAAACGATTTACCGATTGTCCAATGGCCATCTTCATGGAAAAACTGCGGCGCCGTTACGTCGTTGCCCACCGTGTACCCAAATACATAATTCAATGCTTCTGATTCCGGCACCATTTTCGTTTGTTTACCGATTACATTGCCAGCTCAGATTCAAACTTTACCCTATCTATTCCCTCTGGAATAACAATCTGTTCTTCAGGACCAATAACGGATTTTTATGAACTTCCAGCGCCTTTTCCCGAAGGTTTTTCATACATTCAACTCCTTCATAATAAAACTTTTCATTCATAACCAAAGCCGCGCAACTAAAGATTTTGATCGGTTTTTGTGCATGGAAGATGTAGCTTTTAAATAGAAGGCACCCTTTGGTAGGATGCCTTCATGATGAGAAGTTATTGTTTTACAGCATATTTTGCTTTTGCTTCAAGACGGCGGCGATGCAAAATCGGTTCTGTGTAGCCGTTAGGTTGATCATAACCTTTAAATACGAGGTCACACGCAGCTTGAAATGCAACGGAGCGGTCATAATCTTTTGACATCGGGCGGTAGCCAGGTTCATTTTCATTTTGCTTGTCGACTATTTTCGCCATCCGCTTAAGTGTTTCAAGAACTTGTTCTTTCGTAACAATGCCGTGATGCAGCCAGTTTGCGATATGCTGGCTTGAAATCCGCAACGTTGCCCGGTCTTCCATCAAAGCAATATTATTAATATCCGGAACTTTTGAACAGCCGATTCCTAACTCCACCCAACGAACAACATATCCTAAAATTCCTTGTGCATTATTATCTAACTCTTCTTGTATTTCTTCAGGGGTCCAATTCGGGTTTTCTGCAACCGGAATTTGTAAAATTTCATCACGGAGATCTTCAATCGTTTCAGCCAATTTGTTTTGGACATCTGTTACATTTACTTGGTGATAATGGAGAGCATGCAATGTAGCCGCTGTTGGTGATGGCACCCACGCAGTATTGCCTCCTGCTTTTAAATGGCCAATCTTTTGCTTGAGCATTTCCGCCATCATGTCCGGCATTGCCCACATGCCTTTTCCAATTTGCGCACGGCCTTGGAAGCCGCTTTGTAAACCGATATAGACGTTTGAGCGTTCATAGGCTTGCAGCCATTGAGATGTTTTCATATCATTTTTCCGAATCATCGGACCTGCTTCCATTGATGTATGGATTTCATCGCCAGTTCGGTCCAAAAACCCTGTGTTAATAAATACAACACGATCTTTTACTTCCCGAATACAAGCTTTCAAATTCAAAGTTGTGCGCCGTTCCTCATCCATCACACCAATTTTCAGCGTATTCCGTTTTAATCCCAGCAAATCTTCGACGCGGTTAAATAGCAAGTTGGCAAACGCCACTTCCTCAGACCCGTGCATTTTAGGTTTTACAATGTAGATCGAACCTTTCCTGGAGTTTTCAAATTTGCCATTTCCTAAAAGGGAATGTTTAGCAATCAAACTTGTTACAACCGTATCCAATATTCCTTCTGGGATCTCTTCTCCCTCTCCAATGAGCACTGCACTATTTGTCATCAAATGCCCAACGTTACGAATGAGCATAAGTGAACGACCTGGGAGAGTGAACTTTTCTCCTGTTTTGGATGTGTATGTTCTGTCAGCATTAAGCGTACGTGTAATCGTTTTATCGTTTTTTGTAAAAGTAGCTGTCAAATCTCCTTTTATGAGGCCAAGCCAATTGCGATAAACAAGCACTTTGTCTTCCGCATCCACTGCCGCCACAGAATCTTCGCAATCCATAATCGTTGTAACAGCCGCTTCCAATAGAATATCTTTAATTCCCGCATCGTCATTTTTTCCAATTGGATGGCTTCGATCGATCTGGATTTCAATATGAAGACCGTTGTTCTTCAATAAAATGGCAGATGGTTTATCCGACTCTCCTCTGTAGCCTACGAACTTTTCTCTTTCTTTAAGAGCGGTTGTCTTGCCATTCATTAAAGTGACAAGCAAATTCCCGTCTTCAACTGCGTATTGAACAGCGTCTCGGTGGAAATGTTCTTGCAACGGCACTACTTCATCAAGGAAGTTTTTCGAAAAGGCAATGACTTTTTCCCCGCGAATCGGATTATACTCTCCTTTTCGTTCAGCCCCATCTTCTTCGCTGATGACATCTGTTCCATAAAGAGCGTCATAAAGACTTCCCCATCGGGCATTGGCGGCGTTGAGAGCGTACCGTGCGTTATTAATCGGCACTACTAACTGCGGCCCGGCTTGTAGAGCAATTTCGTCATCGACATTTTCTGTTGTAATCTTAAAGTCTTCCACTTCTTGTTCTAAATAGCCGATTTCCTGCAAAAATGATTTATAGGCTTCAAAGTTGAATTTGTTGCGATGTTTTTTGTGCCATTCGTTGATTTTTTGCTGGATTTCATCACGACGCTTAAGCAAATTTTTATTAATAGGTGTCAGTTCATAAACAAGGTTCTCAAACTGAAGCCAGAATTCATCTTTTTCCACACCGCTTCCCGGCAATGCTTCATTGTTGATAAAATCATACAAATTTTCAGCTACTTGCAAATTGCCGACTTTTACATAGTTTGTTTTCATGGGCACAATTCCTCCTTTAAATGTTATAATTGTTGTTTGTTATTACGAAACACTGTTTCGTAATTGTTTAAAAAAGGATAACATGATGATGGAATCATTTCAATAATTTTCTTAAAATTCTTTTTTATGATGCTGTAACAGATTTCCCCTCTTTTTTCACTTCCAAACAACGTCCCGGAGTTGGGAAGAGCTTCCCGGCATTTAATAAATTTTTCGGATTAAATACTTCCCGAATATCCGTTTGCGCCGCTATTTCTTCGTCGCTAAAAATGAAGCGCATCTCTTCTCTTTTCTCGATCCCTACTCCATGTTCACCTGTAATCGATCCGCCGGCATCTGCACATGCTTGCAAACAGGCGCTGCCAGCTTTTAAAGCCTTTTCTGTTTCGCCCGGTTTTCTGGCATCAAAAAGTACAAGCGGGTGCAGATTGCCATCGCCAGCATGAAAGATATTTGCGATGCGCAGACCATACTCTCGACTGATTTCGTGAATTCTGTTTAACACTTCGGGTAATTTGCTGCGGGGAATCACACCATCCTGAACTAAATAATCAGGAGAGATCGCCCCCATTGCGCCAAATCCAGTTTTGCGGTTTGCCCACCATCTAGCTCTTTCCTCTTCACTTTGTGCCACTTTTACTTCTCGAACATGATTTCTCTTGCAAACTTCTAAAATTTGATGGATTTGCTCGTCTATACCTGCGGATATTCCATCCACTTCAATGAGCAAAAGCGCTTCAATGTCTTTTGGATGGCCGACAGGAAACGCTGCCGCTTCAACCGCTTCTATTGCTATTTGATCCATCATTTCAAGGGCTGCTGGTACAATTCCGGCAGAAATAATGTCCGATACGGCTTGACTGCCATCCGCAACGCTGTCAAAATAAGCGAGCACCGTTTGCTTTGCTTCCGGGTTTTTTAAAATACGAACCGTTATTTTCGTCACAATTCCTAAAGTTCCTTCTGATCCTGTTAAAAGTCCTAATAAATCATAGCCCGGTGCATCAGGTATTCCATCCTTGCCTATTTCAATGACTTCGCCATTTGGCAATACCACTTCAAGCCCTAAAATGTGATTTGTCGTCACACCATATTTTAGACAGTGTGCACCGCCCGCATTTTCACCGACATTTCCGCCGATGGTGCAGCAATATTGGCTTGATGGATCAGGCGCATAATAATATCCTTTGTCCGAAATGGAGTTCGTCAGTTTTAAGTTGACAAATCCAGGTTCCACTACTGCACGCCTGTTTTCAAAATCAACACTTATAAGGCGTTTCATTTTTACAAGACTAATGATTACTTCCCCATTCAACGGGATCGCCCCGCCGCTGAGACCAGTTCCAGCGCCGCGGGCGAGGAACGGCAAATCATGTTCGTGGCAATATTTCACAATTTTTGCGACTTCTTCTGTATTATTCGGGAAAACGACTGCCCTCGGCAAACGACGATGAATGGTAAAGCCATCGCAATCATAAGCTAATAAATCTTCTTTTTTATACAAGATGGAACGGTTTCCTTCAACAATGTTTGCAAGGTTTTTTATATGTTTGTCATTTGTTCTTATCCCTTTTAGAGACATTCCTCCCCCTCCTTTAGCCGATCTTCTTTTTGGTACGCCCAATCCAGCAGCTGTACGGTATGAACAATTTTTTGATTTCTTCCGTTTCTTTGAACACCCATCGCCATCTGCAGCATACAGCCGGGGTTTCCCATTACAATCATTTCTGCTTCTTTAGGAACATTCTTCATTTTGCTATCAAGCACTTCTTTAGCCATCTCCGGATTTGTTATATTGTAAATGCCAGCACTGCCGCAGCATCGGTCGGCATTCGCCATTTCAACCATTTCGACCCCAGGTATATCAAGAAGAAGGCTGCGAGGTTCGTCACGAATGCCCTGTCCATGAGCTAAATGGCATGCATCATGATAGACAACACGAGCCTTGATTTCGGCGATGGGCCTTTTATAACCAGTGTCATAAAGGTATTTTGAAATGTCTTCCACCTTTTTTGAAAATATTTCAGCTTTTTGGCGCCAAACGGGGTCTTCACGGAACAGCTCCGGATATTCTTTTAACATACATCCGCAACCGGCAGAATTTACAATTACTTTTTCAGCTTGTTGGAATGCTTCAATATTTTGTTTCGCTAATTTTCTCCCCATTTCCCGGTCGCCTGCATGAACATGAAGAGCCCCGCAGCAAGTTTGATTTTGCGGAATCATAACGTCATTTCCATTTCGAGTTAACACGTTAATTGTTGCTTCATTAATTTCGCTGAACATGACATCCATTACGCAGCCAGTTAAAAACGCAACCGTACTCTTCGTTTCTCCTTTTGCTTTAATGACTTTTTCATGTTTGTACTTTTTCCGCACAGGCTTTTTCACTTCCGGCATGATCGCTTCCATTTCGGCTAAGTGCTGCGGTATGATATTGATCAGCCCTGTTTTACGGACAAACGTTTGCATGCCGCTTTTTTGATACAATTTCAACACATTTCCTAACGTGTACAAGCGATTGTGGTGCGGAAACAAACTATGCAAAAACAGATGGCTGACCGCCTTTTTCCAGCCTTTTAACGGCATGGCTTGGCGAATTTGACCGCGCGCTTCTTCTATCAATCCCCCTACATCGACGTCCGCAGGACAAGCGGTAGTACAAGCGCGGCAATCAAGACAAGCAAAGACAGGATCCATAAAATGTTCGTTCACTTCAAGCTTTCCTTCTGCAACTGATTTAATCAAATGGACGCGTCCGCGGGGAGAATGCTGTTCCTGACCCGTGATCTCATAAGTTGGGCACGATTCTAAACACATACCGCAATGGACACAATCCGCCCATTTGTTTTCATCAGGCGGATCACTCCAAAGGTAATTGCTGAAGCTGTTGGTTTGACAGGCTGGTTCTTTGATAAGATCACTTTCATTTAATCCCATATTTAAATCCCTCCCACAAATCGCTTCGGATTGAGAATGTTGTTCGGATCAATCTTTGTTTTGATTCCTTTGAAAAGAAAGAAATATGGCGGATTTTCCCCCCAAACCTCTATTTTCTGGCGTAAAATAAACGGCAAATGTTTAATGACTGCATACCCATTGAGCTCTTTGACAAAATTCCTTAAATGCTGAATTGCTGAAATGACGTTTTCGCTGCCGCCTCTTAAAATGATTTGACACAATCCGTGGCCTAATCCACCGTGGGCTTCGATAAGCAAATTGTGCGTATCCTGTAATAAATGGCTTTCCCTAATAACTTTTAGGACATCTAAATTGACAACTCCGATTTTCAATACTGCTTCAGTCTCCCCTGTCTGATTAGACACCCTGCCATTCGGGCTGATTGTATAAAAAGATTGCCAAAACTTGCGCGCTTTCTCTTGAGCAAGAATGGTCATTTTCGTTTTAGGAGGCTGAATGCTTTTTAGAAAAGATTCTTGGTAATGAACCGAACTTTCATTATCTTCAAAACTAATGGCCAATGTATAAAATTTTTCACCCGTTAGCTTTTCAGCCAAAGACGGACTTATCAGTTCCAGTGAGACAGGTTCCATCTGCGAATCTAAAAACGCCGCGGCAAATGATCGCATTTCAGCAAAATCTCCTTCTGTAAATGATAAAAGAACATTGCTTTCATATTTTGGCAAAGGACGGAGTTTTAAAGTGATTTCCGTCAAAACCCCCAAAGTGCCCATGGAACCGACAAAAAGTTTGTTCATATCATATCCGGCGACATTTTTCACGACCTTTCCGCCTGTTCGGATGACCTTGCCATTTGGATAAACAACTCGAAGCCCGATGACTGCATCTCTGGCGGATCCATATGCCAAACGTTTGGGACCGCTTTCATTCGCAGCGATAATACCTCCGATGGTCGCATAATCCGGCCAAGCAGGATCTAGAGATATTTTTTGGTTATGTTCTTCTAAGTACTGTTGCAATTCTTGAAATGGTGTACCTGCTTTCACTGTTAATGTCATATCTCCCACTGTATGCTCGACGATTCCTTTTAGATTTGCTAAGGAAAGCAAAATATCAGCCGAATCAATTAGACCGCCAAACCCCCGCTTTGTTCCTCCGCCCACAATGGAAACGGTTTTCCCATTTTTGTTTGCATATTGCAAGATGTGTGAAATTTCGTTTTCAGTTTTTGGATAGACTGCGACTTTTCCGCCATTTCCAAGTGGATGACCTTCATTTTCCTTTACTTCCATTTGACTTTCGGGGAAAACATCTTTTAATTCTGTGTACAACTCTCCTTGGAGCAAATCAAGCACCTCCTATGTTTTGTAATAAGAAACACCGTTTCTATAAATGCGCAAAAGAGCAAGCGTTTTAAATCATTTTCTTTCAATCGACTGCAACACTTCTCTTATTACACATATTTGATATGTTATATGTTTACAATTATTAAAACACTCTTATGAAGATTTTTCAACGAATTTTTTGAATTTACAAAAAAATAAGAAAAATGAAATTCTATTAAACTTACCGTACGTCAAGATGATCTGATGTATAGCCCCCTATCTTTTTTCTCCCTGCCAATATCCTATCAACGAAAAAAAGAGACTGAATTGAAAAAGAATTTTTTATGGTCCTTTCCAAACAGCCTCTTTTGAACAAAAATTATTTTGTATCTGGAAGAAATATGGTACAAGCGGCAGCGGAAAATCTTATTATTCAGAATAGTCCAAAATGATAGCCCTCGGAAAAGAAATCCAGTTCTTGGGTAGAATAGCGCTTAAAACAACACTTAAACACGCATGCCTGGAAGTTCAAACGTTAGCTGTTTCAAAAGTACAATATATGTCAACGAACAACAGCAGCAAATTAATTGGATATTTAACAGCTGTTTATGGTTTCCACCCGTTTATACTAATGAAGAAAGGAACTAGAATACTACACAAGAAAATCCCAATCCCTACACCACTATAAAACAAACCGTTAAATATTTGCATATTATGCTTTTTCAATACTTGAAGCACTATACTAGAAACTAAGACAAAGACTACACCGCTGCTAAGGCCTGAAAAAAACCTGAACAGGTACCAAAATATATTATTTACTGACCATTCCCATGAGCAGAGTCGTAAAAATGTTCAAAGCTAAAAATATCTTTAAATAAATTGATTCATATCTTCTCAAATTAAAAAAGCTAACAAATAAAGTTCCAGCCAAATTTCCAGCCATCGATTTAGTTATATTCAAGTAGGGGAGGATAGGGGTATAAGCAAATCTTCTGATCCCCATTACAATAATCAATGCAATAATACCGCCGCATAAAGTAAGCCGCGGTTTCATAGTCATCCTTTTATTAATGGGAAGTTACTTATAATTTCTTCTATTTGATTGATGATTGTTTCGATCAGTTCGGCGGCATGCAAATTTTTGCTTAGTCGAGGATTTTGCCCGCACCAAAGCGACATCCACTCTTTATTTTTCTGTTTTGCAGCTTCTGACCGGATATCTTGGGTGAGCATATTTTGAATCGGATAAGCTGGCAAAGCATCTTCATGCTCTTTCATTTTGATGATAAATTCATTTTTTAATCCCCTTGCTGGCTTGCCGCTGAATGCTGAAGTGATTACTGCCTGTTCTTCGGTACCGTTTAATATTGCTTCTTTATGGAGTTCATTTGCTCCGCTTTCTATACAGGTAAGAAAGGCTGTTCCCATTTGAACCGCTTGCGCTCCCAATACAAGAGAAGCTAAAACTCCTCTGCCGTCCATGATACCGCCAGCTGCAATAATAGGAATTGAAACATGATCCGCTACTTGCGGAATAAGGGCCATTGTTCCGATCATTGAATCATCAAAGGATCCTGCAAAACTGCCCCTATGCCCCCCAGCGTCACTGCCTTGAACGACAATCATATCCATCCCAGCCTCTTCATTCAATATGGCTTCTTTTACTGTTGTGGCTGTTCCAATTGTGACAATACCATTATTCTTTAATTGATGAATAATTTCTCTCTGAGGAATGCCAAATGTGAAGCTGCAAACGGGTACTTCATATTTTAAAACGATTTGAATTTGTTCATCAAAAACAGAAGTGTTGATTTGCGGAACATCATTCTTTTTTTCGATCCCTAACATTTGGCGGATAGGTTCCAGCAGTTGATTCGCTCTTTCAATTTCTTCTTGAATGACTGCCGGATGTTCAGGAACAAACAGATTGACACCAAATGGTTTTGAAGTCAATTCCTTTATTTTTTGAATATCCGACTCCAATTTTTCCGGCGTCATATAACCCGCCCCTATCATCCCTAGACCACCTGCATTGGATACAGCAGCAACAAGCTCGGGAGTCGTGATCCCTCCCGCCATTCCCGCTTGTATAATCGGAATTTTAATTGATAGTTTGTCTGTTATTTTTGTATGATTCCACATGCCATGTTCCTCCTTGCCTTATATACGTCAAATCTATAGGTTAACAATACAATAATCATAGCTGTTGGCATTCAATTAATAATGCCATTCATACGATTTGGTCAGCAGCAGAAAAAACGATCACCCAAAACTTAGTGAAACATCAGTTGTCCGGCTTTTTTATTTCTCTTGTTCCCATCCTTCCATCCTAAAATTCACATTATTGGACTGAAATCATGTTGTTCATTCAAGCTGCTTCTACATTCATCTGAAATTGACTTGTATAAAGATGAAAATTTATTTTTTTAATATTTCGCAAATTGTCTTCTATAAATAGTTTATGACCCCATTTTGATGGTGTAAAATAGAAAAAAATGATAATTGTTGTTATGAATCAATTTGAGTGATGGGGGAGAAATAATGTTTGAGCTACAAGATTTAAGAATCATTGCAACAATAGCAAAAAATAAGGGGATTACGAAGGCTGCAAAAGAGCTTGGATATGTACAGCCCAATGTTACGGCTAGACTAAATAAATTAGAAAGCTGTTTAGGTTTTCCATTATTTATAAGAACCAAAAAAGAGGTTATTCTCACACCGAACGGCAAAGTCCTTCTTAACTATGCTAATTTGATTTTAAATTTGTGTCGCGAAGCTGAAAAAGCAATGAATAAACTGGCAATCCCCGATGGAGAATTAAACATAGGCTCCATGGAAACAACCTCCTATGTACGTCTTCCCCACATATTAAAACAATATTCAGCTAATTATCCTAATGTAAAAATTAAATTGCAAACCGGTACCACAAAAGAATTAATAGATAAGGTCTTACATCATGATATAGAGGGTGCATTTGTTGCTGGACCTGTTAATCATCCGGATCTTATCGAAAACGTTATTTTTAAAGAAAGACTGGTACTTATCACCAATACTCCTGACAATCCTCTTAAAAACAAGGAATGCACTTTAGTTGTATTTAAAGAAGGGTGTTACTATCGAGAAGTGTTTACCAGAATCATGAACGACTATCATATAACGATTCAAAATGTCATAGAGGTAGACGCCGCACAAGCTATTTTAAATTGTGTTCGTGCAGGAGTTGGAATTTCTTTGATTCCCGAGTCTATGTCAAAATTAACAAAAAGTCTATACACATATCCCATTGATAAGGACTACGTAAACGTAGATACTGTGTTTATCACTCGTAAGTCACTTGCCAAAACATTAGCTTTTAACAAATTTGTTGAACTTTTAACTCTATAAAAATGAAGCAACAAGTTTTTTCAAGAAAATCATGAATGATTGAATTCATAAAATAGCTTTCTTTTCTTTTGATAAGTGACTCCTTTCCTCTTTCGATTTCAAATTTTTCGGTATTTTTTCTTTTTGCCAGATCCAATAATTTTTACGTGCTAATTGTTATTTGAAAAACTGTCGAGGACCGTGTTTCAGAATCAATGGGGTTTCTGTTTTTCTTCACAGCGGTAAAAAGGCCACATCATGCGGGAGAGGGAACATCTCTTAAATATCTATAGCTTATCAGCCTATTCAAGTAAGCAAAAAATTTTAGATGGATGAAATTCACAAACCTTGCAAAACCTTTTAGAGATTGTATTAACATCTTTTAATTCGAATTTTTAATTAATTGGATCAGCTGTTCATATTTTACGTGTGTGATCAACACAACTTTAATTTTGCCTCTCCTTTTGTACCAATTTTTACCTAAATCAGTATTTGTGAAATGCAGCTTCATTTTCTAATCTTGAAAGGAAACTGCCACGAATTTCCTATTTCCCAAATATAATCACCACTCTGAACAAAATTAATGGTAATATATTGAATATTGCAGCATGTTTATTTTACATTTTAGCTACTGCACTATTTATCGCAATAAGAGGCAGGATACTGCCACTCTAATTAGAGTAAACGAAAATCAAGAAGCAATAAATAGACAATAAAAGGTTTGTTTCACTTTTCTCATAGTCACAGCAAAATCGTGATGCTCATCCAATAGCGAAACATTTTAAAAACATGGCTTGTACTCTATATAACACCTTGTCAATGAATCTTTGGCATTTTTCTCGATGGATGGCAAGCGGTTGAAGTCTAGACTTGCCGCTATTTTTGTATTATCAAAAATTGAGGTGCTTGTCTCGTTTTTTTTGTGCACATTTTCACAAATAAATTCAGTTTGACTTGTTACATTAATTTTTGAAGCAAGGTTTCACTCATATTTTTTACACTTTTTCAACAGTGCCTTGCTTGTAATACTTGAACTTTGTTATTTTTTCTGTTCTTAAACAAACCGTGCCTTCATTACATCTGTCAATTTCCCAGCCGGTTGTAATAGGAATTGGCAGATTTCTCGGAGTATTTATTCGCGATTTTGCCTTACATGTTTGTAACCAGTAGGGCAGGAAAACTTGAATTAAATAGTTTATCTATAGGTTTATTTGATCATAATAACGGAAGTAAGGAAAATGATTTGAACATTTTTCCTTTGTATCATTCAACAAATTGAACGTCTAAATTTGTCGTTTTATACAAAAAGAAATTGAAATATAGTATGATAAAATTTATTCAAATCTAAATGTAAGCGTCACAATTTGATTATCAAGAGGAGTTGCGGGGAATAATAACTTAAATTTTTCGATTATGAAATCTGACATATGATGACCTTCGCAACAGAACATTGAAAGGGATTTCATTTATAAACTTAAGGAGGAACGATCATGGAAAATCAGCTGCAAAGAGGTTTAAAAGAAAGACATATTACACTGATTGCATTAGGTTCTGCAATCGGAGTCGGGCTGTTTTTAGGATCTTCAAGCTCAATCAAGCTGGCAGGTCCCGGTATAATGTTATCCTACCTTTTCTGCGGAATCATTTTATTTTTCATTTTAAGAGCGTTAGGAGAAATGGCTGTCCATCATCCCGTTGCCGGTTCATTCAGCCAATACGCCAATGATTATCTTGGTAATCTGGCAGGATATATTACAGGGTGGAATTATTGGTTTGTATGGGTCATTACTTGTATGACCGAGCTGACAGCCGTTGGAATCTATATGGAATTTTGGTTTCCGGAGGTTCCGCGATGGATTTGGATTCTGGCAGCATTAATCATCATGATGAGCTTTAACTTTCTTCAAGTCAGTGCTTACGGTGAGTTGGAATTCTGGTTTGCCCTAATCAAAATTATTGCGATTATCTTTATGATTATTATTGGCTTAGCCATGATTTTGTTCGGATTCGGCAATAACGGAGTTCCTACAGGAATCAGCAATTTGTGGGAGCACGGCGGCTTTCTTCCTAACGGTCTTGAAGGTGTCTTAATGTCATTTCAAATGGTTATGTTTGCCTTTCTAGGAATCGAAATGATCGGCGTAACAGCCGGTGAAGCAAAAGATCCGGAAAAAACGCTGCCTAGAGCCATTAATTCTACTTTACTTCGTATATTAATTTTTTATGTGGGTGCGTTGTTTGTCATTTTGTCCATTTATCCGTGGAATGAAATCGGGACAAGTGGAAGCCCCTTCGTTTTAACCTTTGACAAAATCGGTATCCCGGCCGCAGCAGGCATTATCAACTTTGTCGTTTTAACCGCTGCCCTTTCCTCCTGTAATACAGGAATTTTCAGTTCCGGACGTATGTTATACAACCTTTCCCATAATGGACAAGCTCCGAAGGCATTTGGCACATTAAACAAAAAAGGCGTTCCTTTTAGAGGGGTTATGGTTACATCAGCCGTTTTATTATTCGGAGTTCTGCTCAACTATTTAGTACCGGCTAAAGTATTTACTTGGATTGCATCTATCTCAACATTTGGTGCTTTATTGACTTGGTTTATTATTTTATTAGCACAATGGCGATTCCGAAAATCGATTACACCTGAACAACAAAAAAATATCAAATTTAAAACCCCGCTATACCCGTTATCCACTTTCATTGCAGGAGCGTTTCTCATATTTGTCGCAATTCTGCTCGGCTACTATCCAGACACAAGAATCGCCTTAATAGTCGGTCCGCTTTGGGTTGCCATTTTAGTCATTGCATATTACTCTGCCAACTTGAATAAAAGACAAAACGAAGCTGAAGTGAAAGAGACTTGATCGTTTTGGACAGCGGTTCGCTATCGAATGTCTTACTTTTAAAAATGCGGTTTACAATTTTCTAACCGCCTGATCAATCGTTAAGAGGCCCCCACCTCTGATAGGAGTTCTCTTTTCGTTTTGATCTGGTATCTTTCGAAAAGGAGTCTATATTTTCAAACGATCTTTCAAGCTGCATTTAAAACTTTTTAAGGGGGACTGCAAATTTTTGAATAGTTCAATTACATTTATTAGGTTTACAGGCTATTAGCCATAATAAAGCCGAGGAAGCGATGACACTTGGAACAAATTATTCAATACCTGCAACACTTAATTCCATCATTTCGGAACGATACTGTCTAAATGTTGACGAACAGCCTCTTCGGTCATTTCGCCGGTAATTTTATCCACGATTTCTCCCTTTTCATTAATGTTTTCACAATCCTCTTGTTGTCACCTCAAATTGTTTAATGAACCTGTTATTTCGCAACAGCCGATTTGATATCTCCTCCGAATGGGCTAAGGAATGTCTTCTGATGAGAAGTATCCTTTTTATCAATTGGAAGTTTCGGGAATAATAATTCCGCTGTTCTATAGGCTTCTTCTAAATGCGGATAGCCTGAAAGAATAAAGGTCTCAATGCCTAAATCAGCGTATTCTTTCATACGGGCAGCAACCGTATCAGGATCTCCTACTAGCGCCGTGCCTGCACCGGTCCGTACCAATCCAACACCGGCCCAAAGATTTGGACTCACTTCTAATCTTGTACGATCACCTTCATGCAAACTCGTCATTAAGCGCTGGCCTTCCGAATCCATCCGCTTAAATACTTTCAACGCCTGCGCAATAGTTTCCTCATCCACATGTTCAATGAGCTTATTGGCAGCTTCCCATGCTTCCTCTTCTGTTGGACGGACAATGACGTGCAGCCGGATGCCGAATTTTACTGTTCTTCCTTGGGCAGCAGCGTACGCCCGCATTTTATTGATTTTTTTCTCCACTTGTGCCGGTGGTTCTCCCCATGTTAAATAGACATCGATATGCTTTGCCGCCACCTTCATCGCAGCAGGTGAAGATCCTCCAAAATATAGCGGCGGATATGGTTTTTGAACTGTCGGGTATGGCAATTGCCCACCTCGAATTCGTAAATAGTCTCCTTCTAAATCAACTTCTTCTTCTGTAAATAATTGACGCCAAATGGTTAAAAATTCATCTGTTAACTCATATCGTTCATCGTGATCTAAAAACACACCTTCTCCTGCAAGCTCGACCGGATCTCCGCCAGCCACCACATTAATTAATAACCGACCGTCAGAAAATCGATCCAATGTCGCCGACATGCGTGCTGCAAAACTCGGTGACATTAATCCTGGCCGCACCGCTACAAGATACTTTAAATTTTTTGTTACGGGTGCAAGCGTTGAAGCGACAATAAAGCCTTCTTCACATGTTTTTCCTGTTGGAATTAACACGCCGCTATAGCCTAAATCATCGACAGCCTGTGCAATTTGTCTGCAATAGTTATAGGTTGCAGGACGTGAACCTTCTTGATGATTTAATTGACGAAAGTCGCCATTTGTGGGAATAAACCAAAAGATTTCCATTTATAATTCCTCCTTGAATATGGACGATTAAATATGTCTTGAGGTGCTTAAAATAAAAAAGGAGACTCCCTTAAAAATGAAAGGAAGTCTCCAGTGGTCTGGTGGACTAATGATTGTCATCACTTCATCAGCTTGCTATTGGACTTTATCATGTATCCATGCAAGATATGCTCAGATTTCCAATCAGTGATTATTTTGCTTCTTTTGCTGGTATGCTCTAAGGTTAAAGAATCGCCCAATTGATAAACAAATAAATCCAGATAGCTTTGTAAATTCGCTGTTCGACATGAATGAGATATTCCATTTCAAAGGGAACGGAACGTCTGAATGTATTTCCGAAAATTACGCAACCGAAACATAGTATTCCTAGTTGATTACTAGATATTATATAGCTTGGATTTTTGTTTTGTCAATAACCAATATTTGTTTTTTTAATGTTGCACAAGCAAAAACGCAACAAGCCGAATAATCAATACGTGTTTTTTAAGGGAGAAAATGCACTTCTCCAAAAATACTTGGCGAATCGTATTAAAGTTTGTTTTGCCGGAAGCAATGTATGAGACTCAAAGAGTTAAACACTTATGACTCTTTCTCAATTGTTCAACTTGATCCTTTCATCGCTTCAGGAGATTCTCCTGTGTTTCTATTGCTCTTCCTTGAGCTAATGGGAAATAGAGCTATTGCCGTATCACCGATTTTTTAGATTCAAGTGTTAATGATGTTTTATCGAATGAAACTGAAATTCCTTTATGATTCACCGTTTCATTACCACGAGGAAAGCGTATTTTTCAAATAAAAATATCGTTCCGTGATAGAAGGAAGGACTAAAATTGAAGATGCAGTTTTTTCAATTTCGATCCAATTCGAACCTGTTACACTAATGTCATTATTTATTTGCACCTACCAAAACGGATAGTTCGCTTGTAATGTTATGAAAAATTTATAGAGAAAAGTACAACCGAAACCAAACAACAAAATTCCGGCAATAATCGAAACAGTCATTATTGCTTTTTTATTCATTGCTTTTCGTGTAACCGAAATGATAGTAAGAAGTATAATGTCATGTACCAATATTCCTGATAAGATTCCTAATGCAGTAATAAAAAAATCAGCTGTATTCGCTTGAGAAAATGAATCTGTCAACACTACACCAAAAATTGATATCCAAAAAATTAAATTACTTGGCGAGATTGCAACAAATATACCATTTCGATATGTTTTTCCAATCGATTTATAAGTTGGTTCGCCAATCATTGTCATATCGTGATTTGCATTTTTTATCGAATCATAAGCTAAATAAAATAAAAAAACAGCGCCTAGCAGCCATAATGGAATTTGTATTAAAGGGGCCGATAATAGGGGAGCCAATCCTAAATAAATGGCAATAATTAAAAGAAAATCAACTGTCATCCCGCCTAACCCCACCGCCCAACCATGTAAAAAACCATGTTTAATCCCTTGTTTAGTCATTTCAATTGTGATGGTTCCTATCGGTAAAGCAATCGTTAACCCCATTAAAAAGTATTTCAAATATATTTCCATTTATATAGCCTCCTAACTTATTTTGAAAATAATTTTTTGTTTATAAGGAACAGTTTTTAAAAAATAAATATGTCAGGCAGGACAAATGGAAAAGTTAACCTTTTTATTGTAATGATACCGACTCGGTAACGTCAATAATTTTGTATAATGCAAGATAAATAAAGTACCTCTGATGGAAATTTAGAATAGAGGGCTGTTTTCTTCACACAATGCGGCTAAATTTTAAGTCTCCTGTATGGCCTTTTTGCAATAATGGTTCATTGCAACATTTACCAAACATTTGCTGAAAGACTTCCTTTGCTTCGGTACTCCTCTCTACTTTTGCTCTGCCCATTTTTCATGAAAGTATTATATCATCAAATATACAACTTTTCCCCACGATTTCTAAACTGCTCAAATGCCCATCGATTTCAACTATTTCCGAATTTCTTTCGATCGCATTGGTCGTATAATGCACATTCCGACCCCTGCTTGAAAAGTCCATAATATTCAAGTCGTTCCACGATTGCACCTTTCTCTGGAACTTACTTGACCAGTTGGTTCAAAGAAAAATGAAAGAAATAGCAGTTCCTAAAACGCAGGAAGAAAGATGTGATTTTTTTACATTCGACTCAAAGTCGAAGTAAAAAAATGTTCAGACACATCAAGGGTGATCTGCAGATGATCCTTGCAGGAGGGCGAGTTTGGAATTGTGGCAATAGTTCACAGCATCCTGAAAATATGGGTCCGCATTTTCAACTCAGACAAGAATCGAAAAATTACAAAAGCCAGCGGAGAAAAACAACTATTTTTCTCTACTGGCTTCATTTTAGAATTTATCGGACCGTTCCTGTACTTCTCATTTGCATAATAAGGCCTATTGAAGAATTGTGTTTTTGCTTTTATTACTAGTTGAAAAGGTAATAAAAATCCAAATTATATTTGACATAATATATAAAACGGAAAGACATAATAAAGCATATAAAATCATACTAGTTGTAGAAGTAAATATAAATAAAATAGTAGTAAATATAACAGCCATCCCTATTAGAAGACCTAAACCACAGAGTGCAACCATTACATACTTAAATGCATCAACCCCTAAACTGTAAATAATTAAAGGGATTGCATATAAGAATGAGAACTATAGACATCCACATACCGATGTCTCCAAATTGATTGACATTAGGTCCTGAATTAGATATTGGAGAAAGTGAAGCCAATACAATGATTGAACAAAGAATGGTTGCTGAAATTGCGCTTACAATAATAATTTTAAGTTTTTTATTCTTATTATCCAAAATGAACATTCCTTTTTAGTTTTATGTAGTCATTTTCCCTTAGCTAATTGATAAAATGCTAAATATTAAAAAACAAAATGTTTAATGCCCCTTGTTCTAGTTGAACAATAGAGAGCTCAACTTTAAATTGTCGTCAGCACCTATGTCTTTGTAAAAATCCATTGTATCCTCGAAGAAGAAGCATATCGTTGCGTAATTTTTATAAGGGAGTATATCATTCGATGTTTTACTGATAATGTTTATTCAAAACTTTCCTAAATTTTTATCATTTTTATTTGCATTTCATGCTTTGCTATGATTATCTCATTAAAATAAAACACAGTCTTTTAGAGTTATTTCCATTTTACTCCATGACATATGTTTTTTAAACAAAAGTTTAGATACTAATAAAATTCATGTTAATGTTGTTATTTATGTTCTTAATGAAAATTAAGTTTGTTTATAAATATCAAACAAATATTGAACCGTAAATAAAAAAGAATCCATTTGGAAAAAAGCTTGATCAAATGGATTCTTCCATCAAACATAAAATTGTTTTTTTAAAAGAATAATCATTCTTCTGACCGTTAATACGCTTTTTTATTAGTTTTCATCAAAAAAATCACCAAAATCCATGCCAGCTAAATCAAAATTCTCTTCGTCCAAACCTATGGCCTCTGCCGCATCTTCTAACATTTCATCTACACCGAGGTTATCCATTAGTTCATTTAATACCATACCACCTAAAACACCCATCGCCAATCCTCCAACCATGCTTCCAATGCCGCTTGCCATACTGCCTTTATGATGAGGCTGATAGGTAGGATAGGTAAAAGGTTGTTTATACAATTCCGGTTGCTGGACTGCTTCTGCAATATATTTTTCGAACGAGGACACCAGCTTGTCTTCGTTCTCTACTATTTCTTTAGTCAAAACAAATTCTCGTTTCGCTTCGATTTTTCCATAGCCAGATCGACATTCCACTTCCATCCAAACTTTGACTCCTTCTTCTACATAAGCAAAACGAATTTCTAATTCATGAACTTTGTCTGCGAATAACTGTGTCGGAAAAAATTCAAATTCTTGCCCATATTGATCAAGCTTTCCTGAAGTTGATTTTTCTCGGAAGCCTAAACGGGAAAGAGCATGAAAAATGGATTGGATCTCTTTCGATGCTCCAATGGTGATATAATCAATATCTGTCCGATCTACGCCTCCCTCAATATCAAGATGGGTATCAAAATAATAAGATACAGGGCCTCTAGATAAAGGCAAGGCTTGCGGAATTCGATAATTAAATGGGATGCGTTTTTCTTCTTTTTTTGAAATTACAAATGATCCGTTTAAAGGAATCCTCTCAACCTCCCGTGAAACAGACTGGCCATTCTTTGCTCTAACAGTCATCATGAATTGAACTGCCAACTGGTTGATCTGTTGATCTACTTCGCCTCCCTTAATGACAACTTCTCCTTGTACTACTTCACCAATCTGATAAGGACGATTTTCGAATTGTAAATCTACTGTCGCTGCTCCCTTACCGAATTTCGCTAAAAATTTTTTAAGCATTTTTGAAATTCTCCCTCCATTTATTTAAAAATTTTTCTTTCTAAGAAACGACATCCCATTCCACTTATTTTAAATTTTAATGATACTGATTCGCTTGAGATATGCGACCATTAGAAGGAGTGAACTCAATTTAGAGAGCTTCGTTTAAAAGAATTTGGCGGATGACAGATTTTTATTTTCGCCGCAACTATAAGACGTTTTGGGGATTACAGTAATCCCCTGTGGGTTGAAATATCGAAACCTTTTGGCAGACTTTTTTGTATTCTGCTAGCTGGGGGATCTTGTCGCCAAGTCTTATTATGATTAATCTTCTACTAGAACCGGCGAGCCTTTATCAATTTTAGTAATCTCAATCGTTTTAATATGGTTCCCGGCCATTTCCACTACGTGAAAGGTGTACGGTCCAAATTCAATACTTTCCCCTTGTTTAATATCATAACGCTCAGTTAACATCCATCCGCCAAGTGTATCTACATCCGTTTCTTCAATTTTCAACCCTAACCAATCATTTATCTCGCTAATTAAGATGCGGCCATCAACTAAAGCTCGATCATGATTTATTTGTTGGATGATGGGTTTTTTATCTTCATCAAATTCATCTTGAATCTCACCGACAATTTCTTCAAGAATATCTTCAACTGTGACCAAACCGGATGTACCGCCATATTCATCATATAAAATCGCCATGTGTATTCGTTCTTTTTGCATTTTCAGCAACAGATCATGGATTGGAATGGATTCAATGACTTGAATAATTGGACGGACAAAATCATCTATGGATTTTTCGGTATTTAAGCTATCGTAAGAGGAGATTTCTGTAAATACCTCTTTGATGTTGATAAGGCCAATAACATGATCTTTATCTCCGTCAATTACCGGATATCTTGTAAATTTTTCTTTTTTGATGATTTCCAAGTTTTCTTTAATGGTTTTATTTTTATCAAGTGCAACAATTTCTGTTCGGGGAACCATGATTTCTTTTGCGATCCGGTCATCAAACGTGAAGATGTTATTCACATATTTGTATTCCGTTTGGTTAATCTCGCCGCTTTTGTAGCTTTCAGATAAAATAAGCCGCAGCTCTTCCTCTGAGTGTGCAAGCTCATGTTCGGAAGCTGGTTTTATGCCAAATAAACGGATAATGCCCCTTGCAGAACCGTTTAATGCCCAAATAAATGGATACATGATTTTATAAAACAAAACTAAGGGTCTTGCTGTTAATAATGTAATAGCTTCTGCCTTTTGAATGGCTACCGTTTTCGGAGCCAATTCTCCAATAACGACATGTAAAAATGTAATCGCAGCGAAAGCAATTCCAAATGACAGTATATTAGACACATATGGGGAAAAATTCATTTTTTCAAAAACGGGGTGAAGAAGATGCTCAACAGTCGGTTCTCCTAGCCAGCCTAAACCTAATGCTGTTATGGTGATTCCAAGCTGGCACGCTGATAAATATTCGTCCAAATTGGAAATGATTTTTTTAGCTACAACAGCATTTTTATTTCCTTCTGAGATAAGCTGATCTATTCTTGAAGATCGGACTTTTACAATGGCGAATTCAGAAGCGACGAAAAATGCTGTGAAACCAATTAATACAGCAACCATAAATAAATTAAATATTTCCAAACTACGGCCGTTCCCCTAGAAAAAGGAACGACTTACACCTCCTAATAACGAAATGTCAACAGTAATTATGCTTTTTTCACTATTCCCTTGTATAGATCTCTCTTTATCATCCTAAAAACATGATTAATGATTGTAATAATGCCATCGTCTGTGGAGACAATTGATTCGAAATCTTTTTCTTACATTCATCATCCAATTTGCCTAAAAGATCATGAATTTCTTTAATTTCATCCTCCAATAATTTCATATGTTCAGCAATTGTTTTGGCTTGTTTAAGAATAAGTTCTTCCTCGGCTGCTGTTTTTTTTCTATGCAACTCTAGCCTCTCTTTTATCATGTCTAATGAATAATTCAGTTTTTTGTAATGGTCAATTAATTTTAAATCCTCTAGAGCAGATGAATCATAATATCGATAATTCGATTTGGACCGTTCTGCTTTAAGCAAGCCTAGTTTTGTATAATAATCGATTGTTCTTTTAGAAACATTTGCTATACTTGCTAGTTCACCAATTTTATAGACGACCCCATCCATCTATACCCCCTTTTTACCCTTCTAATAAGATCATATTATAATCAAACTGTACAGTCAAACGTTATACTTTGATCTTCACAAAATTGTAAATTTTTATACAATTATTCTTCTGATCAGACTTACATTACACAAAATTCTTGAAGGTACCAGTGTGCCATTTCTCGATGTCCTCCTTCACGACATCGGTCATACGACTGATCGTTGCAAGAGAATAAACATTTCCTAAAATTCGTTCAATAAACTTGCCAATCTCACGTGTACTCATGCCACTTTGATACATCTTGATGACAGCTTCCTCGAGCCAGCCGGTATGGCGTTGGTAAGGGGGAAACAACTGCGTTTGAAATTCCCCGTTTCGGTCTCTTGGGACTAAAAGCCCTTCAATCCGGCCATATTGCGTATCTAGGTTTCGCTGATAGTAGCCGTTTCTCATATTTGACGTTCCAGTCTGTTCCATTTCGAGGAAATGTTTTATTTCTTCACGCATGATGAGTTCTAATTTTTCCTTTACAAACTGGCGAATCGCACTTTCCAGTTGATTGACCCAGTCTACATTCGGTATACTTTTAGACATAGGTAGGGTTCTCCTTTCTCTGGAATGTGTTGTTGGTCAAATCAGAGAATACCCTACCTTTTTTCTTTTGGTCTAGCAAAATGCTTTACACAAACTTTTATACATCATCAAATTATTTCACTAGTATTGCATTAATTTAAATTGAATATTAGAAATACTTAAAATGTTCAATTTTATTATTTTGCATAAAGAAAAAGTCCTTTATAATGGATAAGTCTGGTGGTAGCCCGTCCAAATCCACTAATAAAGGACATATATCATGGACAAGATTACACTAAAAACTTCATTTGGGCAATGGTTTTCACCCATAAATCTTCAATTATTCGAGGAATTGGTGAAAACGATGAAATTAGATTACTATACGAAGAAAATAACGACTGAGTCATTTCTAATATTACTCCTTTTTGCGCAGCTAGAAGAAGTCGAAGTCTACATGCGTTAAGCGATTGTCTTTTCAATGACCAGCTTCAAAAAGAAATTGACCTCGATTCGAACAGTATTTCTCAGTTGTCAAGGCGATTAAACGACATGAACCCCGATCTATTTCAAAGGCTTTTCCTTGATTTAGTCTCACAAATTCATGCTAAAACATATGATACGAAACTTGTTATGCTGTTAAAAATGCTTGATTCAAGTACATTATCAATTAATTTGACCAATCATAAATGGGCAAAAAAGCTGGTGTCAAGTTGTATTTGCCTCTTGTGTTTATGGAAAAAGGTGCTTTCTCCCCCGAAAAAGCCGTTAATTCAACTGCTTAAAACTCGTATGTCAGCTAACGCCCGTATCGCAATGGATTTACTGTTGGCGTTTGGCTTGCGTTTACGAGAGGTTGCGTCAACGCGTGTAACCAATATCCAGGAGAATAATGGAAGGTTGTTTTGGGTGGCTGTGAAAAATAAAAAGACAGTGAATACAGCTCAAGGTGTAACAAAGGCTGGAAGACCTGGAGTCACACCTTGTCGTCCTGAATATGAGGAGAGAATACGTGAATTGATACAAAATCAAAATAGACCCAAAATCGATTATATCTCTCCAATCAAATACACTAGCTTAAAGTCAGCTTATCTACGTGAAGCTGAAAAGGCGAGGATGACTACAAGGGATTACATGACTTCCGATATACATATTTTTAAAGGAAAAGGGATGGATGATTGAGCGAATGTTACATAATCACTCAAATGGTTTGAGGAAAGATTATGGGGTATCTGGAGATGAGCGAGATCTTTATAAAACAGTGAATGAATGTATTGATACCGTTCATGAATGGCTTGTCCATGGACGAGGTCGAATCGACTTATGCGAAGTGTATATGAAGTGAAGTTAGGGAGATGTTTAAAATGAAAGCATCTGAGAGAAGAGAATCCCTTAGCGTACAAAATTTGCGTTTTTTGCTCTATGTACCTCGTTATGAATTCTTGCGTCAATGATTTTGATTGAACCGTCGTATACCGAACGGTACGTACGGTGGTGTGAGAGGACGGGGGCTAGTCACCCCCTCCTACTTAATTTGAATATTGTTTAATCTTATTTGTGAAAAACTGTTTATTCTAGTTTAACGTTCACAAAAGACCATATAATACATAAAATAGATATATTTACCTATTTATTATATGGTAAAATAAACTAAAATTTTGAGGAGGCAATAATGTGTCTACAGATTTTACTTTAATCACAGGTATAGCATCTATAGTTATATGGAGTTTGTTGAGTATTGAACTTATAAAATCTCGCAAAGATAGTAACGGAAATAAAAATAAGGGTAGGGTCGTTATACTTTTATCTGCAGGTAGTCTATCAACACTACTTTTAACTATTTCCTTTTTTCAGAGTATTTAAATTCAAAATTTCTTCTAGATAATTTATTTGAGGATTTTGCATTTTTTTTCGTCCCTAGAGTCATAAGGCATTTAAAAGCAGGAAAAAGGACTTCACCCCTAATTTGTAGAATTCTTGAAGTGACCAAACCACAAAAACCCATTAGGAGGAAGTCTTATTTATATTCTACAAGAAAGTTTATTTCCCTTTGAAGAACTGCAAATTTTAGAGTCAAAAGAAAAGCTAACCATCTTTTTATAGAAAGGAATGTTTGGTTCGTTCCATACATTTATAGCAAAAACGAATAGTATGGCAATCGGACAGATCCTATAAACCAGAGGAGTAAATTTGTATGTCACACCCTTTTTTAGGGTAAAATGTCTTATCCACATTTTTTAATTTTCTGTTAATTTGTTTTTTCCTCTTCTACAGTCAAAACGACCCGAATGTCTTTATTTCTTTTTTTAAATTGTGGATAACGACAAAAAGTCCTTTTCGGGCATCACATCCTTTGATATTCTAGTATTATCTAGGTAAACCGATTTGGATCGGTTTGCCTAATTGATGGAAATCCTCGTCTGTTAAGATGCGCGTGCGAGTCGCTTCCAACAGATCCGAGGATTTTTCCTTTGCCGATTTTTTCAGGCTTCTTAGGATTTTGGACCCGTTGAGATACAGTTGAATCAGAATGTATGCGATCTGCACTAGCAAGTAATGGTTTTTCATTGCGGTATAGTTATAGCAATTGACATGTTCAAGATGGTGCCAACCGTTCTTTTGGTGGTTGAACCCCTCGTTTTCGATTTTCCAGCGACTTCGCCCCGCCAAGACGAATTTTTCCGCATTGTTTTTCGTGATTCTGATGTTCGTTATAAACAGAAATTGACGGCTCTTCTCACCCTCCGTTTCGATCTGGCTTCCAAAAGATTCACGCTTCGGTCACGGTATGAGAGATCATTGGCCCAAAACAGATTCGCTTCCTCCGCCGTTTCTTCGGGTGATTGAATGACCAAAAATTCAGAGGTAATGCTTTTGATCCGGCCTCCTTTAAACGAAATAGGTATTTCCAATTGTTTTGTTCACAAATGTCAAAAACGGATGTGCCTCGCAAATAAAGTCGTATCGCCCATCTCACCTTCCCCAATCCCCTCTCGCTCTTACAGCCACAAGGCTTTTCAGCCTTTTTACACCCTTTCACAAAAAATTCCATAGAAATTATAGTCGTAATACGGTTCATGGAAAAACAGAGGTGAGGACTTGAAAAAACGGGGCAAAACCAGCAATTAAAGTCGTGTGGCAGGCAGGAGAAAATATAGGGAAAGAATGGGGCTTTGGAAAAGATATCAGAGTAAAAAAATCTGGGAAATGCCTGATTTATCAGGGAGTTTCGCGTTTTGCAAACCTGCTGATTCAAAGAAAAGAGCCGGGGAAACCCTGAATTTCGCTCGGCTCGTAACATGACTTTTTAGGCTTTAACACGACTATTTAGGCTTTGAGATAACTTTGATTGCTTTTTACACAAGCCTATGTATTTTTTCTTGCAATTCTCTACACTGTTGCTTGCAAAAAACATCAAAACTGTTATTGAGAGGCAAATTATGAATAACCGCATACAGAATCGATTCGGATAGATGTACGTATGAAAAAAGAGGATATATGCTCTTGAAATTCGAACATATATCCTCGGATTCATATACACTTACAACGCCTAAGCAAGTGCCAAAAGCCAGATGTTATTCTTTTAAATGGTACGGAAGCGTTGCAATGACGATGTCTTTTTTCAGGATCAAAAAGAATCTTAAAAAGATCGCTGTTTGGTTATGAAGTAAAGTATGCCACCATTTTTTCACAATAAATTGCGGCATTAAAATAGTTATGGTTGCTCCTTTTGTTTCTTTTTCTACTTTATTAATGTAATCCAATAATGGAGAAAGGATTGTCCGATAAGGTGAATAAATAATTTTCAGCTCGATATCTGGATACAACTTATACCATTTGTCGCGTATTTTCTGTTCTTCTTCTTCGGCAAAAACAATTGTAATGGCTGTAATATCGTCTGAAATACTTTTTGCATATTGTACAGATTGATCAACGACTTTACTAATGCCTGAAATCGGGATGATCACCTTCGGAGTCACAATTTCTTTTGTTTCAGTCCGATCACTTTTATCCAATTTTAATTGCTGAGCTAATGTTTCATAATGAGCATGAATTTTGTTAAACAAGACAACGATCAATGGAATGGCTACAATCACTAACCATGCACCGTGTGTAAATTTCGCTATAACGGTAATGATCGTTACTAATCCTGTAGCAATTGTTCCAGTGATAATGATCGACAATGTGGCCATATTGCTTTTCGATTTTTCTTTCCATATTTTTTTAATCATACCGTATTGACCGATCGTAAAGGAAAGAAATACTCCGACTGCATACAGCGGGATCAGAGAATGTGTTTTACCATGGAATACGATAATTAAAATGATCGCTAAAATACTCAAGAGAATAATTCCATTGGAAAACACCAAACGATCTCCGCGCGCTGCTAAACTTCTCGGCAAATAACGGTCAGTAGCTATAATCGAAACAAGCTGCGGAAATCCGGCAAAACTTGTATTCGCAGCTAATACTAAAATTAACATGGTGATCATCTGAAAAATATAAAATAATATGCTATTGCCAAAGACGTGACTTCCAATTTGAGAAATGACAGTCTTATGTTCGGCTGGAGTCACTCCGAAGCCTGCACTTAAAATTGTAATACCTAGAAACATGATGCCTAACAGTAAAGACATCCATCCCATTGTAATTGCAGCATTTTTGGAACTGTTAGGTCTAAACGATGGCACACCGTTGCTAATGGCTTCCACTCCTGTCATTGCTGAACAACCGGATGAAAAAGCCCTTAATAAAATAAACACTCCGTATCCACTAGCGAAGAAATGTTCAGGTGTAGCGTGATTTGCATAATTAAAACCATGCCATCCTTCATTATATAATTTCCATCCTCCTGCAATAATGAGAACTAGTACTGAAATAATAAATAAATAGGTTGGATAGGCAAATACAGTGGCTGATTCGGTAATTCCCCGCAAATTTAAAATCATGAGCAATAATACAAGAGCGACGGCTATTTCCACTTTCCAAGTAAGCAATGCTGGAAAAGCAGAAGTAAGAGCCGCAACGGCTGAGCTAATACTAACCGCAACCGTAAGAACATAATCAATCATTAATGCTGCGCCTGCTACTAGGCTTGTGGTGGTATTGATGTGGTCTCTTGCCACTACATAAGCTCCGCCTCCTGATGGGAAGGCATAAATGATTTGTCTATAGGATAAAGTCACAATGACTAAAAGCCCTACAATCGCCAAAGCTATGGGTAAGGAATAAAAAAACACGCTGGTTCCTAATATCATCAATACTAATAATATTTCTTCTGTTGCATACGCTACGGAAGACAATGCATCCGAAGAAAATACTGCCAATGCTTTCCATTTTGGTAATTTTTCATGTTTCAATCGTTTCGTTTCCATTGGCGAACCGATGAATAACCGTTTCAAATAAGCCATTTTCAAGACTCCTTCTTTCTTAAAAGTATTAGGCTTTTTCCTCTCTTATAGCTTGATGAACTGTATGGACTTTTATGTGCATCTTCATAAACATAAAAAACCACTGAGGATGTACTCAGTGGCCAAAAAGACATCATTCAACTTACATCCCTCCCAAAACGCTTACGAGGTTAGCTGTCGGATTAGGACTATGAGAGTAGCCCCTCCTTTTTCAAGGATTCACCCCAAGTAACAAAACGTTACAAAATGGTTCCCCCGCTCCTTAAAAGGATTCAGCGATTTAATCATATTCAATTTTACAGAAATTATCTTACTCAGTTTATGAAAAATTGTAAAGAGACAAATAATCGTTGCCATGTAAATGGGTAAGGCGTTAAAACTTTTATATCGCCCTGATTTTTAAACAATTATTATATATTTTTAAACAGTTTTATTATTCGTGTACAAAATTATCTAGTTTTGTAAAAAATTTTGATTAAATTTACTGAATAAAACATCAATGCTTCTTTCCAAGTTCCGTAGGTTATGAGTATAGGCTGTATCAATAGTGGTTTATTTGGCACTCACCCCTCTTATAAAATAAAAAAAGAAACCTTGAAAGAGTGTCGCACACTCATTCAAGGTGTTTATAATTACTTATATTGTACGGTTCCTAAAAATCTAAACTGATTTTTTTCATTGACATTTCCATTATATTGAAAGTTATAAAGTAAAATAACTGAGTTCGCTTCTTGATTTAAACGCTCACCGCAAAGCTCTATAAATTTTGGAAGTATCTCCTCATCATAAGAAAAACCTTCAAGTAGAACACGTAAATCATTCGATGGTTCATCATAGAATTCTACTTCTCTAAAATCTTCATTATAGTAATCAATGTTAAAGTCTTTTTCAAATTCGGAAGGTAGTAAATCTCCATCTTCTGTATAACTATTCAAAATATAGTTTTGAAGATCCTTATATGACTTAGAGTTGCCAATAAATAATGATACAAATCCTTCCTTTTCCATATACTTCATACTCCTCCTTAGCTTTTTTACGGTCTAAGACCTTCCGGTAAAGATTCCACTCCACCTTCTAGTCTATAATTAGCCCAACTTTGGAGTCGTCTCTTAAATGTTGCATAATCTGGTGAAGAATCAATAATCTCTAACAATTCATTATGAGCTTTCGTAGAACCCTTCCCGCCATGAACTCCTTTTGGATTAACAAACTTCACATCTTCTATAGCAGTTCTTAATTCCTTAATTTGTTCTGCTGTTATACCCCACCGTTTAAAAGTAGGAGCTCGAGATACTAAATGCCACTCATGAAATCCACCTGGATGTCTAAGTCTACTTTCAATGGCTTTTCTTAACCTAGGGTCAGACCATACTTTATCAAACTCATCAGGAGCTAGTGAATTAAACCATCTATTAAATTCACCATTCTTTACAGATGGAACTGAATTAAGATTAACAGTACCCTTAGGAAATTATAAAAATGTACTTTATAAACGGGTGGCAGTTTCACTAACCACCACCCATTATATCAACTGACTTTCCGTTCAGGCATGATATTAGCGGTCTTGTGTTTCATCATACAATAGATAATATTGACAAGTCCTCTCATAATGCAAATAAGCGCTTGTTGTTTGGTTTTACCTTCTGCTAGCTTTTTCTGATAATACTCGTAAAACACAGGATTTCGAGGAGTTTTACTGCCTTTACAAATATATGACATCAGGCAAATATGGGAATTGACGGATTAACACATTCGCTACACATTGGGCATCCCAACTGTCATGCTTTTGGGTCATGGCATAGCTGCTCGCGCTATAGTAATCGGAATAAAGGGCGGAAAAGTTGCGAAAAAAATTTCAAAAGGCAAGGAGAAAGCGAAGGTAAGCTTTTGGGAGATAAAAACGGTAGTAACTGATGATTTTTCAGCTGTTTATTGTTGATGAAAATTATAAAATTGGACATCTTTTTCAAACTCATCCTGTGATCCTGTGCATACAAGGCAATTCTAAAAATTATCATGCAGGAGTTTCAAGGGTTATTTGTATATGTTGTACTACAAAGGGAGTTATTCGGCACTACACACCCTATAAAAAAGACCTTGAAAGAGTCATAATACTCTTTCAAGGTCTTTAAATTTATGCATTGTGTAACACATTTTTTGCAGCTTCGCTATTTGGCATTATCTTTAATATTTCTTGAGCAATTGCTTTAGCTTCTTCTTTACTAATTAACTTTTCTGGAATGTCATGGAATAACAACAAATGTTCTTTCAAACTAACATCTTCAGGGCTTAATTCAACTGCTCTTTTAGCATGGTATAATGCACTTGCGTAAGCGTCTGGTAAATGGCACAATGCAGTACTTAATAACTCTGAAGCTAAGTAATGATAATATGCAGTCTCATTATTATTTATCAAATAACAGACAAATGAATAAGCACTTATACTCTCTTCATCGAATCCTAATTCAAGAACAACTTGCTTTAAAGTATTTCTATCTTCATTCTCAATATATTCTTTTGCTTTTTGAAAATCACCCGATGTTATTAATTGCTTTATCTTTTCCTTCATAGTTATTTCACCCACGCATCAGATATTCTTATTGTTCCATCAGGTAGTTTTTTGTATGTCACCTGTACCAATTGTCCATTAACCATTTTAACTCTAGAAGAAACAGATTTATAAGGTATATCTGCACCATTATGCATTACATCGATGATAATTTCTTTTATTTTCCCCCAATTCTTATCAGGCACAAGTTTTTCCCATTGATGATTAGATTTTTTACTTCCATTTATAATATACTTTATCTGATTACTGTTAAGTTTCCCTATTGCATCATGTACTTTAGAAGAAGGCAATAGCTTAACTTTACCCGTACCCTATGTAGTAATCTTAAAAGCTATTATAAAAAAAGACCACCTATTAAATTACCTTTCGCTCTGTTATATTCGGCAATTGATAAACCGTTTTATGCTTCATCATGCCATAAATAATATTTACCAGCCTTCTCATGATACAAACCAACGCTTGTCCTTTTGTTTTGCCTTCCTTTCGCTTGCGTTGGTAGTATTCATAAAATACAGGATTTCTTGGCTTTTTACTTTCTTTTGCCACTTGTATTTGTTGTATCGCTAATTGATAAAATAACGCATGTAACGTTCGATTGCCTTGTTTGCTTTTGTGGTCTTTTCCTTTTCCTCCAGAGCTAAAATGTACAGGCGCAATTCCCGCATAACGAGCAAGTTTATTGGCATTTGGAAAACGCTGAATATCTCCAATCTCGGCAACCAAGGCGGATGCTGTCACTACATCAATCCCCGGCATTGTCACCAGTTGGTAATCGAGTAATTTCATTAATTTTCTTAGTTCTCCTTCGACCAATGCCATTTCCTGCTTGTTAAGTGAAACCATTAATAATAAAAAGAACCTTGAAAGGCATATAGCCAGTCAAGGTTTTCAATTTATTGTTAAATACCTTATATAATTTTTTAAATCCGGGGAGGAATCCTGAGAAGCATCCTTTCTCAAAAATGGCTTTAAAAATCATCGTAAGCATCACCTAACGGTATAAAATCTTCTTGTAGCCAGTACCAATGTCTACCTCTATTTTCTATCAATCGTTCTAATAAATCGGTAAAAGAAGTCGCTATAATAGAACACTCTCCTACCACCCCATGCCTATCATAAAAGCTGTCATAGCACCTACCGAGCCTACCCGGATTCAAATCAATCGTAATGTACTCTCCATTTCTATCCGTTGCACAGATATACCAATCGGATGAAATATCTTCTTCACATAACTCCCCTACAATAATAGGGTTAGCTAACTGAAAATCCTGAGGAGGGACTATTAAAATGGAATAATCAGCCTTTTCAAATAAAAGCGCCCCCCCCCACATAACTCATAAAACTTATACACATCATCAGGTAAAATATGCGATGTACTCACATTTGGAATACCAGCTGGAGGATAAACTACACAATCCCCTAAACTTTTTATTTTATTAATTAAATTCTCAATCCTCATTTTTCTTCACTACTCCCGATAAATATATTGATGAAATGCACGATAATACCCTCTTCTAGCAGACTGGGGAACACCAGCAGCATCGAACATTCTCTCTGTTAATTGTTGCATTTCTCTCGGCGAAACTGTTTTCCAATCTACTTTTCCTCCAACGTTTTTACCGGTTTTTTCGTATAACCATTGTCTATATACTGCTTTTGTGACATCATGTTGTGCTTTTGTCAAAGCAACTGTAGGGGTATCAGCACCTCTACTTACATAGTTTGGTACATTATGCTTAGCCCAGACATCTAATATACCATGGTGATTTTCTAGTGGTGCATTGCTTGGACGATACGGTACGACATCATACGGTCTAACATTACCCGTACCCTATGTTGTAATCTTAAAAGTTAAAAATAAAAAACAACCTATCTAAACCCTTATTAAACTACTTCATTCCCTTTCATTTTTGGCATTTGATAAGCTGTTTTGTGCTTCATCATGCCGTAGATAATATTCACAAGTCTTCTCATGATACACACCAATGCTTGTCCCTTTGTTTTCCCTTCTTTAAGCTTGCGTTGGTAGTAAGCATGGAACACAGGGTTCCTCTTCAATTTACTTCCTTTTGCCACTTGTACTTGCTGTACGGCTAGATTGTAAAATAAAGTGTGTAGCGTCCGATTTCCCTGTTTGCTTTTTTGTTCCTTACCTTTCCCACCAGAACCAAAGTAAACAGGTGCAATCCCCGCAAATCGTGCTAATTTGTTAGCATTGGGAAAGCGTCTGATGTCACCTATTTCTGCTATAAATCCAGATGCTGTGACGAGGTCGATGCCCGGCATCGTTTCTAATTGAAAATCTAGTAAACTCATTAACTCTTTTAATTTTCTTTCCACCTTGCCGATTCCCTGCTTTATAAACGAAATCTCTTGCACGATGTTTCTCACGAGAAAGTCTCGTGTATCTTGATGTTCTTTCATTGTATGTCCATCTTCTTTCACAAGCTTTAGTATTTCGTTTGCTTTGTTTACTGAACATGTATTATGACTGACATCTAATAAAAAGCATGTCAACTGTTTCACACTTACTCCGTCTAAACATGAAGGTGACGGGTATCGTTCCCAAAATGCTAATGCCGTTTTTCCATCCACCTCTGAGAAAAACTTTTTGTAGCTTGGATAGTGGTAACTCAATTGAATGTGCAGTTGATTTTTTAAAGCACTTTGTGCTTTGACTAATGCATTTCTTCTTGTCACCAATTGCTGTATTGACCAATATAAGTCATTCGGTTTTGCATCTGGTAAATGGTCTAGTTTGTTGACGAGTATGCGTGCCACACATTCTGCATCCCAGCTATCACTTTTTTGTGTCGTCATGTGACTTTTCCGTTCGGCGAACGACAAAGCCGGATTCACTTCTTTCACGATTTGTTCATGATCCATTAAATATTTCGCTAATGCTCGACCATATCCTCCCACATCTTCTAATCCAAACACAGGTGTTAACTGTTCACCAGCGAGCTGATTCACTTCTAATAAAAACGTAGAGAAAGCAGGTGGCTTGTTTTCAATCTGTATTTCCCTAAGCTTCTCCTGCCAACAGTTCATGATGACAGCCGTGTGATGCTGTTTATGTAAGTCAACACCCACATACAAGTACCTCTGCTTTTTGTGCATCGCTCATCCTCCGATTCAGTTGTCAATCATTAGATGAAAATGCCGGCAACCTTAGTTCGAGCGTTCACCTTCTGGTGCGCATTGGTACGAAAGCCTATCCATTTTCAACGTTACATGGTAACCTATAAGAAAATGTGCACTTTTTTTAAATTCATTTGTTAAATTATTGCTTGATGTTTACCATTTGCTTGTATTTGTCCGTATGTGTAAATCCCTTGGTAAAATCTTTCTCGATCTAAAATCCGTTTCACTTGTACTTTCGTAAATCGTTTACCTTTTGTTGTTCGATAACCTTCGTCATTTAATGCTTCTGCCAGTCTAGACAAAGACCAATGCTTATATCTTTACTTAAGCTCAAATACTCATTTCACTGCTTCTGCTTGAACATTATGTATCTTGAGTTCCTTTTCGCCTTTTTGCTTAGTGTAACCAAATGTTACCCGACCTCCTGCATATCCTCCTTCCCTTGCTTTTTTATTTCTTCCTTTCGTTAGTTTGAGTGCTATTTCAAGCCGTTGATATTGGTCTAACAATTCCATCAAACCATTTACTAAGAAATCATTTGGGGCTTTTTTATGAATACTGTAAAACGGCTGTTCAATGCTTTTAATATCACAACCATATTTTTTCAGTTCTCGTTGAATCAGTACTTTTACAATATCTGACCGCCATAATCGACTTGTGTTTAGCACTACCACATACTGTATTTGTGTAGACGCAAGATGAGCCAACATCTCCTGTAAGCTCACCCTATCGATTTCTAGTGCTTCTTCGTTTAGTTTTGCGCCACTGATTCCTTCATCTCTAAAAATATGTACCAAGTTCAAGCTATTCTCTTCACAGTATGCTTTGATTTCCTCTTCTTGATATTTTAAACTGTATCCGTCTTTCGCTTGCCCTTGTGTAGAGACTCGTATATACCCGACAACGTTCAACTTTTCACCCTCCCGTTACATAAATTTTAATTTGTGTAACGCTTTTTAAACGAATAGCGAGTATTATACGACCGTCTCAATTAAAAATACAACCCAAAATTTATTGGCCAGCGCTGTCTTCGAACACCTTTTTACGTTCCCCCTTGTTTATCGCCACGAGCTTTGTCATTCTCGTTAGTTTGTTAGCTATGCCATGTCATAACTATCTCTCCTATGTAAAATGTCATCTCGTCTATTTCTCGTTTTTCTCACCCTACCTAAGTATTAAAACAAAACTCCATGATGGTACAGCCTTCATAAGTTTTTAATTCAAATATGACGTTTTTAAACATTTCATACGAAAATGCAAAAAGCACTTGTCGCCTGTAATAGGCAATCAAGTGCTTTAAGTTTATTCGTTATCTAAATTTATCAATCTCTTTAAGGTTTTAAGTTTAATGTACTCTATATCGACAGTATGACATCTTTTTCTGTGAAAATCAATTAACCATGGCTGAAGCGGTATACCCCACAATCAAATTGGATACCCTATTAACGACCAAAAAAAGGAAATAGGAAAGCAGAGCTACCTTATTTTTAGGTATCTCGTATATTTCTGAACCTTTTTGGTTATACTAATTTATTTACTGCTCTCGAAACGGTTCTTTTCGAGAAATGATGCAGTAAATGATGGTAAGCATTCGGTGCGCGATCGCAACGAGTGCTTTTTTCTTTCCCCTGCGTGCCGCCAATGACCAATATTTCGCTGCCAAACGTTGATTCCTACATCGAGACAAAGCCCAAGCCGCCTCACATAACGCCGATTTGATATGCGGATTCCCCTTCGTCGTTCGGGTACTTTTTCGTTTTCCAGCACTTTCATGATTTCCCGGCGCGACTCCCGCCCATGAAGCGAGGTGTTGAGACGTTGGAAATTGTCCCATATCGACTCCGATTTCAGCGATAATCACGGCAGCGGTTTCCTTCTTGACCCCCGGTATGGTCACAAGAAGCTCCATCTCTTGTTTGTATACTTGTAAGAGTTGGTCGATTCGTTCTTCGATGTCTCGAAGTAAACTTTCCAACGATTCGATGTGCTTCCACGATTGGCGAATCATGAACAGTTGATGGTTGGTCAATGTACCAAAGAGAGAATCCTGAATTTGTTGTTTTTTCCTCTTCATACTCCTGTGAATGCAAGCATCGACTTCGGTTTCTTCGATGTATCCCTGTTTCATTAAACGTTCCAGTAGCTTTCGCCCAGATACACCAAATACATCCGAAATCACGGAACTTAACTTGATATTGGAACATTCCAACACTTTTTGAATGCGGTTTTTCTCCGCGGTTAACTGCCCGATCCATTTTTTGCGCAAGCGAGTTAAATCCCGTAATTCTCGAATGTTCTCAGGAGGTACGAAACTCTTCTCGATCAATCCGTAACGCAACAATTTGGCGATCCATTCTGCATCGGAAACATCGGTTTTTCTCCCCGGTACATTTTTGATTCGCTGAGCGTTGGCAAGTGTAATGTCAAAGTAATCTTCCAAAATATTGAACACAGGTTTCCAGTAAACGCCCGTACTCTCCATCGCAATATGAGTGACACCACGATCTTCTAACCATTTCAGAAGACGAAACAAGTCTTTCGTGAAAGTAGGAAATGTTTCAACTTCCTTTTGAACGTGTTCTTCCTCTCCAAGAAGAGCACAAACGACAATTGTTTCGGCATGGATATCTAATCCTGCACAACGATGATAAAGAACATCCATGATTCTTACTCCTTCCATCGATAAATTCGCAAACAGGGAGTCCATTTGCACGTTAGGCATTTTTCTGTTCGTAGTCACCTTTTCACACGAAAAGGGCTGACAATGGGTGGAACACCAAATGGACTCAAACAGTTTTTATTACAGGGTCGAACCACCATTAAAGAGAACGTCTTTCAAAACTGTTTGCGTTCATATCCATTATGGGAAGGAATGATGGATTTTCATGCATGGGTGGGGAGTAAAATTACTCATGGATGTTTTTATTTCTTGACAAGTGTTATGTTTAAACCCTCGAACTTGTTCGCTCTCGTTCATTTGTTGCTTATGCAATGTCATAACAATTCCTGTCTAAAAAATGTCATCTCGCCTAATTCTCGTTCTTATTATCTTACCCTAGTATTAAAACAAAACTCTATGATGGTACAGCCTTCATGAGTTTTTGACTTTTAAAGGGGCATCATTCTGCCCAATTTAAAAACTTTCTTTTTAGATTGCATACCTTAAAAAAGTTTGAAATGCTTATTCAACTAAGCATTTCAAACTTCATATTAGTAGAATGCTCTACTTTAAATATTCAGCTTCCCATTTTTCTTGTTTTTCTACAGGAGAAAGGTGAGAAATATCCTCATATCCATAATTTATCTTCATTTTACCTGTGTTATCTAAAATGAAAGTTAGGTTTGTCCACGGTTCTTGGTCTTGTTCTATAAATTCTTCACGTAACTTAGAAAAACAGTTATACAAATCATTTTCTAACCCATCATACTCTTCTTCATTGACATAAAATAAATCATTTATGTCAAGACTATACACTGGTTTCACTCCATTTTCAGGATAATAGTAGAAAAAAACTTTTTTATAACCTTCTCTTAACTCAGCATACAAATAAATCTTACTCCAATCTTCTGGAATCATCTTAACTAATGTGTTCGCAATTTTTTGATATATTTGCTCCATTTTTTTAGTTTCCAACTTAATTACCTCCTGTATAATTTGTTAATCTATCTGAATATTTTTTTCCATCTATAGTGTAATTGATTTTAAATTCACTTGGTCTAACTGAATTTCCCTCATATATGGGTTTCACATTAATTATTACTTCTTTACCTTCTTGTAACGCCTTTTTCCATGCGTTTTCTAACGATTTATACTCACTCCTATTTAATTTAGCATTCATCGGTACTAGATTGTCAATTTCACCTGAACCTTTGAAAATACTAGCTATCAAATGTCCTCCATCATCATTTGATAATCTATCTTCCCTACCAACTGTCCTTTGTGCATACGGATTCCGGTCAGCTTTACCAAGTTGCAACTTAGCTTCTACACTTGATATTCTTCCATTACCATCAGTTTTATAATGGTAACCTTCTTTGGTTGTATATTCAATATTAGGTTTCAATGCTTTCTTACCATCAACTTTTGTATAATGCTCTCCATAGCTTAACTTTTTAGAAGTATTACCCGTACCCTTAGTGCCAAGTTCAACGCCATCGTTGCCTGCTTTACTTCCGCCTACATTTATCCCATCCATCTTACTTAACCAAGCTTGAATCTTATTCTCCACCGGAACCTTAACATTCCCAACCCCTTCTATGGCCAATCCCATTTGCCGGCTTGGCAGGAGGTGTCTTAAGTTTGTTGCGGCGTTGTCTACGAACCGACCGACTTGCAACGAACCTTTTCTCGCACCGGTTTTTAAATGCTGCGGCATTTCTTTCGTCCATGCCTTGGCACTCCTGATGCGGGCCAATATGCTGTTTTCCGCATGGACAACCAGGTCGCAGGCACGTTGTGATTTCTGGTGCAATCCAGCTTTCAAGCTTGTAAATAGCTTGGGATCCATTGCTTCTAGAAGAGGTGCGAACCGGGCGGCGCTGCTGAATTTAGAAAGCCCCTTTACGCCAGGGACGATATCCAGTGGAGAAAGGACACCACGAAATACTCGTTCGTCTGTTTTCAACTCTCTCCCTGAAATCCAGTCTTTTCCGGAAACGGCTGAACTTAATTCCAGTGTACCATAAGCTGTCCCCAATGCCATCCCTGCTGGCGGACAAATGAAGGAAGTGCCTACTATGACAGCCAGTGCCGTTATTTGTCCCCAAAATTCTTTGTTCATCTGCCCATCTTTGATCGATTCATACTGAAAAGCCCGGGAATTCAATGCTGTTTGTATATATTCTTGTTTCGAAAAATTTGCTTTAGGGTTCAGTTCTTTCCATGAAACGTATTCCCGTTCTATCAACTTAGCATAGTAGTTGCTGCCACTGAACAGATCTTCCAGTCCAACTTCCGCTTTCGGCACGTCGATTGTTTGTTGTGTGCCGTATGCTCCGGAAGCGACAACTGTTTTTTTGGCACCAATGTGATTTTTCGTTTTGATCTTTGATATGGATAAGTTGTGCATCGCTTCCACAAAAGCATCGATCTCTTGATAAAACAGATCATCTATGGTGCGGTCAACAATCTCTCCGACACGGCTGCTAAAGCGGTGCAAGACGAGATAATCTTCATATAATTGTTGATATTGTTTTTTTCGGTCTGTGTGGGTGAAAGAGATGACACCGTCTGTGTCATATTTGGCGATGTCTGCTTGAACGTCTTCGAGAAGATCGTTTAGATCTTTTAATTTATCAATCATGCCTTTGCCCCATACACCGAGACCGACCAGATCGCCAATACCTTTCTTCGTCTTTTCCCATTCAGAAGGGATATACTTGACATCCACTGCCTTCATGCCTCCGATTGAAACGAAATGGATTCCAACATATGGAACAGCTTTCTGTTTCATTATAAGAGAAAATATGAAACTTTTGGTAAACAGGAAGAAAAAAAGGGAATTTTAAGTAAAAACTACCAATCATTTTTCAGATCATGTTCTTATTTTAGATCGTAGGAACCGATCGAATGGACCTAAACCAATTTTTCCTGAATGAAACGTTAAAAATAGGTCTCACTCTTCCTTCAATTGAATGAGAAGGGAATGAGCCGGATGTTTACTTTATTAAAACAGATGGGTCAGGTAAAATGGTTGATACAACATGGATTTCATTGTCGGCAGGCAAACTTTGAAATCTGTTTTAAACGGAAATAAAAAAGAGTCGTCGACCCCCAATCGTGCAAAAATCCCCGGGGATCGACGACTCTTTCAAATCTTCATTGAGCCCAAGCAAATCAAAGGTTTGATAAAAATTCCCCTTTTCGTTAAAATAAAAATAACCAGTCAAGCATTAAAAATGAAATGCTTATTTAACAACGTTTTTTGGGGTTTTTATCTTAACTATGAGGAATTGAAGCTAAAGATTCCAGCACGTACAAAAGGCTTCATTAAAGTTTTTATCTTAACTATGAGGAATTGAAGCGTCAATGCTTCCTTTATTTTTTGTATTTTCATTTTCGTTTTTATCTTAACTATGAGGAATTGAAGCATAACCCCCATCGCTGACCAATACCCAAGTTTGGCCGTTTTTATCTTAACTATGAGGAATTGAAACGATCTCACCGTCTGGGAACTCATAGATGACATCTCCGGTTTTTATCTTAACTATGAGGAATTGAAACTTGAAAGCTGCAGCTGTTGTGGCAAGTGGAACCGGTTTTTATCTTAACTATGAGGAATTGAAACTGCGATGCTTGGGATGAAAATGATGAACCGATTTTGTTTTTATCTTAACTATGAGGAATTGAAACTCAGTTTGCGAATCTGTGATGTGGATCAAAAATACTCACCGTTTTTATCTTAACTATGAGGAATTGAAACCTTACATGAATAATTGTAAGCGTAAAATAGTCCACACCTACCTTTAGATGTGGACTATTGTTATGGTTTATTTAGCTTTATTAGGAACACGACATTCTTCTGGAATTGTTGTGGACCAAGGAAGGAGTTGTTCTAATTTTTCTTTGTCAGTCAGATTAATATTTGGAAGCTGTTCAAATAAATATTTAAGATAATTGAATGGGTTTAATCCGTTTTCCTTCGCAGTCTCCACAATGCTATAAATGATTGCGCTGGATTTAGCCCCCTTTATGGTATTGCTAAACAGCCAGTTTTTCCTCCCGATTACAAACGGTTTAATGGATCGTTCTGCGCGGTTGTTATCAATTTCTAAACGACCATCCTCTAAAAAAGCTACTAAACGGTCCCATTGATTACGACAATATTTAATGGCTTGCCCAAGTGCACTTTTTGGCAACACTCTTGGGGCTTGTTCATGAAGCCATGCCAAAAAAGCCTCCAATACCGGTTGGCTGCGTTCTAAACGTTTCTTATAACGTTCTTCAGGACTAACGTCCTTTAAATCCCGTTCTATCGAGAAAAGTTGGTTACAGAATGCAAGACCTTCTTTGGCTTTAACGTGAGTAGTTTTAGCCGATTCAGGAAGAGCCTGCAAAGCTTCTGTGAATTTACGTCTGGCATGAGCCCAACAACCGACCAGACTGACATCAGGGATTCCGTTATAACCGGCATACCCGTCCACATGTAAATATCCACGGAAACCTTCCAAAAATCGTAAAGGATGTTTGGATGCACGGGTTCGCTGGTAGTCATACAAAACAATTGGAGGCCCCATTCGTCCTGTCCGATAAAGCCACATAAATGATTTGGAAGTCGCTCGTCGGTCAGGTTCTGAAAGAACCTGTAAGGTGGTCTCATCCGCATGGAGGATATCCTGATTCAATAGATGGTTACGCATTCGGTCGTAAACAGGACTCAACCAGGTGTCGGCTCCATACAAAATCCAATTGGATAAAGTTTGCCTGGAAATGAATATGCCAAATCGCTCCAGATGTTTTTCCTGGCGATACAAAGGCATACTTTCAACGTATTTCTGCGTCATCGTATAAGCCATTGACGATGGAGATGCCAGACTTCCCGGAAAAACAGGAGCCGGCATTTTCGCCGTGACAATAGGCGTTTCTATTTCATGGCGTTCACAATGACGACAACTATAAACATATTGGACATGCTTTTTCACTTTTACTTGTGCTGGAATAACTTCTATTTCTCTGCGTACTTGCGTACTCATTTCGTGTAGAGGTCCAGCGCAACACGAACAAACCTGTTCCTCAGCTGGCAAACGGTATTCCACCGTTTCAGTAGGCAGGTTTTCTAGTTTTTCATCTCGACGATTTCGCTTCTTCTTGCGTGTATATGTAATGGTTTCAATCGTCGGTTCTTCATCATCAGGATTTGCGGTAGCTTCAGCTTCATTGAAAAGGGACAGTTGGTCTGAATTGGTCTTCTCACTGGAAGAACCAAAACGACGTTGTTGACTTAACCGAAATTGCTCCTCATACCATTTTAGCTTCGCTTCCAAAGCTTCCTTTTCTATTTCAAGCTTTTCGTTACGCGCTTTATAGTATTCAATTGTTTCTTGAGTTTTCATGTCCATGTTTTTCATAGTTCCAGTATACGCAAAAGAATCCGGCTTGACCAGTCGGATTCTCAAGTTTTTTAATTTCATAGAATCGTGCGTGCTTTCACTGTGGGATGGGCTTGTTTTTGTTCGATGGATAAGCCATCTAATAACCAGCGTAGCTGACGAGGACTGATATCCATCGGCACTCCTTCTTGTTCAGATGGCCAGTTGAAAGTTCCTCTTTCTAATCTTCTATAATGGAGCCAAAACCCATTATTATCCCACTGTAGAATTTTAAGTTTATCCCTTTTCCGATTACAGAAAACAAATAAACAAGGGGAAAATGGATCCAAATCGAAGCATTCTTTGACGATGACTGCGAGACCATCAATCGATTTCCGGAGATCGGTGCTTCCACGTGCAAGGTACACTCGTTCAAAATTTGCGTTAGATATCATCGATTTTGAATCACACGCACTACATCGGAAAGTAGATTCAAATCGGTGCCTGGACGTACTTCGATGGACAGTGCACCGTAATGAATAAGGACAGATTCCTGACCCGTATGATGGGAGGAGATTTCTTGGACATCCACCGTCAACCATTTTGATTGATGCTCGTTCGTAGAAATTTCTTCCTCTCGAAACTTTCGAATCCAGTAGTACATCTGATGTATATTTACATCATTGATGCGAGACCACTCAGAAGCACTCAATCCACTTGTTTTCCAAGCATCATACCTGGATTTCCATTCTATTCTTTTGTCAGCATCATTCATAGCATAACCTCCAGCATTTTTTCTATGGAGATTATCTCATGTAACATTCACAACTAGAAGGTGCTGAGTATTTGACGCTTACGAATAATTAATAGAAGAAGTATTCGTTCCACTTTTGAAATGAGGGCTTTCAACATTAGTTACATCTAGATCCTTAAGTCTCAACATTCTTTTGCAATACTTATTTTCAAATGTCGATTCTATACCGTGAGAAACAACACAGGAAAAAGACCAAGAAAGTCTGAGATCTCATCGGTAAAGGGATTATAGAGATTTTAGGCAGAAGAAAAAGAAAGTCTGACGGAAAAGTCTCGGAAAAATCTTCGGATTGCTTACTTATACTCGATATTTGCATCTTTGATCAAGCTTTTATATGTTCCACTATTCCTAAAATCCTTCTTTGAAGTTATCACCCTATAAATCAACATTTCACGTTGTTTCTCTGACATTTCATTTAAGCACGCTTCTCGTTAGAGAATCCATGTCAAGCCCTTGATGGATAGATCACATACATATATGTATATTTATTCAAAATTTTGATAAAGATATACTGCAACACTCTGTATTTTTTTCTTGCAGAAAACAAACTAAACTTTTTGAGCTAGTAATAACTTTACAAAAATTTTATAAATCACCGTAAAAAAAATTAAATGAATTGTTTAATTTTTCCTTACTTTTTAAAGATTTTTACTATATTTTTCTCTTTTCTAAACAAAATAAGATTGAATTGTAAGTTAATAGAAAAGAAAGAAGAATGGATGAAAGAGTTTTAGAGGTTCAAAGATGGCTGAATAAAACCTACGGCAGTAGAGCTGGTTTTAATGAAGTGACTGAAGACGGAATTACTGGGTGGAAAACGGTCTATCGCTTAATCCGGGCACTACAATTTGGAAATGACAATTGTTTCTTCCAACGGCAATAAAGGAAACTGTTCTCCAATATCAATGATGAAAATCAGAATATTCAGTTAAATAAAAGTGGTTTCGTTCTAAATCTGTGCTGTTATTCGTTTTAATTCCCTTTAAACGAGCAGAGCGATCTAGTAAAGGTCGTCTTGAATGTTTAACCAGTGCCAATATCAAAACTTATACCTGAGCCACGATCTACTTTAATCAGCTTTAGATGTTCTTCTTTTGGACATAAAAACACCCCTTTAGACAATCATAATCTAAAGGGGTAAAACTGTGCAATTTTTTATAAACGGTATGACTTTATTCAAAGCCACTGTAAGATTACAAAAAAGTTGTTTAATTTTAGGGCTCACAACCCACATCTCTTCATATTAAAATAACTAAATAATAATAAGAAAGTTGTTTAAAAATATATTGTAAACATTTGAAACTCATATTTTGGATAATAAAAAAGTTGTTTAAAAACTACTTCTTTCATTGATGTCTTAAGAAAGTTCTTTAAATATAACAGGAAAAAGCATTGCAATTCATACAACATTTCAATTTTGACAATTTTATTGAAATGATATTTGTATTTATTAAAGAGGGGTCATTTTACGTTTTATTCTATTACTGTATCATTATGAAAGAATAGAAAATCATCAAAGTCTATTTTTTACAACAAAAAGTTAGGACAAATGAAAGTATTTTATTTTGGTTTTGAATCATACTTAACGTAATTGAAAATGGAATTTCTATATTCATGATTTTTAACCAAAGTGTTTTAAACAAAGAAAAATATCATAATCACACTCCTTGTTACATTTTTGTTTTTCAACGAAAAATACATTCGTTTTGATCCCCTATTTATAAATTTTCTATTCTATTAACAGGTTTCAACTAACTCAAGAAGTGTAAGATTATGTTAAATTTATGATATAAAGGTTGGAAGGAGGTAAATATTTTTATGTCTAGAACAACTTCCCCTCTAAGGTATCCGGGTGGGAAAAACAAATTTTACAAAAAAATGGTATCCATATTAGAACGAAATAAAATAAATAACGTCACTTATGTAGAACCTTTTGCCGGTGGGGCTGGGTTAGCAATTTCTTTACTGATTAATAATAAAGTAAAAAAAATTATATTAAATGATTATGATAGAGCAATTTTTGCTTTTTGGTATTCAATTTTAAATTACACAGATGACTTTTGCCAAAAAATAATCGAAACAGATATTAATATTTCAGAGTGGTACAAACAAAAAGAAATTCAAAATAGGAAGCATACGGTTGATTTATTTGAACTAGGGTTTTCCACTTTTTTCCTCAACCGAACTAACAGGTCGGGAATTCTAAAGGCTGGACCGATCGGCGGCTATAGACAAACAGGTAAATATAAAATTGACTGTCGATTTAATAAAGAAGTACTAATTACAACTATTAAAAACATCGCAGCTTATAAAAATAATATAGAATTGACTAATCTTGATGCTCTAGATTTTATTAATCAATTAAAGAATTTTGACAGCGAAAATTATTTTATATTTTTCGATCCTCCCTATTATAATAATGGAAAAGAACTCTATGTTAATTTTTATACACATGAGGATCATATTACATTATCACATTCCATTAATAATGACTTAAAGGATTTTAGATGGATTATGACGTATGATAACTGCGATGAGATAAAACAAATTTACAAGACTTATAAAAAAACATATTTCAAATTGACTTACACTGCGGGGAAAGCGCGGAATGCCACTGAAGTTGTCTTTTATAATAATATTATAATTCCTAGAAATATTTAAAAAAAGAATCTATTAAGTACAAAAATATACTTAATAGATTCTTTTACATCATACATAAATAAAAATTGGTTTTCCGACATATGTATTTGCCCTTTTGCCCATTTTAAGCCCTTACCTATGTCGGTTTTTCAATCCGAACTTATATAGTATAATTCGTTTTCTAAATTTTTTAGAGGTTACTTTTTATAAACTTTTCTAATATGTTTGTTCCTGGATTTAGACTTATTGCGGCGTATTTATGGGCCAATGCTAATGGTAATATAGCATCTTCGTACAAGTCTATACTTATCTCATTGATTAAATTAAGGACTGTACTAAGATTATTATAGTTTCTATAGTCAAAAGCGTTTTCTTTAAAATTAATATCCTTATTCCTCATAGGGTATAACATAGATACCACAAATCTCTTTTTACCTTTCGAATAAAATAAAAAGTCTTGTCCAAAAGATACCTCTTGCCCAAAATACTGATTATTTTCCGGTGCTTTTTGAATATATTTAAATCTATAGCTATCATCTACTAACATAAAACTGTTTTGTTCTAATTCAATCTTTTTTTCTAAAAGTGTAAAGTGGTCTTTTAGCCTTCCACTTTTTATGATTCCAAAGTATATAATTGGATTCTCTAACTTCTCGGAGATGTAGTGTAAATATCTTAACAGACTTCTGTGAATTTTCGCTGGCTCCCCGTAAATAGCTAAAGGACCGTCAATTATAAACGCTGTATTCGTTAACAAGTTCCATGACTTATGTTTAATAAGTGTATCAATTAAATTAATAGAAATTAAATGTTCAGTTACCTGGGCAAATCTTGTTAATACTGTACTATGCCCAAACTCCTCATCTATAGCTTCATGTAACCTTAGATAATCAGTTAAATACATTATATTACCACAGTGCTCGCATTTAAAAGGTTCAATATGGACTTTATCCAAATCGACTAATATTCCTATATCCTTTCTGTTTAAAGTCTTGTCATTCGACTTACACTTCTGGTTCCTACATTTTAGCTTCAGACTAGTGTTAGCCTCTCGAATAACATTAAATAATGATTCAATTAATTTAACAGAATTGAAAGGACTATTATTATAGTAAAAATCATAGATTTCCTTTCTTATAGAATCTACTACACTTAGGCTATCATCTTCCTTAGGAACTAAATTAAACGTGGGGCAAACAAACGTTAATATATTTGAGTTATAAATTTCATTGTATTTTTGTGGGTTAATAAATCCACTTTTGTCATATATATCTGACTTTTTATTTAAATTAATAATATTTGAGCTAAAATTCACTATGCCCATCTTTGCAGAAGGTATATCATCGTTTAATGGGAGTTCTGTAAACGAGCTGTCTATAGTAAAAATAAAATCAACCTTTCTCACATTACCCATTTCATTTTGTTGAAATCGAAACTGAACCTCTTTTCGTACATTATTATCTTTGTCAATATCACAGATTATTCTATATTGGTCGATTTTTTCCTTAATTACCTGGTTATTAATTATTCTTTCATGAGAAAACTTATTTGCCTTTTCTCGATTAAATGGCATTTTTTATTTATCACTCCCATATAACTTAATCTGAACTGGTAAAACAAAATTATGTGATAAAGTTTTAACCCGTGAAAATCCAACATCTTTAGCTGCTAATAATGAGTTTTTATAATCAGCAAAATCATAAAACTTGGATAAAGCCCTTAGTTCGTCCTCATTATTCAAATGTGTAACAAACCAATTTTCAGTATTTGCTAATATGTTTTTGTTTATAGAAGACGGTTCTTGTGTAGAATATACTAATCCTATTTTATACTTGGCGCCTTCCTTTGCGATTCTTGGCCAAGTATCTTTCAAATCCATATCCCTTCCTATCAAGTTATGTGCTTCTTCGATAAAGAAAATCACATAATATGGTTCTTTTCCTTCAGTATACATCTCCATATTTTTATTAAAGATTGTTCTCGCTATCTTATCACTAATAAGATTTCTCATTTCTTCACTACCAATTGATAAATCTAGTACTATTGTTTTCCCTTCTTTCACCATGTTACATATCTTTGCTATATAATTCTCACTATTTCGATTATGATACGCCTTCGGATTTAATTTTTTAAGATGTACATATCCTAAAAAAGACTGGCCGTTAGAATTCTTTTTTACTGCGATATTTAGTAATGTTTCAAAATCATCCTTATATACCTTATTACCGGATGAGGTAGTTAGTTTGTCTCTATGCCGATGAATAGCTTCTAGAATTTCGCCGAGCTGGTCGTACGATATTTTCGAATCTATAAGCTTATTAAAATTATCATTTCCTTCAAACTTTGTTAATTGATTTAGTATACTTTGACTAAAAGGATTTTGAAATCTTTCTTTTATCCCATCATCTAAAATTTTATATAATATATATTTGTAAGTGGCTCTAATCCACTTAGCACGGTTAACCAAAGAGCGATTTCCTTCTTCTATATTATCTTCCATATATGAACTGATATCCATATTAAAAAACGATTCGATATCGGTTGATTTAGAAGGATTACCGTACCTCATTAAACTTACAATAATTTCATGTGCTAATTCTAGATTTTCAAAAAAGTTAAACTGTAATACTTCTACATTATTTGATTTATTTCTAATTTTTGTGTTTAAAGAGAAAATATACGCATTTTTTAAGTCACTCGCTATAGATGTTTTATCATCAACGTTTATGTTTGCATACTCCCCATTTATATCATAAATAATCTGGGAAATGTTCATTTTTCTATTTTCAGCAATTTTACTGATTGCTTTAATTAGTGTTTTCACTGTGTTAGATTTACCTGTTCTAGTCATTCCAAACATTGCGGTTCGTCTCGCTATAAAGTCATTAGGATCTACATAAACTTTTGCTCTTTTGTCACTGCTCTGCAACCTATTGCTTGATGTAAATCTAAGTTCTCCAATCTCCTCTTTATTTTCATAGTTATTACCAACACCGTAATTAATGATTTTTTCTAAACTTCTATAAGATGGTTTATAGACTTTTAAGATCTGGGTACCATAATAATTTTCTATGTCAGAACCAAATTTTAAACTTCCATTATCCGATTTAAAAAAGGTACCAAGCACTCTACACTCTAGCCCTGAATATTGCATTTCATTTTGGGAAAATTCATCATAGCTTAAATTAGTAGATGATTGTAAATTCTTAAATTTATCTATTTTTGCTTCTAGCCATACATCACTATTTGGTAATTCATATTCTGAAGTAACACGTAACAATATTATTTCTTCATCTATTTCACTAGTCGCACTCAAGTTATCAGTATTTATAGCTGTTGCTATTAAAAAACTATTATGTGGAATCCCTTTAGCTATCTTTTTCCAATAATCATTTGTCAAGATAGTCATAGTTGAATAATTTAAGTTAATTGAATAACCAACCATAACCGCACCTTCTAGTAATTGAAATAAATCATCTTTAAATAACATTTCATTTAATTGATTTTCCATACTGATTCACTCCTCTATAAAAATAGTTTTTCTCTAATTTTTAACAATTCACCATATTTTATTATACCTTCCTTTATTGGACTTATTTTCCATTTATAATTATATAAACTTTCTCTTTTAAGTTAAAGGTCGGAAAATTTTATACAACATAGATTTTTTAAATTTATCTTCCATTTTCATCACTTTACTTTAATAGTTGTTAGTGATATTTTCTCCATTTTGTTTTATTATCGTTTCACAAGTGCTTACTTAATCTATTGGCCCAACTTAGAGTTGTTTCTCGTATGTGCTTTAATTTCATATGGTGAATCGTTTGTAAAAATGAATTACTCCAACTTCCACTACTATAAACAAGGTTTCGAAGCAGCTTGTGAATGTGTAACTCATCTTTATATAAGCTCCCAACCGATGGGATAATCAAAGTTGAGATGGAACGATTATCAGGAACTGCCACCTCAAGTACGTATGAAATTTTGCCTAGGTTCACTATTCTAGCAATGGCACAAACACGCCTTCTTCCGTCCGGCAACCGAGAAAATTTTCTTCCTAGTGGCAGAAATACTACATTTACAGAAACTGATAGATAAGGATAGCTTTTAGATAAACGTTGAATCATCTCAAAAAACTGTTCCAAACCAAAGTTAGCAATGGAATCAGCGATTTCCAATGTTCGAAATTCAATGGGGGCAACCGTTCCACCAAAAATGGATTCATCTACTCCAACAATCTGCTGCTGAGTAGCTTCGCCACGACCTTTATTTGAAATATAGGCATTTCCCTTGTTCACTTTCTGCGCTTGTTTTGATATTCTTTTAATGACGACTGAATGACGGAAAGCGAATTGAGTGGGTTCTTGTTCAATGACTAGTTGATGAGTATCCTCTTTTGATCGCTTTCCGTTTTTTTCGTTTAATACATATTCTGTATCTCCATTTTTCTGTGAAATCCTCGTCTTTTTGGGAGCATTCGTATAAACATTTCTCTTAATAGACTTGTGACTGTATTGGATTTGAAACACAGGAAGCGTTATATTATCAATCCCAAGCAATTCTAATATCAATACCTCATTTTGTTGCTGTATCCCTCTATATGCAATCCTGGTATTCTGAATGGATGGGACGGCCATCTCTAACGGAATACCATATGAGACATTTTGATTTGCCGCATAGCTATAAGCATTAATTTGAACGGAACAAAAAGATTTTTTAATTTCATCGTTTAAATATAACCAAGCCATGTAATGAACAAATTCATTAGTAACAATTGTGGAAGGAATTTCATGGGCTAATTCTATAAACACTGTTTGCGAATTTAGATAATGGACATTATTGATAAGGAAATCTAATCCATTGGGTCTCAACAGTGCGTTAGCTAAAAGCTTGTATTTAACATATAAGGCACGTATAAGCTCTGCATGTGAAACATAATATGTTATTCCGTTTGAAGAAAAGGACCAAACATGTTGATGGATTAGTTCGGGCATCTTGTATAAGAAGTAACCAAATTTTTTACAAGCGTCAATCGCCTTTATCGTTTTGCCTTTTCCCAAATCTTCAATCATTACTTGATTGTAACTCCCTGCTTTTTGCGTTGATAGAGGCAAGCCGTCTCTGTAAAATTGTCCTAATCTTAATAGAGGAAATGCACCTATAGGTAACTCAAGGATCTGGCATTTTTTTGATTCTTTAAAAGCTGCTTGTAAATACCACTGCTGGTCTTTTCCCTGTTTGACATTCCCAAACCATTGTAATGATACGACTTGTTGCTGATTAAAGGGCCATGGTCTGATTTTTACCACCTATATCACCTTCCACTCTTAGCTGCTGATACTTTATGATTTCATCATTAATAGCTTGTTGTACCTTTTCTGCAACATTCCCCTTTAAACCGGCCAACCGTTTTACTTTCCATTCCATAACTGATTCATTCTTACTGAACAAATAGTGACAGGCCCATCTTACTCTACGAATCTGAAATTGTTCTCTCGTTTCAATTTGTTGAAGGATATATTCCTTCGTTTTAGGTAGCTTATCCAAATGTTTTTCTAGTAGCGATAACTTTCGAATTTCTTTACCTATTCGACTTTTATTAATATAGATAGGCTTATCAGCACTTTTAAGTTTCTTTATAACTAATTTGACTTCTTTAAGAACTTCTTCGTCTCTTTCAGACCAATTAATTTTTAAATGCGATGACTGCCTGTTAGGCTGCTTAGGTAAATGGTTTTTCAACCACTCCCGATCATGTCGGTAAAGCCAAGCATAAAGAGCAGGTTCCATACTTCTAATCTGCGTAACTGATTTATTGGGATGTTGCTTTAATAGTTTCATCCATTCCTTCTGTTTTTTAGATTTCACTAATTCTAACTCATCTAGCTTGTTATCTGTTATTATTGGCTTTCCTTTATTCGCATACTTAATAACTGTCATAATATCGCATTGCAATTCTTTTGCTGCTGCATAATAACTCAATTTTTCAACATGTATCATGCGATGTAATTTATCCAACCATACTTGTCCATACTGCTTGATGCGACCAATTTTATATAAATCTTGTTCACTCTTATCCGGTCCCCGGCGGGAATAGATAAATCCACACGTGCATTCAAATGTGCCAACAGGTCTTCTTGTGTCTGTACAAAAGTTGTTTTAACATTGGGAATCACTCGTTGTTTATAATGCTTGGCAGCAGGATTTAAGCAAAAGTAAGGTCCTTCGCCAAACGGCTTATACTCCTTGTGAGCATATTGATAAAAGGTATCTATTTCTTCTCCCAGAAAATAAATAAGCAATAAATGGCGAATAGGATGAAAAGATTTACGATGTTTGCGTGTTATGCTTTTGAGCCAACAGGATTCACTCAAAATATCAACAGAGGACTGCATGGCTTCTAAAAATTCTTCACCATAAAATAATGTAAATTGCTCAGCCAACAGTTGCTGATTAACTTTTCCATTAATCGTTGCGTATCCATGTCGTTGTAATAAATAGCGATAGGATGATTGGATACCCTCCCATGTGAAATGAAAATCTCCTTGAATAAGCTTTACACTTTGTTCTGCTAGAATTTGAAAAAACCTCTCTGTACGTTCTGAAAATACCTTTTTGACTCCTAACCTAATACAATTACTTGGAGATGCTGCAATAAACTCATGTTTATTTTTTCCACGGAATGAAACAGAAGAATCGCATAAATACTGATTATGTTTAAGACACATATACACACCAGGTAATTGATGAGAGACTCTCCAATACGACTCACCTATAGTTTCTATATCCTCTTGAAAACATCGAGGACAAAAACGAAAATAAGTCCATTCCTTAATAGCGTTTGCCATTATCCCTGTCATCATATGGATAGCTCCTGAATGTTCACCACTTTCCATAGCCCTATATACTTTGTGTTTTATCTCTGATGTTGCAAAGGTTGTATAATAACGAAATAATGTGTGCTTCTTTATCCATTGAGCTACGTCGGGTACTTGGAAATTCCTCAATTTTTCATAAACAACGTTTAAGTTTGTTGGTAAATCAGGAACAGCCACGATATTCGTCTTCCCATATAAATCTTTCATCGTTTGCTTAGGGCTAATATTAGACGAATGGATATGATATCGTGCAAACCAGCTATACAAAAGTTCATCGTTATATAAGGTTGGAAAGTAACTTAGCATGGAGTTTCCTCCTAGATAACAAATTCATCTAGTGGTGCTTTAATATAACCTGCCTCTCGTAATGATTCATAGGCTGACAGCTTCTGCTTGCGACCTTTATCGATGATGACTCGTAATGTATTCTTTGACGATTGATTTACTTTGCTTTTACTTGGTTCCATCCGTTCTTTTATTAAACTTAATGCTCTTTCCATCAACTCGGCTTGTGAAGCTTCCGGCAAATCCTTTATGGCCTTTGAAGCTACCTTTTCTGCTAATGTAGGATCAATATCTAAATTCATCAATGCAACCATTATTTTTTCAAGATTAGAAATTTCTCTTTCTCTTCGTTTAAGAGCCTGCAATTCTTTTTTCTTTTGTATGGTAGCCCTTAAATCAATTTTCGATTGATGATATTGTAGATACTCCGCAATATCCATAGGCATAATATCCTCATATTTTTCTAATTCAGAAATACGCCCGTCTTTTAATGCTTTCAACATCGGTTGGACGAGCTTCAAATCATCTTTTGCAACTCTCCTTATGAGGGCAGGTGTAATTTTTTCTTCTCCTGTTTCAATTGCTCGACCTTGAGATAATGCAAATAGCTTTACAGCGATATCTACTATTCCTTGACTTTCCTCATAGAGTGTCTGATTTAATTCCTCAGTTAACTCTGTCTTGTACCTAATCCATTGATAATTCCACATACTTTCGATAAGCAAATCCCAGTCATCATCCTTTTTCATTTGCTGCCATACCATATCTCCCTGCCCACTACCACGACGGGCTTGACGAAAATCTTGCTGCAAGACACTTTTTGCACGCATTGTACCAATCATCATAACTGGTACACCAATCTCATTGACCAGAGTAACAAAAAAGTTCATCATCTTTTCTGAATTATTATCGCGAGTTGTTAATAAATGCTGAATTTCATCGATAATTAAGGCCCCTACACAATGCAAGCGAGCAATTTGTCCCATTCTTGTTACCATGGAACTGATAGAATTTCTTCTGCTACCGAACCGTTCATAATAATTAGTTCCAACTAAACGATCCATCTTCAAGAAAAAATCCATACATAATGATTTTAACGAACCATCATGTGGACAATTCAGTTTTAGCCATACAACTTGAGTAATATTTAATGGGTGCTTATGAATAATTAACTGTGGATATAAAGATAAAATCCTCTCAATAGCAGTAGTTTTTCCAATGCCGGAAAACCCCATCAAAGTAATACTAGAGGCTGTTGAGCGTATATCGTGCTTAATTTTTTGCCCTGTAAGTGAATGATGAGCCGCAGATAAACTCTTTGTAAAATTGGGAGATAACGGATTTCTACTCACATAACCATACCTCAATAATCGTGAAAATCTCTGTTCTAAGTCTAGATGTTGCATAACTGGTTGGAAAAAACGAGTTAATCTTGGAATCGCATGATATCGAATATGTGTAGGTAATAAACGCTCTTTTTCATCAAATTCTGGATAATAACTCAATGCTTCAAAAGCTTCTTCTGGAGACAGAATAGGAGGTAGAGCTTCAATTAAAGGATTTCCTTGAAAATCAATGACATCTTGCTTTTTATATTCAGCTACTTGAGCATTTAATTTTTCTCCCCATTCACTCATCTTTCTTCTCCTTTCGTCTCCGTAAATATTCTCTTACATTTGGTCTGGCATATTTCTCTTCGACCTCAATCCCCCTATTAATCGGTACAATATCAGCTTGTTTGTGAGGTGTTTCTTCTGAACCAATTTGAAATACTTCGTTTTTTCTTATTTCTTCTCTTTCTAATTTTCTGTGTTCTTTAATAGAGCTGACTCGTTGCAATTTACTTAAACTTTTGTCTTGTAACTGCTCTTTTTTCTTCTTTGCTTCTTTCACAATAGCTTCAACTTCCGAAATATAATCAATATCTTTTTACAATTGCTGATGGCTATTATCATGCTTCAGTTGTTTTTCGTATTCTTGTAAATAACGAATTTCATCTAAACTTGTATTTTTTAAACGTTCCGACGGTGTCAAAAGATAGCATGTTTCATATTTTGTTGAATCAGGATCAATCAAGAAAACACTTGTCATATTTCTTGGATCATACGCGATAGTCACTTTCCAGGAGCCTTTTTGTCTCGCTGTCTCAAACCATGATTCTTTCAGTGCACGTTCGCAGCTGTAATAAATACCTTTGAAGCGTATTCCCTTATGTGTAACTGTAGCGTCATCCCTTGGCATTAAGTGTAATTTTACAAGGTTTTCAGGATGGTATCTAAGTTTTCCCGTACGATTTTTAATTCCCCAATTCCATAAATGAAGTGGAATAGGTTGAACATCATCTCGAATCATATCTTCATCCCTTATATAGTCTTGTAGAAAGTGCTTTTGATTATAATGTAAAATTTGCTTAATAAGAATTTTAGTGAAGTCTTCCAAGGTTAGGACAGCATCTAATCGATAATCACGAGCTCCACGTTCTTGAAAGTCTTTCTCGACATAGCCAGGTAGAAAAGGCCTTACTTTTTTCTGAATAAGATCAAAATGCTTTTCAACAACACCTTTCCAGTCAGCTCGATAAGGGGCTGCATTCTCTACATGGATATTAAAAGCCTCTACTAAGCGATCAGCATTAAAGCCTTCAAATTCCCCGCGGTCTGCTAACAATATTTCTGGCAAATGTTCACTTGGCCATTCTTCTTTTGATATTTCAATCCCATATTGAGAACAAAATTTTTGTTTATTTGTTACAGTGTTCGCCATTGCCATCATGGCACCGAGCCACGAAGGCCCCTCAAGGCCAACATACATTCCAACAACCATGCGACTAAAAACGTCCATCACTAAATAAATTACTGGTCGTCCGATTATCCAGTTTGGATTATATTTAGAAATTAAATATATATCCCCAACGGTTGCATCAATTTGAAAACGTGAACCTGGACCATGAACTTCTGAAAGCGATGTATTTAAAACAGCCCGGTAATCTTTATCAAACTTTTTACGTCCCTTCCTAGCAATTGTCGATTCTGGCACTGTATATTCTTTGTTGTACCAATAACGGAACTGTGTTAACGTTGGTAGACTCTCTTTATCTTCAATAATTATTTTTTTTACGCCATCCTCAATGTAAATATCTTTAGCGTAAAACTCTTTAATCATCATTTTGTACGCATCAGTCAACCGATTTTCTTTTGAAGTTAAATAGTATTTTTCTAACGCAACCCGAAAAATTTTTTTAGTTCGTTCATCGACATTTATTCCTTGGGAAGAATATTTTCGAGGTCTACCACGTTTTTTAACACCTGCTTCTTTTTCTTTTCCTCTCCCACCTGAATTATTGTAATCAGGCAACAGAGCATTAATGTTCTTACCACGTTGCCAGTATTTACGTAAATATTTACGGACTGCAGGATAGGTTACTTGATGTTTTTCCATTGCATCCTTTATATATTTTGAACGTTGTTTTTTTTCATATATGGCTGGTTCATCATTAACCATCTCTTCAATAACTTTCCAAGCTTGATTTCTTAGCTCTATGTACTTTTCAGGAATATCTTGAATACCTGAACTCATAAAAGGATCTTCTTTTATTTTGATAAGTGATTCCTCTAAAATTTCGTCAGTTAATTCTTGAATTAACCGTTTAAAAGGAAGAGCTTTTTCATCATAAATGTCAATTAGATAAGCTACTACATTCCCATCATCTATCCATAAAATACGGTATATTTCACCACTAAGAGGATTTTTGAGTAGTTCATTAACAAAGAAATTCAAGTAGCCCACCTCTTTTCTGTTATAAAGTTAGGCGAAAATTCAAGAATCGTTGTGTTGGACATTAGATCTATTTTTTTGGTTATAGTTGTTTTGATAATCTTGTGTGCAAGCATATATTTGAACATAGATAAAGCACTACCATTTGCCAATTTAAATGTTTCATCGAATTCTTTTAATAGGTGAAGTATCGGCATATCGTTTTGTGATAGTGCGTCATATAGTAAATGAAGTGATTTTGTATCTAAATCTTCTGGTAAATAGTAAGCTGAATGTATCCACTTGATATTATTTATTGCATCTTTCGGTAATTCCTTCTCTGTTACGATACCCCAGTCTACACCTTGTTTTACCCAATATTCTCTTTCGATTTCAAACTTTTCGATAACCCTTGATGAATTTAATTCTTTATTTTCTTTTACTGTTCTGGCAAAGTAAATAATTTCTTTTTCTTTTCGTACCGTGATGAGAAAATCTGTCGTCATTACAATCGGGGTCTGTGTTGCGGGATCTATGGGGTGTTTTATGTTTTTCTCCTCAGCGATGGGAAGCGTCACATCACGTGGTAGAGGGAATTGTTCTCTAATATCAATAACTTCATCTGCCCAATCGAGTAAGCAAAAATAATTATATTCCATATCAGATAGGAGGTGATGTGTTCGACTTGTGGTCCAACCTTTAACACGATGGGCTCGTCCACCTGAAGGAACATCTTGAATCGTTAGCCAAGGCGTATAATTAGATAACTCGCCCTGGCCACGACCTTCTTTATAGTAACGAGTAATTTTTTTCTCTGTCCAGCAAGTTTGACGCTTGGACATTTTAAAACACCTCCTAAAGATTAACCGATGATATTCGATTTTTTAAATATTAATTGCTATAACAAATCTCTCCTCGTAACTATACCGGGAGACATAAATTCTTCACCAGTTATTTCAGAAGCAATGTGATCAATAAATTGGTAGGGAGCATTTTTAATAAATTCTGAAAGTAACCAGTTATGTTGGCTACTAAGATGTTTTGATAAAACTACTGGTTCGTATCTTGATAACTCACTTAATCTATGCATCCCTGCAAAGGTTAGGCTCATTGGATTTCGTGAAATAACTCCATCAATTCCTTCGCGTTTGATATACCATAATCTTGACATTCCAGCTATATAATGAATTTGCTTTCGGATTTTACAATGGAAAGTAACCAATTTATTCAACTTGTTTGGATCGTCTCTTCTCCACCGGAATCTTTTTTTAGTCCTTACTACAAAAGCATTCTCAAAAGTTGGATCTCTTTCAAAATTTTCCGCTACTTTTTTTAATGTATGACCATTAGCGTACTTAGGATCTATTTCTGCAGAAAACCAACTTTCTGACGAACCATTCTTTTTCACAAAAAATGCCTTCCTAATAGGGATAAACAACTCTTTTGTAGATGTAGACGTATAAGTAAGGCAATAGGCCCTATGAATAAAAGGCAAATTATATAAAACATCTCTTAATAAATAAGTCTCAGCAGTATTCACTGGTTCATCTAAATAATTGCACAGAGCAGGTAAAATACCTCCAGTTTGAATTTTAATGTATTCATTACTTAAGGACACTTTACTATTTTTACTCCATCCACTTACACCATGCCTATCAGAAAATGGAACATTTTTAACTATTAATAAAGTTTTAACAGCGTTTAAAAAACAATAGTATGTAGTTAATGGTGAAGACGTTAGAGGAAGCATAGTGGAGGCTTCATAAAATTGTCTAGATTGTTGCCAATAAAATAAAGCTTCATCATTATGATTATTCCTCTTCAACCACATCTCCACATATTCCCATGGATCATTAACCAATACCGTTTTCCCTTCAAAATTTGGGCTTTTAATAGCTTTATGTAAGGTTAAGTTTTTGCCTTTATAACTAATTATCTGAGACATTAGCCCACCCCACAGTTATCTCGACGCTCTAAATTAAAAAACACACGTTCGGAGTCACTTCCATTTTACTCCATAACGTGTGCTTTTTTAAACAACTTTTTTATTTTTTAAACGACTTTTTTATAATTTAAACAACTTTTTTATTACTCGACAGCCACATATCCACTGCCCAATTGCTTTATTCGACTGTTACGCTTTTGGCTAGGTTGCGTGGTTTGTCGACGTCGCAGCCGCGGTGAAGGGCAGCGTAGTATGCAATGAGCTGCATTGGAATGACGGCAACAAGCGGAGTTAGATCTTCATGAACTTTTGGCAAGATGAAACGGTCATCATCTTCTTCAAGTCCTTTCATGGAAATAACGCATGGATATGCACCGCGGGCAACAACTTCTTTTACATTTCCGCGAATGCTTAAGTTTACATGCTCTTGGGTTGATAAAGCAATGACCGGTGTTCCGTTCTCAATTAACGCAATGGTTCCATGCTTTAACTCGCCGCCGGCAAATCCTTCCGCTTGAATGTAGGAAATTTCTTTTAATTTGAGCGCGCCTTCCAAGCAGACGTAATAGTCAACGGCACGGCCGATAAAGAAGCAGTTTCGAGCTGTCAAAAGATAGTCTCGGGCAATTTGTTCCATTTCATCCTTTTGGCCGCATAGTGTTTCCATTGCATTCGAAATAATGGCAAGTTCTTGCAATAGGTTAAAATCAAGCTTGATTCCTTTTGTTTCAGCTGCAACAGCTGCTAAAATGGCAAGAACCGCAATTTGTGCTGTATATGCTTTTGTAGACGCAACCGCAATTTCAGGTCCGGCATGAAGCAGCAGCGTATAGTCCGCCTCACGGGAAAGAGTTGAACCCGGAACATTCGTTATAGTTAATGCTTTGTGTCCAAGCTCCTTCACTTGAACAAGCACCGCACGGCTGTCTGCCGTTTCTCCGCTTTGTGAAATGAAAATAAACAGCGGATTATTTGATAAAAGCGGCATATTGTATGAAAATTCACTGGCAACGTGCACTTCTGTCGGTACTTTTGCCCATTTTTCGATTAATTGCTTTCCTACAAGCCCTGCGTGATAGCTCGTTCCGCACGCTATAATATAAATGCGGTCCGCTTCATGAACAGCTTGAACAATTTCTTGATCAATTTTTAATTGATCGTGTTCGTCTTGATATTTTTGAATAATTTTACGTATAACAAGCGGTTGTTCATCAATTTCTTTCAACATGTAGTGAGGGTATGTTCCTTTTTCAATGTCGCTTGCATCAAGTTCAGCAGTATATGGAGCGCGTTCTATTACGTCCCCGTTTAAATTTTTGATTGTCACTTGATCACGAGTGACAATAACGATTTCTTTATCCATTAATTCGACAAATTGATTTGTTACTTGCAGCATTGCCATGGCGTCTGAAGCAACAACATTAAAGTCTCCGCCAAGTCCCACAAGAAGAGGGCTTTTGTTTTTCGCAACATAGATCACGTCTCGGTTATTTTCATCTAATAGAGCGATCGCATAAGATCCCTTCAACAAGGATAATGTTTGGCGAAATGCTTCTTCGACACTTAAACCTTTGTTGACAAATTGTTCAATTGTTTGAACAATAACTTCCGTATCCGTTTCACTTTTTAATTCAACATTTTGTAAATACTCACGCTTTACTTGCAAATAGTTTTCAATGACACCGTTATGCACAAGTGTAAAGCGTTTGGATGCACTTTGGTGAGGATGCGCATTTTCTTTGCTAGGCGCTCCATGAGTAGCCCACCGTGTGTGGCCAATTCCGATGGAAGCTGAAACATTTGCGTCCACACCTTCACGAAGCTCCGCAATGCGTCCTTTTTCTTTAAATACATATGTTCCTTCTCCGTTTAATACTGCAATACCTGCAGAGTCGTAGCCTCTGTATTCTAATTTTTCCAAACCGCGCAATAAAATTTCCTTGCAGTCTTGTTGTCCGATATATCCTACAATTCCGCACATAGTCTTTAGTTTCCTCCCCATTTAAAGGGGACAAAAGAAGCCTGAACAACTGGGGACAGATCTCTTTCCAGCCATCAAAGCTTCTCTGTCCCCTCACACATGTTTTGTAAAATGTATCCCGTTATGTCACAGTCTTTTTGTGCAAAGAGTCGCCTCTTTGTTTTAAGACGTGACTTTACGGCTGTACGGGAAGGCAACCGGGAGGCATCCGCCGAAACTTCGATAAACCTCCTCCTCGTCAACTAAGCAGATGTCCGCTCCTGCTTAGTCCAGGCGCTTTACAATAAAAAATTTTCTAACTGCCCACCTTTCTATTCTAGAATGTGCTAAAACAATTTATATATTACAATATGGAAAAGCAGTTCGTCAATTCATTTCTGTCTTTCCATATTGTATTATATGATTTCAAGCGTTTTCTCGATACAATGATTATTCAATAAAGAAAGGGAGCTTGCCTCCCCACAACCTCCTGAAAGTAGCCGGCATCCGCCAGCTACTTTCAGATAAAAATCGAAAAATAAAAGCAAGTGGAGAAAAACGCATTGTTTTTCTCCACTTATTTATTTTAGAGACTTACCGGACAGCCCCGTCTCTTCATCATTCAACGCCCATTTCCGCTTTGATAACTTCCACAATTTTTTTCACGTACCTCTGGCATTCATCTTCCGTCGGCGCTTCGGCCATTACACGAACGAGCGGTTCTGTTCCGGAAGGACGTACGAGAATTCTTCCATTTCCGTTCATTTCTTTTTCTACTTCTTCTATAACAGCTTTTACTTTTTCATTTTCCATGACAGCCTGCTTGTCCTGCACCTTTACATTGATCAAAAGCTGCGGGAATTTTTTCATTTCACTCGCAAGTTCAGAGAGCTTTTTGCCTTTTGTCTTCATTATGTTGACAAGCTGAATCGCTGTTAAAAGACCGTCGCCCGTCGTATTGTAGTCAAGAAAAATAATATGTCCGGATTGCTCTCCACCTAAATTGTAGTTGTTTTTCTTCATCGCTTCGACAACATAGCGATCGCCGACAGCGGTTTGAACGCTTTTTAGTCCATTTGCCTCCAAAGCTTTATAAAAGCCTAGGTTGCTCATAACTGTCGATACAACAGTGTCCCCGTTCAGCTTTCCCTGCTCTTTTAAATATTTGGCGCAAATAAACATAATTTGATCCCCATCAACAATTTTTCCGTTCTCATCAATGGCAATCAAACGGTCCCCATCACCGTCAAACGCTAAACCTATATCTGCTTCTTTTTCTTTCACAAATTCCGCTAACGTTTCTGGATGAGTAGACCCAACCCCATCGTTAATATTCAGACCATTTGGAGATGCACCGATTGTCGAAACATCTGCATCCAAGTCGGCAAAAAGATGTGTAGCTAGTGATGATGTGGCTCCGTGCGCACAGTCCAAAGCGATATGTAAACCAGTGAACTCTTCGTCAACCGTCTGTTTTAAATATTGCAAGTATTTTTGTACGCCTTCAAAATAATCACTCACTTGCCCCAGATCAGAGCCGGTCGGTCTAGGAAGGTTATCTTCTTCTTGATCGAGCAGCGCTTCAATTTCTTCTTCTTGTTCATCGGAAAGCTTAAAACCATCAGGGCCAAAAAATTTTATTCCGTTATCTTGAACAGGATTATGCGAAGCGGAGATCATGATGCCTGCTTCGGCTCCTAATGCCTTTGTCAAATAAGCAACACCTGGTGTGCTAATGACTCCAAGCCTCATTACCTCGGCGCCAATGGAAAGAAGCCCGGCAACTAAAGCACCCTCAAGCATATGACCTGAAATGCGGGTATCCCGGCCAATCAACACTTTTGGTCTATTTTTATCTTTTGTTAACACGTACCCGCCAAAGCGTCCTATTTTAAACGCTAATTCAGGAGTGAGTTCACTGTTGGCAACTCCTCTTACTCCGTCTGTACCGAAATATTTTCCCATGAATCATCGCTCCTTTTAAAAAATATCACTTAATTTGAAGCTTCTTCAGCAGACTTTTTCTGTTCAGATGGTTCAACTGAATCGTTATTTTCTTCTATTTGATTTCTTCTTTCATTATCTGCTTCTTCCAACGAGTTTTCTTTATTGGATAAGCGAATCTTCACTTTTTCACTCGATAAAACTGTCGAGAGGTTGTAACGGTTTTTGGCCTCCACATTTACTTCATGTTCTCCTTCATCTAACCCCGCAACATTCACATACAATTCGATATCAGATTCTTTTACGTTTTTCAAAACACTGTCTTTTCCTCGCACAACAACATCCAGCTTTCCTGTGTCCGGATCAATAAATTCAATTTCCTGATCGTTTCCTAAACCGATGACTTTGATCGGCACCTGTTTAAACGTCTTTTCTTCTCGTTTTTCAATATCTATTTTAATTTGAACTTTATTCGGGACAACGTTTGTCACTCCATCCGGAGCAGGAACATCAGCTTCAACTGTCGCATTTTCTTTGATTTTGCTTAAGTCGACAGATACATCATCAATAGACTCTATTTGCTCTAGCACATCCTTTGGACCATAAATTGTCACTTGGCTAGGGATCGATTGAATCGATGATATGCTCAGTCCATCAGAAAGCTTTCCTGTTGTTTTGATTTTTAAGGGTACAGATTTCGATTTCGTTGGGCTTTCTACCGGCACTGTTACGGTAACCGCTGACGGTTCGATTGTAACAGGCAGGATGTTCCCATTTGCATCGTATACTGTCACTTTTGACTTCTGTACAACTGTTCCATCAGCACCTTCCAAACTTACTGTTGCTTTCACAACAGCTACAGCATCAATATGCTCTTTTGCGCCTGTAATTTTTACACTGTCCGGTTTAACAATCGGACGCTCCGCAATGTAGCCTTCCTTCATTTTGTTTTTATTAATAACATCCACTTCAACCGGAAAATTTTCAGATACCTTTTCATGAATACCTACTGTAATGACAGCCGGATCAATGTCAACCTCCAATTGGTCAGACAAGTTTTTATGTTTCAAACGGACACTGTGCGTGCCAACGGATAAATCCGTTAAATCTGCAAAAATTTCAAAGTCCTTGACTTGTTTTGTCGTAGTGACAATACTTTTGGGCCCTTCAATCGTAACGGTGACGGTTTGGGGAATACCGGTGACAACAAATGCACGGTCGTCATAGTATACGTTTACGGGCACATCTGTAATTGTAGCTGTTTCGGTTGTGGATGGCGACCGAAATATATTGTATTTTTCTTCATTATTCGAAGCAGGCGATTCTATATTCACTGAAGCATATAGCATGAGCGCTAGCAACAATGCAATGATGCGCATAAACCAGTTGCTATTCATTAATTTATCCATTCTTTTTCACCCTCCATTGCCAGCGGCTAGAGGAAGCAGCTTTCGTACGGTTAAACTCAGCCAAGAGCATCTCCTTTAACGTTTCTGGAGTTAAATGTCTATGCAGCTCACCATCCTTGGCAATCGATATACCGCCTGTTTCTTCAGAAACAATGATAGTTATACTATCGGTTACTTCACTAATTCCCACTGCAGCGCGATGGCGTGTGCCCAGCTCCTTCGATATAAACGGGCTTTCGGAAAGCGGCAAATAACAGGCAGCAGCGGACACTTGATCTTTTTGTATAATAACTGCACCATCATGTAAAGGGGTATTGGGGATAAAAATATTAATTAATAGTTCAGCAGAAATATGGGCATTTAGTGGTATACCGGTCTCAACATAATCCTCCATTCCTATTTTTCGTTCAATCGAAATGAGAGCACCGATTCTCCTTTTCGCCATATACTCAACAGCTTTTGCTATTGCTTCGGTCATGTTTGTTTGCCCATCATCTTCCTGGCTAGCTGCCCTTGCAAATAGACGTCCCCTTCCTAATTGCTCAAGGGCTCTGCGAAACTCCGGCTGGAAAATAATGATGATAGCCAAAAAACCCCAAATCAACACTTGGTCCATTAACCATTGCAAAGTATTCAAGCCTAAATATTGGCTTAACACTCTAACGATAATGATTACGATAATTCCTTTTAAAAGCTGAACAGCTTTCGTTCCACGAATCACCATAATCAATTTATAGATAACGAACCAAACGAGGAGAATATCAATGACATCTATGAGGTAATGCAAAAGAGAAAAATCCCCTAAGGTCATATTGTTTTCCTCCAATAGTTCATCAAATCGCGATTGATCTATTCTAATCAAACTTCTAGGTTTGAAAATCTCTCTAATCAAAATTCCACTTTATTATATCATAACTTTTCCTAAATGCACTTAAACATAAAAATAGACCATCCTACTAAAGATGGCCTATTGTTTAAAAACCTCTGACAGAGTCGATTTTACTTCATACCACAGCCACTCAAACAATTCGTTTATTTCCTCAACCTCTCCGGTAACTTGACCGGCAGAAGCCAAATATTGGTCTCCGTTAATCACCGTTACATTTCCTTCAACTTTTCCTTCTATTTTAATATCACCGTTTTTAACAGTAATATCACCTTTCACCGTTTCTCCTTCAGGCACAATAACAGTACGGTTGTCAACAACCAAATTATCATACTTTGTTACGCTGAATTGGCTTTCTTCATAAGAAGCAAATAAACTTCCAGTCATTAGAATAACAAATAGTGCAGCGGCTGAAAAGAAAGGATGATTTCGGAACCAGCGTCTAGTTGAGACCGTACGCTTTTCTTTCGGCAGTTTTTCTAACACCTTTTGCGTAAAATCTGTCGGTGCTTCAACATGTGAGATACTCTTGACAAACGCTACAGCTTTTTCCAATTCTTGATAATGTGCCTTGCAATCCTCACAAGATTGCAAGTGTTTTTTTAACTCACGGCCTTCATCCTCATGCAAATCCCCGTCCAAATACTTATGGATCATCTCCTCTACATGCTTAGGACATTTCATCTTACTCACCCCAATCACAAATGCCTTAATTGTTTGCGTAAAGCCTCCCGTCCCCGGTGTATTCTTGTTTTAACTGTTCCGACTGGAAGTTCCAATATCTCTGCGATTTCTTGCAAGGATAGCTCCTCAATATATCTCAATACGATGACTGATCGATATTTATCCGGCAGTTTTAAAATTTCTTTTTGAATCGTTTCTTGCAGTTCAATTGCTTCAACTTCTTTTTCAGGCATTGCAATATCAGATGATACTTGGGAGTACATTGTTAAGCCATCAGTCCCCGCAACTTCTGCATCTAAATAATAGTCCGGCTTCTTTTTCCGAATACGATCAATCGATAAATTGGTTGCAATCCGATAAATCCATGTAGAAAATTTTTTGTTCATATCAAATGAATGGATGTTCATATACACTCTTATAAATGCTTCCTGTGCTATGTCCTCAGCTTCATGGACGTTTCCCAGCATTCGATAACAAAGTTGAAAAATTTTATCTTTATATAATTCAACAACTTCTGCAAATGCATTTTGGTCGCCTTTTTTAATTTGTTTGATCTTTTTATTTATAAATTCTTCCATTTTTCTACCTCCGCAGTTGCGGGTACATCATGATACGAATTCGTTCCCCAAAGGTTTCATTTTTTTATAAATCTATTCTAGCAAATTTTAGGAATTTATGTTTTCATCTGCAAGAAAAATTTTTTCCTTTTGTAGCAAAAACCTTTCTTATTCCCATTTCTGGGCTTTTTATAAAGAAACGTCCAACTTGTCATAATGAAAAATGACATTACAAATTTTTTCAGAGGGGTTGCACCTCACGCCGCGTTAGGTATTATGATCACAATAGGTTTATAAAGATAAGTGTTTTGGGGGCGATGTTAAAGTGAAGGAAGAGTCTTACTTTACGATTGGCGAATTTTCTAAAAAGACGGGAACAACAATCCGAACATTGCATTATTATGATCAAATTGGACTGCTCAAACCGAAAAAAAATCCTCGTTCTGGACACCGATTATACTCTGCTCATGATGTATTGACACTTCAAAAAATAGTCAGTCTTAAATTTTTAGGATACAGTTTAGAACAAATCAAAGAGTTAATGAATGAAACCAACTTCGATTTAAACTTAAAGGAAACTTTACAGTTCCAAAAAGAAGCGCTTGAAGAACGAAAGGAACATATTGAAGAAGTGCTCAAAGCCATTAAACGAATTCTCACGATTTTAGAAGAAGAAAAAGAAGTGGATAGCAATGTTTTAATGAGTCTTATTCAGAGCATACAAACAGAAAAAGAACAGCGCAAATGGTTAGAACATTATACGTCAAAAGAAGTAGCTGAAAAGCTTTTTGATCAGCCTGAAGAGGTAATGATCTCCCTTGACAAAGAATACATCCAATTATCCCAAGAAACAAAAAGATTGGCAGGAAGACCTGTCGATGATCCTGAGGTAGAAGCGTTAGTCGAAAAATATATGAAAACAATATTAGAATTTATCGGAAAAGAATTAATTAGTGCTATCGGGAATTTAGATGAAGCTGAAATTAAAACTATTGAAAATAAATTGCCATCTCCATTTACACAGGAGGAAGAGGAGTGGCTTCAACAAGTGATGGAACATTATGCGATGAAAGCTGGGCTTCTCCAAGATGAAAATATTGACCGACTTTAGCAAATAAAAAAACTTCACCTCCCCTTTTCCAATTGGGGAGGTCATTTTTTATCTTTGAATTACAGGATGATGGATATTCATTCAGCTCCCATTTTCCCGAAACCTTCCCCAAATTTTATCGAGTGAAGTGTTCCACCGGAAGCCCAATTATCTCTTTCATATTCATCGAAAACTACTGTAACCCATTCTTCTTTCACGTTTAGTATTTGCGCTGCTGCTTTTGTTATTGCCTCAGTAAACTGCTGTTTCTGTTCTGCGGTTCTTCCTTTAGCCAGCTTTACGTTGATAAAAGGCATCGAATCACAACTCCTTTAAGCCGTTTGAATTTATAAATGGTGTCGAAATTTATTCGTCCTCATCCGGATCTGTGCTATTTCAAAAAATGAAACAAGACAGAAGTTTGTCGATATACTTCGTCACAACACCCGTAAAAACCTTTGCTGGGCAGTCATTGTATGCAAAATGTTTTACACAAATCATCCTCTACAGCAACAATCTTCTGGAAAAGAGACTAATTTTTAAAATCAACCAAAAAATCATTTAGGTCATGGTTCCATTTCGGAACAACCGCATTACCAATACTAAAAGGAAAAATACAATTCGCCTTCAATGGTATATCCAAATTTAAAAGGCTGTTATGGGACTAAAAAGGAGAATGCTCCTACATATCATTATTTTGAGATTCAAAAGCGAGGATTAGATATAATCGAAGAATTAGTAACATTTCAAATAAAAAAATCCTGACAATTTCTTGTCAGGAATTAAGTTCATCTCATTTTATAAAATTTTCCCTATTGAATTTAAAAGCGGAAGACGGGACTCGAACCCGCGACCCCCACCTTGGCAAGGTGGTGTTCTACCACTGAACTACTTCCGCACAAATGGTGAGCCATGGAGGATTCGAACCTCCGACCCTCTGATTAAAAGTCAGATGCTCTACCGACTGAGCTAATGGCTCATAAAATTTTTTTCTTCTAATCCATTTTAAAATTTGTCAGATGTCCCTTCCTTTTCCGGTCTTTTCGAGGATGTTAGATACGTCGGGACAACTCGTCGCCTATTCGATGAAGCCTTGCTCGTTGCTCTACCGACTGAGCTAATGGCTCATAAAATTTTTTTCTTCTAATCCATTTTTCATTTGTCAGATGTCCCTTCCTCTTCCTGATTTTTCGAGGATGTTAGATGCGTCGGGACAACTCGTCGCCTATTCGACGAGGCTTCGCCCTTTGTAAAATCTAGTTAAATCTTACTTTCTATCTAATATTTTTACAAAAAAAAGAACAGACATGAACTGTCTTTTTATAATAAATGGCTGGGCTAGCTGGATTCGAACCAGCGCATCACGGAGTCAAAGTCCGTTGCCTTACCGCTTGGCTATAGCCCAATATCACCATTCATCTCTTGACTAATTATATTGTACCAATAAAAAAATCACTTTATACAACAATTTGTTGTTTAATGTGATTTCAATGTTTCATAACATTCTTCGGCATGGTGGAGGGGGACGGATTCGAACCGCCGAACCCTAAGGGAGCGGATTTACAGTCCGCCGCGTTTAGCCACTTCGCTACCCCTCCGATTATTAAAAATGCCGGCGAGAGGAATCGAACCCCCAACCTACTGATTACAAGTCAGTTGCTCTACCAATTGAGCTACACCGGCGCAATAAATACTTTAAATCACACTCAGTTTTTACCTTTGTTTAAATTGTTATGCCAGCCTCATTAAACTTGCTTAAGAAAAGCTTGTTTAGTACATGGTGGAGGATGACGGGATCGAACCGCCGACCCCTTGCTTGTAAGGCAAGTGCTCTCCCAGCTGAGCTAATCCTCCATGGTGACCCGTACGGGATTCGAACCCGTGTTACCGCCGTGAAAGGGCGGTGTCTTAACCACTTGACCAACGGGCCATTTCATTTTCATAACTTAATGACAACCGACATTCGACATTTTAGCACATGGCATAGATAGAAATCAAGAAAAGATTTGCTTTTGAAAAGCTTCCAACCGGGCTCGAACCGGTGACCTCTTCCTTACCATGGAAGTGCTCTACCAACTGAGCTATGGAAGCATGGCTCCGCAGGCA
>NZ_CP150172.1:100000-182500 GCF_037963925.1 Aeribacillus sp. FSL K6-8210 | reverse complement strand
GCATTTCACCCCTACCCACACCTCATCCCCGCACTTTTCAACGTGCGTGGGTTCGGGCCTCCAGCAAGTGTTACCTTGCCTTCACCCTGGACATGGGTAGATCACCTGGTTTCGGGTCTGCGACCTCGTACTATTTCGCCCTCTTCAGACTCGCTTTCGCTGCGGCTCCGCCTTTCGGCTTAACCTTGCACGAAATCGCAACTCGCCGGTTCATTCTACAAAAGGCACGCCATCACCCGTTAATGGGCTCTGACTACTTGTAGGCACACGGTTTCAGGTTCTCTTTCACTCCCCTCCCGGGGTGCTTTTCACCTTTCCCTCACGGTACTGGTTCACTATCGGTCACTAGGGAGTATTTAGCCTTGGGAGATGGTCCTCCCTGCTTCCGACGGGATTTCACGTGTCCCGCCGTACTCAGGATCCACTCGGGAGGGAACGGAGTTTCGACTACAGGGTTGTTACCTTCTCTGACGGGCCTTTCCAGACCTCTTCGTCTACCCCGTTCCTTTGTCACTCCTTAATCGAGTGTCCTACAACCCCAAGAGGCACGCCTCTTGGTTTGGGCTGTTCCCGTTTCGCTCGCCGCTACTCAGGGAATCGCTGTTGCTTTCTCTTCCTCCGGGTACTTAGATGTTTCAGTTCCCCGGGTTGCCCTCCATACCCTATGGATTCAGGTATGGATACTGCCCCATTACGGACAGTGGGTTCCCCCATTCGGACATCTCCGGATCGACGCTTACTTACAGCTCCCCGAAGCATTTCGGTGTTTGTCCCGTCCTTCATCGGCTCCTAGTGCCAAGGCATCCACCGTGCGCCCTTTCTAACTTAACCGTTTCTTCCTAACATGAGCGATCTATTCGTGAATGTCTTTCCGTTATCCAGTTTTCAAAGAACAATGCTTTTTCTCAATGAGCTCCCTTGCTGCTTGAATTGCTTTTAGCCGAACATCCGATCCTTCGAATGGGCTCTCGCATAGGAGCAATGCTTCCAATATTCATCAAACTTATGGTGGAGCCTAGCGGGATCGAACCGCTGACCTCCTGCGTGCAAAGCAGGCGCTCTCCCAGCTGAGCTAAGGCCCCAGGATGGTCTTATTTATGGTGGGCCTGAGTGGACTTGAACCACCGACCTCACGCTTATCAGGCGTGCGCTCTAACCGGCTGAGCTACAGGCCCATCCTGTATTTTTTTATTCAGCTTCTATTCGCTGGGAAATCGACTTTGCGAATTCACCAGCAAACGGGGAAGGATGTGATCCTTCAAAACTAAACAAAACGGAAAAGCGTACCTTTTTCAATGTATATATCCTTAGAAAGGAGGTGATCCAGCCGCACCTTCCGATACGGCTACCTTGTTACGACTTCACCCCAATCATTTGTCCCACCTTCGGCGGCTGGCTCCCGTAAGGGTTACCCCACCGACTTCGGGTGTTACAAACTCTCGTGGTGTGACGGGCGGTGTGTACAAGACCCGGGAACGTATTCACCGCGGCATGCTGATCCGCGATTACTAGCGATTCCGGCTTCATGCAGGCGAGTTGCAGCCTGCAATCCGAACTGAGAGTGGTTTTTTGGGATTCGCTCCACCTCGCGGTTTCGCTGCCCTTTGTACCACCCATTGTAGCACGTGTGTAGCCCAGGTCATAAGGGGCATGATGATTTGACGTCATCCCCACCTTCCTCCGACTTTTAGCCGGCAGTCACCTTAGAGTGCCCAACTGAATGCTGGCAACTAAGGTCAAGGGTTGCGCTCGTTGCGGGACTTAACCCAACATCTCACGACACGAGCTGACGACAACCATGCACCACCTGTCACCCTGTCCCCGAAAGGGGAACGCCCTATCTCTAGGGTTGTCAGGGGATGTCAAGACCTGGTAAGGTTCTTCGCGTTGCTTCGAATTAAACCACATGCTCCACCGCTTGTGCGGGTCCCCGTCAATTCCTTTGAGTTTCAGCCTTGCGGCCGTACTCCCCAGGCGGAGTGCTTAATGCGTTTGCTGCAGCACTAAAGGGTGGATACCCTCTAACACTTAGCACTCATCGTTTACGGCGTGGACTACCAGGGTATCTAATCCTGTTCGCTCCCCACGCTTTCGCGCCTCAGCGTCAGTTACAGGCCAGAGAGCCGCCTTCGCCACTGGTGTTCCTCCACATCTCTACGCATTTCACCGCTACACGTGGAATTCCGCTCCCCTCTCCTGCACTCAAGTTCCCCAGTTTCCAATGGCCGCTCGCGGTTGAGCCGCGAGATTTCACATCAGACTTAAGGAACCGCCTGCGCGCGCTTTACGCCCAATAATTCCGGACAACGCTTGCCACCTACGTATTACCGCGGCTGCTGGCACGTAGTTAGCCGTGGCTTCCTCGTCAGGTACCGTCAAGGTACCGCCCTATTCGAACGGCACTTGTTCTTCCCTGACAACAGAGCTTTACGATCCGAAGACCTTCTTCGCTCACGCGGCGTTGCTCCGTCAGACTTTCGTCCATTGCGGAAGATTCCCTACTGCTGCCTCCCGTAGGAGTCTGGGCCGTGTCTCAGTCCCAGTGTGGCCGGTCACCCTCTCAGGTCGGCTACGCATCGTCGCCTTGGTGAGCCGTTACCTCACCAACTAGCTAATGCGCCGCGGGCCCATCCTGCAGTGACAGCTAAAAGCCGCCTTTCAACCGAAAACCATGCGGTTTTCGGTGTTATCCGGTATTAGCTCCGGTTTCCCGAAGTTATCCCAGTCTGCAGGGCAGGTTGCCCACGTGTTACTCACCCGTCCGCCGCTAACCTAAAGGAGCAAGCTCCCTTCGGTCCGCTCGACTTGCATGTATTAGGCACGCCGCCAGCGTTCGTCCTGAGCCAGGATCAAACTCTCCAAAAAAAGTTTGTCACCAAATGCTCTTTTAGAATCAACAGGCACGCTTTTCGTTTTGTTCAGTTTTCAAGGATCATATAACTACTTCGACGAAATAACATTATAACAAAACAATTGTGTCCAGTCAATGTTTTTTATTTTTTTCACAATGACTTTCATAATATATCATGGCGTCAAAACGTTTGTCAATACATTTTTTAAAACACTTAACAAACAGCGACGATTAATAATATATCAACTTTAAACTATTTCGTCAACACCTTTTTAAAATTATTTTTAATTCTCCATCCTTATTCATAATTAAAAGTTCAATTCATACAATTTTACAAGATAAGGACAAGGAGGAGCATCAATGAACCGTTTTTACATCATCCATATTAAAAAAATCAAACAATTACTTTTTTTAATCATAATCGCTTTTTTTACTGCTGTCTTTATGTACTTTCAAACAATACCAAATATCCCGGTTTTCACTACAAAGAACGGGCCGAAAGCTATTTATAAAGGAGACGGAAGCGGTAAGAAAGTTGCCTTGACATTTGATATTAGCTGGGGAGATGAAAAAGCAATTCCAATTTTAAATACTTTGAAAAAATATGGACTAACCAATGCAACATTTTTTGTATCCGCCTCATGGGCCGAACGCCATCCTGAAGTAGTCAAAAGAATTATCGATGACGGTCATCAGCTCGGCAGCAAAGGATATGCTTATAAAAACTATACTGAGTTGGACACTAACGAAATTAAGCGTGATTTATCTTTAGCCCAGCATACATTTCAAAAGCTTGGTATCAAGGATATAAAATTGCTGCGGCCCCCAACCTGCCAATTCGATCAAAACGTTTTAAATATTGCTGAACAATATGGATTAACTGTCGTCCATTACAGCGTAAATTCAAATGACTGGCAAAACCCGGGAGTCAACAAGATTATCCAAAATGTTACGAAACACTTAAAACCAGGTGATATTATCCTGCTTCACGCATCAGATTCAGTTAAACAAACTAACCAAGCGTTGCCGGCGATTATTCAACATTTGAAACAAAACGGCCTTAAAAATGTAACCGTACAAGAATTAATTGAAAACAGCAATGCAAGAACGAAAGAACTATCATTCAAATGAAAAGAACTTTGGAAGTAAATTCAAACCAATCGTTTTCAATATTTTGGAAATCAATAAGCATTTTAAAGAGCTATAAGGAAAACTCCTTCAGCTCTTTTTTGCTTTTGGCGAGTCATTTGTCATTTTCGGCAAAATCAACAATTGGTAAGCATTGCAAATTAAAATTGGAAACAGCATTAAATACAGCCAATCTCTATCATTGACACGAAGGGCCGGCATCCACTCAATCACTGAAACAACAACCATAAAAAACAATGCAGGGACAAACGCATCTTTATTCGTCTGTTTTTGCTTAAAATAAGCAATTACAGCAGAAAACAACAAAATGACAACAGCTACTAAAATATACGGGACAATGGAATCTCCAGTTTGCGCAAAAAATTGATATCGAAAATAAACTAAATCAAACAACACAAAAATGATTAACAAGATTTGAACAGAGTTCCATAACGAAACTGAGCGAAAAATGCCTAGGCCAAACCTGTGCACAGTCAAATAAGCGAAAAAGCCCATTTGGCTGATGATGCTGAAAATAAAACCTACTCCGATCAACCAAAACAATACTGCAACAATTTCAACAATATTAAAAGACAAAAACAATTTTTCATACTCGCTCCATCTTAAGATAAAACCAACAATACTTGTCGCAACTCCACCTACAATGAGAGTAGAAAGGAAAAATCGTACCCAATTTCGGCTTTTCACTGCCAACCCCTCCATATTTCGTAAAATATCATATGATTTTATCAATCCAACTTGTATATTACCATATGGCAAAACTTTTTTCGCATAAAAACCAGTTGGTTTCTCAACATAATGGTAGAAGTTATTATTGAAAGGAGCTAAATGAAATATGAGAGGTAGAAATTGTTCGCTCCTCATCATGATGCTTATATGGATGATCGTTGCAGGATGTGCGGATCGGCAGCAAAGTGAACCAATGAATTATGATGAAACAAAAAAAATGGTTGTAGACATATTAAAATCTGACGAAGGAAAAAAAGCCGTTCAAGAAATTATGAAAGATGAAGAAGTTCAACGAAACTTCATTTTAGATCAAAAAACCGTCAATAATACGATTGAAAAAACGTTAACATCAGAAAAAGGGAAGGAATTTTGGAAAAATACATTTGAAGATACAAAATTTGCGGAAGGATTTGCGAAAACATTGCAAACAGAACATGAAAAAGTGATCAAACGTTTAATGAAAGATCCGGAATATCAAGGAATGCTTATGGATGTGCTGAAAAATCCTCAAATGGAAGAAGAACTATTGAAGGTTTTAAAAAGCAAAGAATACCGCCAATATTTACAGCAGCAAATTACAGATGTTCTATCAAGTCCGCTCTTTCAACCGAAAATTGAGGAAGCGCTATTGAAGGCTGCTCAGCAAGCTCAAAGTAAACAACAAGGCGGGGGCAGCTCCGGAAACGAAGGCGGGGGCGGAGGCCAATAGACCTCCTCTCCCTTCCTTTACTTTTCTGTTATCTCAATCACTTTTCTTGCTATATCTAAATAAATTTTCCCTATTGGATGGTTTTCATTATAAACAGACGGAGCAAAGTCCTCTTCATCCCAGTCCGGCTGCTCAAGCGGAATTTGCCCTAATAGAGGGACCTGCAAATCCTCTGCAAGCTTCTGACCTCCGCCTTTCCCAAATACATACTCTTTTTGGCCTGTTAATTTACTTTCAAAATAGGACATATTTTCAATAACTCCTAAAATTTCGTGCTCCGTTTTAATGGCCATTGCACCAGCCCTTGCAGCAACAAATGCAGCTGTTGGATGAGGCGTAGTTACAATGATTTCTTTACTAGTTGGAAGCAATGTATGCACATCTAATGCAACATCACCTGTACCAGGAGGCAAATCAAGGAGTAAGTAGTCCAACGATCCCCATTCAACTTCTTGGAAAAAGTTATTCAGCATTTTTCCGAGCATCGGACCTCTCCAAACAACAGGCGCATTATCTTCAACAAAAAAAGCCATTGATATGACTTGCACACCAAACCGCTCAACTGGAATAATTTTATCCCCGCGAACGATCGGCCGGTTCATGATCCCCATCATATCAGGAACGCTAAAGCCGTAAATATCTGCATCAATAAGACCAACTTTTTTTCCTAGACGAGCAAGGGACACAGCCAAGTTGACAGATACGGTTGATTTGCCGACCCCGCCTTTTCCGCTTGCTATTGCAATAAAGGTTGTTTTTTCATTCGATAAAATGGAAGGGCTTGTACTATCAGAATAATACTTTTGGACAATTTCCTTTGGAAGCTCCGAAAAACGCAGCCCAACAGTCTCGGCACCCGCTTGTTTAAGCTTTGCAACAATTTGCTGCTGGAGTGTTAACTGCTCGCTTGTTCCCGTTTTGGCAATTGCTATTTTTAAACTAATATGTTTTTTTTCGGGCTTGATTTTTATTTCTTCAATCGCATTCAATTCTTTTAAAGATTTATGTAAAAATGGATCTTCCAACTGTTCGACAATGGACCTTACATCTTCTTCCCGCATCGTATCCACAACCACCTTTTTTCCATAAGACTTTTAATAGTATATAGTATAACACATTTCCAACAGTCCATTGAAAATAGATGCCTGAGAAGAATCCATTTATTCCGGTATTTGCTGTTCATTGGAAAAATAACGCAAAACCCCGTTGTAAATGGCGGCTGCCACTTTTTTCTGATATTCTTCAGAAGCAAGAAGCTCTTCCTCAGAAGGATTGGATAAAAATCCTACCTCCACAAGCGCACCCGGTTTTTTTGCATGCTTTAGTAAATAGACACCGCTTATTGGCTTTGCTTTTCGATCTGTATTTCTTAAATTTTTCCTTAATTCATCTTGGATAAATTTCGCAATAGCTTCATTCTCCTGATATTTTCCGTCATAAAATGTTTGCGCTCCCCTCCATTTTGGAGATGGAATAGCATTTAAATGGATGCTCAAAAACAAATCGGCGTCTGATTCATCAATTAGGCGAACGCGCTTTCGAATATCTTCTGATTTTCTCCGGCTATATCCGTGTGTATCGTCCGAAGCCAAATCTTCATCTTTTTCTCTTGTCAATAACACTAACGCTCCCTGCTCTTGTAAATAATCTCGAGCAATATTGGCAATTTTTAAAGTTATATCTTTTTCCAGTAGTTTTTTTCCTACTGCTCCTCCATCGGGACCTCCGTGACCGGGGTCTAAGTAAATGATTTTTCCTGATAACGGAAGATTCCATGATTTCCATGAATTGAAAAGGGAGAATTGATATTGAATGATAAATACGAGAATTAGAAACCCAGCAATAAACAGTGCCCATTTCAGCTTTTTTTTCATTCCGAATCCCTCCTGCTCGTCCCTTCAATTCAATATATGGAAAAGCACGATGATTTATGATTAATACAATTTTAATTTACATCTCTTTTTTCCAGCCGATTCCCACCAGAAAATTGGCGCATTCAAAATTTAACTAATCTGCTCAAACTCGTCATTCTCCCCAACAGATAATATAGCTGTAGAAGCCGTCAACTTTCTGCCATACAGCTGTTTGTGCTTTAATGATAAATCGCCTTATCACTGTTCGGTCCTAGATATGAAGTTTAAATTGGGGGCAATTAGGGATAATGGAATGCTTCACTTGAAAATAAAATTGTATGTCTGATTCAGTTTTTTTACAGCGCTTTTTTTCAAAAAGAAACATTTTAAGAGTATAAAAAAAAGCTCCCGCAAATATGGGAGCTAAGATGAATGTTGCGTTTCAGTTATAACGAGACCGATCAGGCTGGCACGGTCAATTTTATTATTTATATTTGACGGTAACTTTCGTGCTTTTTCCTACATTTCCAGCCTTATCTTTTGCATACACTAGGAGAACTGTTCCGGCTTTTTGTTTTTTGATTGAAACAGAGAAATTTCCGTTTTTATTCGCTTTGCCCGAACCGATAACTTTCTTTCCTGCTTTGACATACACCGTTGAATACGCCTCTGCTTTTCCTGTCACCGAGGAAGATTTTCTTGTCACTTTGTTCACTTTAGGAGCACCCGGCGGTATTTTATCGAGTACCGTCACTTTTCGAGCCGGACTCACATTCCCCGCTTTATCCGTCGCTGTTACGTAAAGAACTGTTCCAGCTTTTTGAGCCGTTTTTAACGAAATTGCGAATTTCCCATTTTTATCTGTCGTGCCGGTGCTCAATACTTTGCTGCCGGCCTTTATTGTTATTTTTGATCCTGCCTCCGCTGTCCCTCTGACCGTTTTATCTTTATTGCTGACCGAATTTACACTCGGAGTACGCGGCGGTGTTTTATCAATTACCGTCACTTTTCGCGCCGGGCTCACATTCCCCGCTTTATCCGTCGCTGTTACGTAAAGAACTGTTCCAGCTTTTTGAGCTGTTTTTAACGAAATCGTGAATTTCCCATTTTTATCTGTCGTGCCGGTGCTCAATACTTTGCTGCCGGCCTTTATTGTTATTTTTGATCCTGCCTCCGCTGTCCCTCTGACCGTTTTATCTTTATCGCTGACCAGGTTTACGCTTGGAATGCTAGGAGGCGTTTTATCCAATACCGTCACTTTTCGAGCCGGACTCACATTCCCCGCTTTATCCGTCGCTGTTACAGACAAAATCGTACCAGCTTTTTGCGGTGCCCGTAATGGGACAGAAAACTTGCCGTCTGATCTAGACGTTCCTTTTCCTAATTCTATTGTTCCTAATTTTACCGTTATCGTTGCACCCGCCTCCGACGTTCCTGTCACTGCTTTATCTGAATCTTTCACTTCATTGACAGCAGGTGCTGTCGGCGGCGTTTTATCAACCACCGTTATTTGAACCGACTCGCTTTTATTTCCCGCCTGATCCCTGGCATATACGCTTAATACAGTCCCAGCTTTTTGTTTACTGATGGAAATGCGAAAAGATCCATTATTGTCAGCTGCTGCAGAGTTCAATATCTTTGAACCAAGCTGGACATAAACAGTAGTTCCTGGATCAGACAGCCCATTTATAAATGTATCCCGATCACTTACCGGGTTTACTATCGGTTTGCTTGGAGAAGTGGAAGGCTTATTTTCCTCTACATCAAAAAAAGTATAAGTGATGTCATCTCCTTTAGATGCAGGAACAGTTTCATTACCAACAGCCCGTTTTACTATGGCTCCGCCGCCCCGCAAGCTGGCGGATTCTCCCGAAAATATTTTTGGAATTAATGAATCAAAGCCCTCTTCACCATTAAAACCATATATTCCCGTATCTTTCTTCAGTAAAAGGGCGGCGCGGAAGTTCGTCATCAATTTTCCAAATGTAAGGGTAGGGTCGATATATTTTTTCGCTACATTCTCTACTGCTTTATAATCATTATGAGTATCTGTTAAAATCTCTTTGAAAATCTTGTTTCCTTGATTCGCTTGAATTCTGACATATTGTCCAAAAAGATAGGACAAGGAATAGTTAGACAAAGTGTCGCCATTATCATCCCAATACAATAATGAATGACCATTTGTAATGGAGGTAGAAATATTGTAGTAATTAATGGTATTCATTAAAGGTTTTCCAGTATACATGTGTTCAGCTGCCATTGACAAAGCTTCATCTAGCCATGTATCCATTTGGGAGCCATTTTCTATAAATACATTTTGGTTAAAATTCACCATATGTTGAAATTCATGTGCCAATGTTTCGTATGCAGCACTTACATCCTTTTCCGTCCCTGTTCCCATTAAAGGATACGTATCAATATAAAAAATCTCTGATTTGTTGGAGTATGGAATATCATGCAAATCTCCTCCATAAAAGTAACCAGCAATATACCCCCCTAATCCTGCAAAACCATCTTGTATATCATAACAAAGAATGTGAATTTTCCCGTTTCCGTCCACATCGGATTCGCTGGCAAAATTTTGTGTGATGAGCGGATAAATTTTTTGATCAAATTCTTGCCCTAATTTTTGCGCATCAGCTTCTGTAATTTGATTATCATAAACCCATACGTTCGTTTTTGTACCTGAATACAGCAGCTTGGCGCTAATTTGTTTATCTTCATTGGTCGTAAAATCATGCACCCAAAATGTCTTAGTATCGCCAACTTTATTGAGAAACTTTTTGGAGAGAGATTTTTGTTGAAGTTTCTTGTCTTCATGTTTCTCCGTATCAAACGGTCTAATTACATCCAGTTTATAAGCATTCAATCCTATTTTTTTGTTTATCGTATATTGATCATTATTAATCTTGAACGCTCCAGTGTCTTGAGTATTATTCACGTCTACGGACTCGTTGCTGATTAATACGTATTTATTTCCCTCGGGTGCTGTTTCTGAATAAAAAGGATTCCGCACCTTAAATGTTGTTACATCGGAATAATATTCACTTTCTTTGTCAGGAAAAACACCTATTCTTAAATAAATATAAGGTTGATCGCTATAAATGGACTTTAAAAGCTGTGCAATGAGGTAGGCCTCATATACTCCATATGTATCGTACTCGACATACCCAAGGAATTTCAATGTTCCTCCAATATCTTTATAAAATTCTATTCCAATATAACTGTCTTTTTCTATATTTTTATCTGAATTATACAGAATTTCAATGTCCATCGAGTCGTTCATATCGTAAATACGTTCAAATGTAATTTCATGATAGACATTTTTCGAGTCCAACAGCCAGCCAACAATTTCTCCCTCCTGAATTAATGGATAATCCGCCGGATTTGTAGATTGTGTTTTTTCCTCTTTGTGTTGTTTCTTTGGTCCTGAACTTTGCTGGAATGTCGAAATTATTTCCTTTCTGCTATCACTTCTTTCCTGTGCAAAACCGCTAGCTGGCACCAATAATAAAAAAATAAGAACAAGGCATAACGACTTTTTCAACCAACCCATTTCTCCACCTCTTTATTTATAAAAAATTGATAGAAATATTATAATGGATGATTTTGTATAAGGCACTAAAATTTTTTGAACAGTCACAAAAGTTTTAAGCCTATTCGCCTAAATGAAAAGTGCTAATAAAATCTTTGTGGTAAAGAGAAAAGAAACGTGTCAAAGCTCAGCAAAAAAAAGACAAATAAAAAATAAAAGCCGATTTCCTCACCTGCGTTACACAATAGGGGGGTTGCTCGGCAAATGATAAAAGCTTTTTCTCTCTGCGAAAATCTGGAATCGTTGAAAAGACGTTCATATCGAGATGAACATTTTGAAAACCGCAATTTTTGTTTTTAAAAGTTTTTATAACATAGCCACAGTGCATGGATGTCGCCCAAATTGTCCTTACGAGTAATATTTCACATAGGAAATAAAAAACCATTTTGCTTCATTCTTCCTTGCAAAAAATAAGCAGCACTGCCAATAAATCCTGAACTTTTCCTTTTTGAAATAAAAAAGCCAATCAAAAGGCGAATTCAGCAATGGCCCCCGTCAAATCATTTTTTCACAAGCCGTTTTTAGGCATAAAAAAAGCCCGTTCCAACGAAGTTGAAATGAGCCATGCATGAACTGCTTTTAAAGCTTTAGTTTGTATCTCTTTTTTCCAGCTAAAAACCCCTCTTCCCACCAATAATGAATAAAGTGCTGGCATGTCAAATAGATGGATTCCATAACAAAATCATCATTTGATTCCCTTGCCAAATAAAGAATATTGTCAAATAAATTGTTAATAAGCTCTTGTTCTTCCTGTATACAACGTGTATTGGCCTGCTCCATCGATTCCCCGTAATATCCGAACCGGCTGTAGGCCGCTCCCAACAAAAAAGATTCAATGGCCGAGTGGACACACTCTTCTTCCATTGCAGTTTTATGGAAGCGTTTTTGAAAAAAAGGATTAAACCATTCATCAATCATATTTTTCAATTTGCGAATTGGGAGATCTTTTAACATTTTTCGCTCAGTGAGAAGCTTTTTTTCCTGCCGTCTTTCATTAAAGTCTGTAATTACATTCATCAAAATCTCCTCCTTGTTTTTATTTTTTTCAGTTCACGCTGTTCCATTCAACCACTCCTTTCCAATTGCAAATAAAAAACCACAACGATTTGTTGTGGTTTAAGGTTCGAATCATTAACGTTTTGAAAATTGCGGTGCACGGCGTGCTCCTTTAAGACCGTATTTCTTACGCTCTTTTACGCGAGCATCTCGAGTTAATAAGCCTGCACGCTTTAACGTTCCGCGATATTCTGGATCAGCTTGTAAAAGTGCACGAGCAATTCCGTGGCGAATAGCGCCTGCTTGACCAGTGAAACCGCCGCCTCTAACATTTACTAGTACATCATAATTGCCAACTGTCTCTGTTAAAACAAGCGGTTGTTTAATATCTTCAATCAAAGCTTTTGTTGGAATGTAATCTTCAATGTTCCGTTTATTAATTACGATACGGCCTTCACCAGGAACTAACCGAACACGGGCAACAGAGCTTTTGCGACGACCGGTACCGTAGTATTGAACCTGTGCCAAAATGATAACCTCCTTATTAAATTATCCGCGAAGTTCATAAACTTCTGGTTTCTGTGCTTGATGAGGATGTTCGCTTCCTCTGTAAACATGCAATTTTTTAAACATTTGGCGTCCAAGGGAACCTTTTGGAAGCATTCCGCGAATAGCAAGTTCCAGCATTTTTTCAGGATAGTTGTTTCGCATTTCTAATGCAGTTCTTGATTTTAAACCACCAGGATGCTGGCTGTGGCGATAATAAATTTTGTCTGTTAATTTTTTTCCAGTTAATTCAATTTTTTCAGCATTAATAATAATTACGTGGTCACCTGTATCTACATGCGGTGTAAACGTTGGTTTGTGTTTTCCGCGTAAGATAGATGCAACTTCGCTTGCTAGACGTCCTAAAGTTTTGCCAGCTGCATCAACAACATACCATTTGCGCTCAACTTCATGCGGCTTTGCCATAAACGTTGTACGCATTGTTTTCCCTCCTTAATCGTTCATGTCGAAAAGTCTATTTCAAAAACACGATTATTTTCCGGGGCTAATCGTGGGGCTTGAAATACATACCATATGTTATCTTATCTTTTTAAGATATGAATGTCAAGAAAATGTTACACCTGGATTAGTTGTCATAATAAACTTTCCAAAGATATAGACCGCATCCAGAAACTGTTTTCCCGGCTCTTGATCTATCTTTGGCTGCGATAATTTGTTTTATTTCTTCTGGCTTGCGCTTCCCTTCTCCTACCTCAATCAATGTTCCGACTAAAATGCGAACCATATTGTAAAGGAAGCCGCTTCCGACAAAACGGAACGTAATTTCATCTCCTTCTTCCCATATATCTGCTTCATAAATAGTTCTCACTTTATTTTCCGTTTCTGTTTTAGAAGAGCAAAAGCTTGTAAAATCATGTGTTCCAATAATGAAACGGGAGGCAGTTCGAATCGTTTCAATATTTAACGGATTTGGAAAATGGTATGCATAATGACGCCGGAACACATCTCGATGAAAACTGCGATACAAACGGTAGCGGTATTCTTTCTTCTTTGCAGAAAATCTAGCATGAAAATCTTGATCGGCAAGCTCTGCATTTTGAATGGAAATATCTTGAGGAAGCAGCGTATTCAAAGCAATCGGCCATTTTTCCATCGGAATTTTGAGACTTGTATCAAAATGAAATACTTGGCCAACAGCATGCACGCCGACGTCTGTTCTGCCGGAAGCAGTAATTTTTATCCGCTCCCCTTTGTGGATTTTCATTAATGCTTCCTCAATCTCTCCTTGTACTGTCCGGAGGCCGGGCTGGCGCTGATAACCGCTAAATCCTGATCCATCATACGAAACTGTGCATTTAATCCTCATTTTTAAAACTCCTAGGCACGCAATAGTAATAAAATAATTGATAACAGCAGGATAGAGGCCATCATAATGGAATCAATCGCTCCCCATTTCAGCTGCCTGATTTTCGTACGTCCTTCACTTCCGCGATACCCCCTGGCTTCCATAGCGGTAGCAAGCTCTTCCGCCCGCTTAAAAGCGCTGATGAAAAGTGGTACAAGCAAAGGAACGATTGCTTTTATTCGCTCTTTTACAGGCCCTGATGTAAAATCTACCCCTCTTGCCATTTGCGCCTTTAAAATTTTTTCTGTTTCCTCCAGCAGAGTCGGTATAAAGCGAAGAGAAATAGACATCATTAATGCTAGTTCATGGACAGGAAGTTTAAATTTTTTAAAAGGCTTTAACAGACTTTCCATTCCATCCGTTATTTCGATAGGCGTTGTTGTTAAGGTCAATGTCGTTGTCATAAAAATTAAGAAAATGAACCGAAGAGAGATAAAAAACCCTTGCCGCAAGCCTTCTTCATAAATGGAAAAAAAGCCGAAGCGGAACAGCATGTCCCCTTCTTTTGTTACTAAAATGTGCAGCAAAAATGTAAACCCAACGATCCATATAACAGGTTTTAAACCGTTCCATAAGAAAGAGAACGGAAGCTTCGTCAGCAAAATAATGATGAACGTAAATAATCCTAATAAAAAGTAAGTGATTCCGTTATTGGCAAAAAAGACGATAAAAACATATAAAAAAATCGTTAGCAGTTTTGCACGGGGATCCATTCGATGAATGACTGTGCTACCAGGAACATATTTTCCGATGATGATATTATCGATCATATACGACACCTTCTTTTAAAAGGGCTTCAATGAAATCGGCCGTTTCCTCTAAAGTCAATGGCTTGTCTTCAACCGTTAAAGAAAATTTTTCTTCAAGCTTCATGACAAATTTAATTGATTCCGGCAAATCGAGCCCAAGCTGCTCCAGTTCCCCAGTCAACCGGAATATTTCCTTTGGCGACCCTTTCATCTTTAATTCCCCTTGGTGCAAAACGGCAATTTCATCAGCGTACTTTGCTGCGTCTTCCATGCTATGCGTTACTAATATTGTTGTTAATTTTTTTTCTTTATGGAGACGATAAAAAAGCTCCATGATCTCATTTCGGCCTTTTGGATCCAATCCTGCAGTCGGTTCATCTAAAACGAGCACCTCCGGCTCCATCGCTAAAACACCTGCAATCGCCACTCTTCGCATTTGCCCCCCGCTTAGCTCAAACGGGGATTGATGAAGGATTTCTTCTCCTAGACCGACAAGCGGCAGCACTTCTTTTACCTTTTTTTTCGCTTCTTCAAACGATGCGCCAAAATTCATTGGACCGAATGCTATATCTTTTTCGACGGTTTCTTCGAATAATTGATGCTCTGGGAATTGAAAGACAATTCCGACCTTTTTTCGGATAGATTTCAAGTTTTTCTGTTTTTCTCCTGCCTTAATCAGCCGGTCTCCAAGTTGAATAGAGCCTTTCGTTGGCAAAAGCAGGCCGTTTAAATGCTGCAAAATCGTTGATTTTCCCGACCCGGTATGCCCAATCACGGCCAAATATGTTCCTTCATGGATATCCATATTGATATCACACAAAGCGAGCCGTTCAAAAGGAGTGTTCATTTGGTAACGATGTTCTAATTGTCGGATTTTAATGTCCATAATTCGTCCACCAGGCTTTCTACATTAAGGTGTCGCGTCGCTAAAGGCACTCCTTTTTCAAGAAGCCGTTTGCTCAGCTTGTAAGAAAACGGAAGATCTAAACCGATGCTTACCAGCTCCTCTTCCAAGCGAAACACTTCTTTCGGAGTTCCCTCCACAAATTTTTTGCCTCCATTCATTACAATCATCCGATCTGCTTTGGCCGCCTCTTCCAAATCATGGGTGATGGAAATGACCGTCACAAGCCCTTTTTCTTTCAATGACCAAATGGTTTCAATTACTTCCCGGCGTCCAATTGGATCAAGCATTGAAGTCGCTTCATCTAAAACAATAATGCTTGGTTGAACAGCCAAAACGCCTGCAATCGCGACCCGCTGCTTTTGTCCGCCAGAAAGATGATGAGGTTCCCGTTCTAAAAATTCATTCATTTTTACAATTTTCGTCGCCCATTCGATTCGTTTTACCATCTCTTCTCTCGGTATACCTATGTTTTCCATACCAAAAGCGACATCGTCCCGTACAGTGGCGCCGACAAATTGATTATCTGGATTTTGAAACACCATTCCAATCCGTTTTCGAATATCCCAAATGGTTTTTTCTGATAATGTGATTCCTGATACAGTAACGGTTCCTTCGTCAGGCAGCAGCAGACCGTTTAGCATCCGGGCCAATGTTGATTTCCCTGATCCATTGTGTCCGACGATGGCCAGCCATTCCCCTTCATACACATCAAAGGAAACATCCGTTAGTGCAGGCTTTTCACTTTCTTTATTATAGCGGTATGTTACATGTTGAACTTGAATGATCGACCGTTCCACAGATGCCCTCCTCCTGCCTCAAGTACAGATGAAGTAAACGCGAATATCATGTCTATAAATATGAGATGCAGAGGCTGCCAAAAGAAAATCAATCCGCTTTGTAAAGTACTTGAAGATAAATAAAAAAGGGCATAGATGCAGTCATTACAACTGTCCCGCCCTTGAAGTTCATTTATATCTAAATTACACGAATTCAATGATAACCATTGGTGCTCCGTCACCACGGCGAGGACCCATTTTCAAAATTCGTGTGTAGCCGCCTTGACGATCTTGGTAACGTGGTGCCACTTCATCAAATAATTTTTGCAATGCATAGAAAGGTTTTTCTTTTTCCTTTCCGTCTTGGCCTGAAACTGTCACAGTTTTCGCAACCTCATTGCGAATAAACTGTGCTGCTTGGCGACGAGCATGCAAATCACCACGTTTACCTAAAGTAACCAGCTTCTCTACAACAGCACGAAGCTCCTTTGCACGGGCTTCAGTCGTTTCAATTCGTTCGTTAATAATTAAGTCCGTTGCTAAGTCACGGAGCATTGCTTTACGCTGCGCACTAGTACGTCCTAATTTTCTATAAGACATGTGATGTTCCCTCCTTTGTTGGAAGTTGATCTATATAGACTTTGAAAAATCAGTTAATCGTCTTTTCGTAAACTCAAACCAAGGTCTTCTAATTTTTGTTTTACTTCTTCTAGCGATTTGCGTCCTAAATTACGCACCTTCATCATGTCCTCTTCTGTTTTGTTTGCAAGTTCTTGAACTGTGTTAATACCTGCACGTTTCAAACAGTTATAAGAACGAACAGAGAGGTCAAGTTCCTCAATCGTCATTTCAAGCACTTTTTCTTTTTGGTCCTCTTCTTTTTCAACCATGATTTCAACATTTTGCGCTTCATCTGTTAAGCTAACGAAAATGTTTAAGTGCTCCATCAAAATTTTAGAGCCAAGTGCGATAGCTTCCTTTGGACCGATGCTTCCATCTGTCCAGACATCAATTGTCAGCTTATCATAATCTGTCACTTGACCAACCCGTGTATTTTCCACTTGATAAGAAACTCTAGAAACGGGTGTGTAAATCGAATCGATTGGGATGACACCTATTGGTTGATCTTCCCGTTTATTTTCTTCAGCCGGGCTGTATCCTCTCCCGCGCTTCGCCGTCATTCTCAGCCGCAAATGAGCATCTTTCGCAAGAGTTGCAATATGAAGATCAGGATTTAATATTTCAACATCGCTATCGTGAGTTATATCTGCTGCCGTAATGGGCCCTTCACCTTGTACGTCAATTTCTAGCGTCTTCTCTTCTTCTGAATAAATTTTCAGAGCAAGCTTTTTTAAATTTAAAATAATCGTTGTAACATCTTCGACGACACCATCAATTGTAGAAAATTCATGGAGGACGCCGTCAATTTGAACAGATGTTACAGCGGCACCAGGGAGTGAGGATAATAGGATACGACGTAAGGAGTTACCCAAAGTTGTACCATATCCACGCTCAAGTGGCTCGACAACGAATTTACCATATTTCGCGTCATCACTGATTTCAACCGTTTCGATTTTTGGTTTTTCAATTTCAATCATTCTAAATAAAACCCTCCTTCAAAACGTCGAAACCCCGGCTAGACAAAGAAGAGAAAACGCGTCTAACCGAAATTCCCCAATCATAAAGTCCCGAATGTGCACAAACAACATCTTATAAATGCTAGAATCTATAACTGTATCATAACCCATTATTGACAGGGTTACAAAATATATACAGATAAATTACACACGACGACGTTTTGGCGGACGGCATCCATTATGTGGAACAGGAGTGACGTCTTTAATAGATGTCACTTCAAGACCTGCTGCTTGAAGAGCACGAATCGCAGCTTCACGGCCTGCGCCAGGTCCTTTTACAGAAACCTCTAATGATTTCATTCCGTGCTCCATAGAAGCTTTAGCAGCTGCTTCAGCTGCCATCTGTGCAGCAAACGGAGTTGACTTACGAGAACCTTTAAATCCTAATGCACCGGCACTTGACCAAGCAATTGCATTGCCGTGCACATCAGTAATAGTGACAATCGTGTTGTTAAAGGTTGATCGAATATGTGCGATGCCTGTCTCAATATTCTTTTTTACGCGGCGTTTGCGAGTATTTGTTTTACGAGCCATTTACAGTTAACCTCCTTTACTTATTTTTTCTTGTTAGCAACCGTACGGCGCGGTCCTTTACGAGTACGTGCGTTGTTTTTCGTATTTTGGCCTCGAACAGGCAAACCACGGCGATGGCGGATACCACGGTAGCAGCCAATTTCAATGAGACGCTTAATGTTTAGAGAAACTTCCCGTCGAAGATCTCCTTCCACTTTATAAGTGTCGACAATGTCACGAATTCTTCCTAATTCTTCTTCTGTTAAATCACGAACACGAGTATCTTCGGAAACTCCAGCTTCAGCTAAAATTTTTTGAGCTGTTGAACGACCGATTCCGTAAATATAAGTTAAAGAAATGACAATGCGTTTATCGCGTGGAATATCTACACCAGCAATACGCGCCATAATATGAGCACCTCCTTCAAAAATTAACCTTGTTTTTGTTTATGTTTTGGATTTTCGCAAATAACCATAACTTTTCCTTTTCTGCGAATGACTTTACATTTTTCGCATATAGGTTTCACTGATGGTCTTACTTTCATGTTTATCCAACCTCCTTAATAATCCGGAGTGCAAATTATTTATATCGATACGTAATTCTTCCGCGGGTTAAATCATATGGTGATAATTCAACCGTTACTTTATCACCCGGCAAAATACGAATAAAATGCATTCTAATTTTTCCAGAAACATGAGCCAGCACGGTATGACCATTTTCCAACTCTACTTTAAACATCGCGTTAGGCAACGTCTCAACAACGGTACCCTCTACTTCAATGACATCGTCTTTCGCCATTCAATTGTCTCCCTTCCTCAAATCAGTAACTTGTTCATTGACAAATCGGCTTATTGCATATCGAAGTTTGCCATTTGTCACACGGCCAGTTTCCAATATACTGTTCTGAACTTCCGGAGATACGCAATCAAAAAATTCAAGATGATGGATGTTTTTTTTCTTTGGAGAATGAAACTTTCGCTTTTCTCCATCAGCAATCAATACGAATCGATCATCGAGAATTTTCACGACAATCGCATATTTTCCAGCTTCTCTCCCTTTCGTAATCAAGACAAACTGACCTATTTGCGGACTCGACTCAGGATCACTCACGCACATCACCTTCACTTAGGGTGTTGTTAAAATTTCATAACCTGTATCAGTAATGGCAATTGTATGTTCAAAATGAGCACACATTTTGCCATCTACAGTCACGACAGTCCAATTATCAGCTAACGTTCTGACATAACGGCTTCCCGCATTGACCATAGGCTCAATCGCTAAAACCATACCGGGCTTCAGCCTTGGCCCTTTGTTCGGTGGACCATAATGCGGAATTTGAGGATCCTCATGCAAGTCTTGCCCTACGCCATGACCTACGTATTCACGAACAATGGAAAAACCGTGAGATTCGACGTAAACTTGAATGGCATGAGAAATGTTCGAAAGTCTTCCCCCTGGTTTTGCTTCTTCTAATCCTTTATATAAAGATTCTTTTGTAACATCAAGCAATTTCTGTGTTTCTTCGGAAATTGTACCGACAGGATAAGTCCATGCAGAGTCCCCGTGATAGCCGTTGTATTTCGCACCAATGTCAATACTAATAATATCTCCATCACGCAATACACGGTCTCCAGGTATTCCGTGAACAAGCTCTTCATTCACGGAAGTGCAAATACTGCCGCGAAAACCATTATACCCTTTAAATGAGGGGATTGCATCATGTTCACGTATAAACTTTTCAGCAATTCTGTCCAGTTCTTTTGTTGTAATACCAGGCTGAATATATTTCTGGAGTTCTTGGTGAGTTAAAGCAACAATCCGTCCAGCCTCGCGCATAATTTCAATTTCGCGCTTTGTTTTGCAAATAATCATTCACCCAAGCCTCCAAGCAAGTTGCAAATATCTTCAAATACTTTGTTAATCTCTTGCTGACCGTCAATATTTTTCAAATAGCCTTTAGATTTATAGAAATCAAGCAGCGGTTTCGTCTGCTTCAAATTCACTTCCAAACGGTTTCCAACGGTTTCAACGTTATCATCAGCTCGTTGATATAAATTTCCTCCGCACTTATCACAAATTCCTTCTTCTTTTGGCGGATTGAATACAAGATGGTACGTTGCACCGCAATTTTTGCAAATTCTTCGTCCTGTTAGCCGTTCCATTAAAATTTCTTGGTCAACATGAATGTTGATAACATAATCAATTTCTTTATTAAGCTCTTTTAAAATTTGCTCCAAAGCCTCCGCTTGAGCAACGGTGCGCGGAAAACCATCCAATAAAAAGCCTTTATCAGTATCATTCTTGCCTAATCTTTCCCGAACAATACCAATCGTAACTTCATCCGGCACTAATTCGCCTTTATCCATATAAGACTTCGCTTGTAACCCTAACTCGGTTCCATCTTTTATAGCTGCTCTGAACATATCTCCTGTTGAGATATGCGGGATGTTGTATTTTTCAACAATTTTTTCAGCCTGTGTTCCTTTTCCTGCCCCAGGCAGCCCCATTAATACTAAATTCATGGACTCTCCCCCTCAAACGCTTTTCGAGGGAATGGGACATTCATCGCCCCACAACCTCTTATTTCATAAAACCTTTGTAATGACGTTTGACAAGCTGGCTCTCAAGCTGCTTCATAGTTTCCAAAGCGACACCGACAACGATCAAGAGACTTGTTCCACCTATTTGTGCTGAAGAAGGCAAGTCAGCAAATTTTATAAAAAAGACAGGAAGTATTGAGACAACTGCTAGAAAAATAGAACCGACAAATGTTAAACGGTATAAAATTTTCGTTACGTACTCTTGTGTACTTTTTCCTGGTCTTATACCCGGTATATAGCCGCCTTGCTTCTGCAAATTTTCAGCCATTTGCTCCGGGTTCACTTGAACAAATGTATAGAAATAAGCGAAAGCGATAATTAATGCAACGTAGATGATCATCCCGATAGGTTGTGTGTAATCAAATGTTTTTTGAATCCATCTTGTTACATCATTTGGTCCAAAGAACGATGCAATCGTAGTGGGGGTAACAATAAACGATACTGCAAAAATGACTGGAATGACTCCAGCAGAGTTAACCTTCAATGGGAGATGCGTTGAATGTCCCCCAACCGGACTTCTACCTGCAAGCCGCTTTGCATACTGAATCGGAATTTTTCGGAATGCTTGTTGAACGAAAATAACAGCTACAACTACTAATAAAACGGCAAGAACAAGCAAAACGACAGTTACAATTCTTAAAAATAGCTGATCGCCAACATCCGCAAATTGTTGAGCATAAATTTGGTTTACTGCCGTTGGAATGCCGGCAGCAATCCCAGCAAAGATAATAATAGAAATACCGTTCCCAACGCCTTTTGCGGTAATTTGCTCACCAAGCCACATTAAAAAGGCTGTTCCCGCAGTTAAAACAAGTGCGATCAACAAATAGTTTCCAATGCCAGGGTTTATGATTAACAGACCGCCGGCCATATTATTAAAGCCATATGACATTGCCAGCGCTTGAATAAATCCTAAAATAATTGTTAAATAACGCGTGAATTGGGCAAGCTTTCTGCGGCCTACTTCACCCTGCTTCGACCACTCTGTAAATTTCGGTACAACGTCCATTTGCAGAAGCTGAACAATGATTGAAGCAGTAATGTAAGGCATAATCCCCATTGCTAAAATGGAGAAGTTTTGCAATGCCCCGCCTCCAAAAATGTTCAAAACGCCAAATACGTTCAATTGGTCTTGTGCTTTTAGTACGTCTGCGTTCACACCCGGGACAGGGATAAAAGTGCCGATCCGGAAAATTACCAGCATAAGAAGGGTGAACAAGATTCGATTGCGAATGTCACCCACGCGCATAAAATTGGAGATTGCCTTGAACATTAAATCACCTCAGCAGAACCGCCGGCGGCTTCAATTGCCTCTTTTGCTGAAGCAGAAAATTTGTGTGCTTTAACCGTTAATTTTTTCTCTAATTTACCGTCTCCAAGCACTTTAATACCTGCTTTCAGTTTGCTTACAACACCTGTTTCCAAAAGAAGCTCTGGAGTAATTTCCGTACCGTCTTCAAAACGATTCAATTTGTCCAAGTTCACAACTTGATATTCTTTGCGGTTAATGTTTGTAAACCCACGTTTTGGCAAACGACGGAATAGAGGAGTTTGACCGCCTTCAAATCCAGGCCGAACTCCACCGCCAGATCGGGCATTTTGTCCTTTTTGACCACGTCCAGCAGTTTTTCCATTACCTGAACCAATACCGCGACCAACACGATTCCGCTCTTTACGAGAACCTTCTGCCGGTTTTAATTCATGAAGCTTCATAACCTTGGCACCTCCTTATTTGATTATTGTTCTTCCACTTTCACGAGATGTGACACTTTATTGATCATTCCGCGAATTGCCGGATTGTCATTATGAACAACTGTTTGATGCAATTTCCGCAAGCCTAATGTTTTAACGGTTATTCTTTGGTCTTCAGGACGACCAATTACACTCTTTTTGAGGGTAATCGCCAATTTTTTTGCCATTGTCTTTCCCTCCTTATCCTAACAGTTCTTCAACCGTTTTTCCACGAAGTTTAGCAACATCTTCTACACGCTTCAGCTGCTTTAACCCGTCAACTGTTGCCCGAACCATATTAATCGGTGTATTGGAGCCTAAAGATTTAGATAAGATATCGTGAACACCTGCTAATTCAAGTACTGCACGGACAGGTCCTCCAGCGATAACCCCCGTACCTTCAACAGCAGGTTTCAAGAGAATCTTTCCTGCACCGAATTTACCGATTACTTCGTGTGGAATGGACGTACCTACAATTGGTACTTCAATTAAGTTTTTCTTTGCATCTTCAATTGCTTTGCGGATAGCATCAGGAACTTCTTGCGCTTTACCAGTTCCGAAACCTACATGACCGTTTTTGTCTCCGACAACAACAAGAGCAGCAAAACGGAAACGACGGCCACCTTTTACTACTTTTGCAACACGGTTTACGGTAACAACACGTTCTTCAAGTTCAAGTTTGCTTGGATCAATACGACGCATCACTTTTCCCTCCTTTGTCGATTAAAATTCAAGGCCAACTTCGCGAGCTGCATCAGCTAAAGCCTTCACACGTCCATGATATAAATATCCACCACGGTCAAACACAACAGATTTAATACCTTTTTCAAGCGCACGTTTTGCAACAAGTTCGCCGACCTTTTGAGCAGCTTCTACATTCCCAGTTGATTCCAAGTTAAGCTCTTTATCCAAAGTAGAAGCACTCACAAGCGTTTGGTGATTTGTATCATCAATCACTTGAGCATAAATGTGCTTGTTGGAGCGGTATACATTTAAACGCGGGCGAGCGGCTGTACCGGAAACCTTTGAACGCACGCGTGCATGTCTAGTTTTGCGAACCGCATTTTTACTAGGTTTTGTAATCATCTACGTCACTCCTTTCTTTCTTTATGCGGCATTACTTAGCAGTCTTACCTTCTTTGCGGCGCACATATTCTCCTTCATAGCGGATGCCTTTTCCTTTATATGGTTCAGGCGGACGAACCGCACGAATATTTGCAGCGACTGCGCCAACACGCTCTTTATCTGTACCTTTAACGACGATTTTTGTTTGAGAAGGAACGTCGATTTCAATGCCTTGTTCAGGTTCATATTCGACTGGATGAGAGTATCCGACATTCAATACTAGTTTCTTTCCTGATTTTGATGCACGGTATCCGACCCCGATCAGTTCTAAACTTTTTTCAAAGCCTTTGGAAACACCTTCAACCATATTGGCAAGAAGGCTGCGAGTCGTCCCGTGAAGAGCACGGTGCTCTTTATTGTCAGATGGACGAGTAACAGTTAATACTTGTTCTTCAACTTTTATATCCATATCTGGATGAAATGTACGGGTTAATTCTCCTTTTGGTCCTTTTACTGTTACTGTATTTCCATTAATCGTAACAGTGACACCTGAAGGAATTTCAAGCGGTTTTTTCCCTACACGTGACATGAATGACACCTCCATTTCGTGTTAAAAAATTACCAAACGTATGCGAGCACTTCTCCGCCTGTTTGCTTCGCGCGCGCTTCTTTATCAGTTAAAACGCCTTGAGAAGTCGAAACGATTGCTATTCCTAATCCATTCAACACACGTGGCACTTCATTAGCTTTTGCATAAACGCGCAAGCCTGGTTTGCTGATTCGTTTAAGGCCAGTTATAACACGTTCGTTGTTAGGCCCGTACTTTAAGAAAATGCGCAAAATACCTTGTTTATTATCTTCAATATATTCATAATCGCGAATAAACCCTTCACGCTTTAAAATTTCAGCAATTTCCCGTTTAATTTTGGAAGCAGGAACTTCCAGTTTTTCATGACGAACCATGTTCGCATTGCGAATGCGAGTAAGCATATCTGCAATAGGATCTGTCATCACCATTATAAATAACCTCCTTCCCATTTATCGATACTACCAACTAGCTTTTTTCACGCCAGGGATCTGACCTTTGTAAGCAAGTTCACGGAAACAAATACGGCAAAGCTTAAATTTGCGGATGACTGCATGCGGACGGCCGCAGCGTTCACAGCGTGTGTATTCACGCACTTTAAATTTTTGCTTGCGTTTTTGTTTCGCAATCATTGACTTTTTAGCCACATTTTCGCCTCCAATCTAAATTAGCGATTATTTTGGAACGGCATGCCGAACAGAGTTAATAGCTCGCGAGCCTCTTCATCGGTTTTTGCTGTTGTAACGATTACGATATCCATACCTCTTACTTTATTTACTTTATCGTAATCAATTTCTGGGAAAATAAGTTGTTCTCTAATACCAAGCGTATAATTGCCGCGGCCATCAAATGATTTTTTAGATACACCACGGAAGTCGCGCACACGTGGTAAAGAAACGGAAATCAATTTGTCAAAGAAATCGTACATACGCTCTCCACGAAGCGTAACTTTGCAGCCGATCGGCATTCCTTCACGAAGCCGGAAGCCGGCAATGGATTTTTTCGCACGAGTCACTACAGGTTTTTGACCAGAAATGAGAGTTAATTCTTCAACAGCACTGTCCAGCGCTTTCGCATTTTGGACTGCATCACCGACGCCCATATTGATGACAATTTTTTCGATTTTAGGAACTTGCATAACAGATTTATAGTTAAACTTGTTCATTAGTGCAGGTATGATTTCTTTTACGTATTTTTCTTTAAGGCGGTTCATAAATAGACCTCCCTTCCAAATTATTTATCTAAAATTTCACCTGATTTTTTTGCTACACGCACCTTTTTGCCGTCCACAATTTTATAACCGACACGAGTCGGTTCACCTGTTTTTGGATCTAATGGCATTACATTTGATACATGAATAGGCGCTTCTTTACTGATAATTCCGCCTTGTGTATTATCTTGAGAAGGCTTCGCATGTTTTTTCACGATGTTCACGCCTTCCACAAGCACGCGGTTCTTTTTCGGATATGCTGCAAGGATCACGCCTTGTTTTCCTTTATCTTTTCCGGCGATCACCATTACTTTGTCACCCTTCTTAACATGCATCGATTACACACCTCCTTGGTAAGCCAAACTCATAATTAAAGTACTTCTGGAGCAAGAGAAACGATTTTCATAAAGTTTTTATCGCGAAGTTCACGCGCAACCGGTCCAAAAATACGAGTACCTCTCGGGCTTTTGTCTTCGCGGATGATGACGCATGCGTTTTCGTCAAAACGAATGTACGAACCGTCAGGACGGCGCACACCACGTTTTGTACGCACAACAACAGCTTTTACTACATCACCTTTTTTAACAACGCCTCCTGGTGTTGCTTGTTTAACCGTACCGACAATAATATCACCGATATTTGCTGTTTTACGACCAGATCCGCCAAGAACTTTAATTGTTAACAATTCACGTGCACCAGAGTTATCAGCAACTTTTAAACGAGATTCTTGTTGAATCATGTTCGTGACCTCCCTTCGGAATTTTTTTCATCCGAACCAAATTAAATAATAACTGCTTCTTCTACAATTTCAACTAAACGGAAACGTTTTGTTGCAGATAGCGGGCGAGTTTCCATAATGCGAACGATATCGCCGACTTTCGCTTTGTTTTGCTCATCATGAGCTTTGAACTTTTTAGAATATTTCACGCGTTTTCCGTAAAGCGGGTGTTTTTTATAAGTTTCAACAAGAACAGTGATGGTCTTATCCATTTTATCCGACACGACGCGTCCAGTATAAACTTTGCGCTTGTTGCGTTCACTCATTTGGCAAACCTCCTCTCACGATTATTTGTTTGCAGCAATTTCTCTTTCGCGAATAATAGTTTTCATTCTAGCAATCGTTTTGCGTACTTCACGGATGCGGGCAGTATTTTCAAGCTGACCAGTCGCAAGCTGGAAGCGCAAGTTAAACAATTCTTCTTTTAAAGATTTCACTTTTTGTTCAATTTCGGCAGTGGTTAGATCACGAATTTCTTTAGCTTTCATTTGATTCACCACCAATTTCTTCACGTTTTACAAATTTTGTTTTGATCGGTAATTTATGAGATGCAAGACGCAGTGCTTCACGTGCAACTTCTTCAGAAACACCCGCAACCTCGAACAATACTTTGCCCGGCTTCACTACGGCAACCCAGCCTTCAGGTGCCCCTTTACCGGAACCCATCCGTACTTCTAAAGGTTTAGCCGTGTATGGTTTAGACGGGAAAATTTTAATCCAAACTTTTCCGCCACGTCTCATATAACGCGTCATCGCGATACGTGCTGCTTCAATTTGTCTGTTGGTGATCCAAGCAGGCTCAAGAGCTTGAATGCCATATTCACCGAAATGAACTTCAGTGCCGCCTTTTGCACGTCCGCGCATTTTCCCGCGATGTTCTCTACGATATTTTACGCGTTTAGGCATTAACATAATTATTTGCCTCCTTCCTCATTGTTCTTTTTAGCTGGAAGAACTTCTCCACGATAAATCCAAACTTTTACGCCCAATTTTCCGTACGTTGTATCCGCTTCTGCAGTTCCGTAATCGATGTCTGCACGAAGAGTATGAAGCGGTACCGTTCCTTCACTGTAATGTTCAGAACGTGCGATATCTGCACCACCAAGACGGCCGGATACCATTGTTTTAATACCTAATGCACCTGCGCGCATTGCACGTTGGATCGCTTGTTTTTGAACACGACGGAACGAAGCGCGGTTTTCTAGCTGACGTGCAATATTTTCCGCAACAAGTTTTGCATCTAAATCAGCTTTTTTAATTTCTAAAATATTAATGTGCACACGTTTGCCAGTTAGTTGGTTCAAAGCCTTTCTTAAAGCTTCGACCTCTGTACCACCTTTACCGATAACCATTCCTGGCTTAGCTGTGTGGATAGTGATATTTAAACGGTTTGCCGCACGTTCAATTTCAATGCGGGAAACGGATGCATCGCTTAAACGTTTATTAATGTATTCACGAATTTTGAGGTCTTCATGTAACAGGTCTGCATAATCTTTTTCTGCATACCATTTCGATTCCCAATCACGAATGATGCCAATTCGAAGACCGACTGGATTTACCTTTTGACCCACTAATTATCCCTCCTTTTTTTCCGAAACAATGATCGTAATATGGCTTGTGCGTTTGTTGATTTGGCTCGCTCTACCTTGTGCACGTGGTCTAAAGCGTTTCAAAGTTGGTCCTTCATCAACATAAGCCTTTTCAATATATAAATTGTTTCCGTCCATGTCATAGTTATGCTCTGCATTTGCAACAGCCGATTTTAACACTTTTTCAATAATTGGTGAAGCAGCTTTAGGTGTATGGCGAAGAATGGCAATTGCCTCACCAACTTGCTTTCCTCGGATCAAGTCAATAACTAAACGAGCTTTACGAGGAGCAATTCGTACTGTTCTCGCAACAGCTTTAGCCTGCATCCTAAAATCCTCCTCTCATATTAGCGTTTTGTCTTCTTGTCATCGCCGGCATGGCCTCTGTAAGTACGAGTTGGAGCAAACTCTCCAAGCTTATGTCCTACCATGTCTTCAGTAATGTATACCGGAACATGTTTTCTTCCATCATAGACCGCAATGGTATGACCGATGAAAGATGGGAAAATAGTTGAACGGCGAGACCAAGTTTTGATGACTTGTTTGCTTCCAGTTTCATTTAATTTTTCGATTTTTTTCATTAAATGATCATCGCAGAATGGTCCTTTTTTTAAGCTACGACCCATAATGTTACCTCCCTTCGTGATTGCGCTACGGTTCTGATGAACCGTAGAACAACCCCGTTATTTTTTACGACGGCGAACGATAAATTTATCGGATTTGTTTTTCTTTTTGCGAGTTTTAAACCCAAGAGTCGGTTTACCCCAAGGCGTCATAGGAGATTTACGACCAATAGGTGCTTTTCCTTCTCCCCCACCGTGCGGGTGATCGCTAGGGTTCATAACAGATCCGCGAACTGTTGGACGTTTGCCTAACCAGCGGGAACGTCCTGCTTTACCAATATTAATTAATTCATGCTGCTCATTCCCTACTTGGCCGACAGTGGCACGGCAAGTTGCCAAAATCATGCGGACCTCACCAGAAGCTAAACGAACTAATACATATTTTCCTTCTTTACCAAGCACTTGAGCTGAAGTACCTGCAGAACGAACCAATTGTCCGCCTTTTCCTGGTTTTAATTCGATGTTATGAATGACAGTACCTACTGGGATATTTTGAAGAGGAAGTGCGTTTCCAACTTTAATATCAGCTGTAGGTCCTGACATTACTTCCATTCCTACTTTTAAGTTTTTAGGAGCCAGAATATAGCGTTTTTCTCCGTCAACATAGTTAATTAATGCAATGTTTGCGGAGCGGTTTGGATCGTACTCAATAGTAGCAACGCGTCCTGGTATTCCATCTTTATCGCGCTTAAAATCAATAATACGATATTGACGTTTATGGCCTCCGCCTTGATGACGAACAGTTAGCTTACCTTGGTTGTTGCGTCCTGCTTTTTTATGAAGCGGAGCAAGCAACGACTTTTCCGGCTTGTCAGTAGTGATTTCAGCAAAATCAGATACTGTCATGCCGCGGCGACCGTTAGAGGTTGGTTTATATTTTTTAATCGCCATCTCAGTTTCCCTCCTTCACTTTCAAAATTATGCTTCGAACAATTCGATTTCTTTGCTGTCTGCCGTTAATTTCACGATTGCTTTTTTACGGCGATTTGTCAAACCGCTGAACCGGCCAACACGTTTAAGTTTTCCTTTGTAATTCATAATGTTGACTTTTTCAACTTTGACATCGAAAATTTTTTCAATAGCGTCCTTCACTTCTGTTTTGTTTGCTTTCACATCTACTTCAAATGTATATTTTTTGTCAGCTACTAGATCCATTGAACGTTCAGTGATGATGGGGCGCTTAATAATATCTCGAGGATCCTTCATTATCCAAGCACCTCCTCTACTTTTTCCACCGCTGCTTTTGTAATAACAAGTTTATCATGGCTCAACACATCCAACACGTTGATTCCATTAGCCGTAACAACTGTTACACCTGGAATATTGCGTGCAGACAGGATTACATTTTCGTTTTCGTCTCCTGTTACAATCAGCGCTTTTCTGTCAACGGAAAGCCCTTTGAGAATTCCAGCCATTTCTTTCGTTTTTGGAGCTTCCAACACTAAATCTTCTAATACAACAATATTGTTCTCTTGAACTTTAGAAGATAAAGCTGATTTGATTGCTAAGCGGCGGACTTTTTTCGGTAATTTGTATGCATATGTGCGAGGTGTTGGTCCAAATACTGTACCACCTCCGCGCCATTGAGGTGAACGGATGGATCCCTGACGTGCGCGTCCTGTACCTTTTTGACGCCATGGCTTACGGCCACCGCCACTAACTTCAGAACGGTTTTTTACTTTATGAGTGCCTTGTCTTTGAGAAGCTCTTTGCATAATGACAGCTTCAAATAATACGTGTTTATTCGGCTCAATACCAAAAACAGAATCATTTAATTCGATTTCGCCAACTGCTGATCCGTTTTGGTTATATAACGTAACTTTCGGCATTTTTCCGTTTCCTCCTTTCCTGTTGAAATTACTTCGCTTTTACTGCAGATTTAATAATAACTAATGATTTTTTCGGTCCCGGAACATTCCCTTTGATTAAAAGAAGATTGCGTTCAGCATCTACTTTTACAACTTCAAGATTTTGAACGGTTACGCGTTCACCGCCCATTCTTCCAGGAAGTTCTTTTGATTTAAAAACACGGTTTGGTGCAATGGCTCCCATTGAACCAGGACGACGGTGGTACCGTGAACCGTGAGACATTGGGCCACGTGATTGTCCGTGACGTTTAATCGCACCTTGAAATCCTTTCCCTTTAGAAATACCTGTCACATCAACAAGTTCCCCAGCAGAAAAAATGTCTACTTTAACCTCTTGACCAATTTCATACTCGTCTACATTAGCACCTCTAACTTCACGAATGAAGCGCTTAGGAGCAGTATTTGCTTTTGCAGCGTGACCTTTTTCCGGCTTGTTTGCAAGCTTTTCACGCTTGTCTTCAAAACCTAGTTGAATCGCATCGTAGCCGTCTGTTTCAACAGTCTTCTTTTGAAGAACGACGTTTGGGGATGCTTCAACTACAGTAACAGGAATTAATTCACCGTTTTCTGCAAATACTTGCGTCATTCCAATTTTTCTTCCTAAGATTCCTTTGGTCATGAGTCACACCTCCTAAATTTCAAATGTTTTAATCTATCGTTACAGTTTAATTTCAATGTCTACACCAGAAGGCAAATCTAAACGCATTAACGCATCAACCGTTTGCGGTGTAGGGTTGACAATATCGATTAAACGTTTATGTGTACGCATTTCAAATTGTTCACGAGAATCTTTATATTTGTGCACTGCTCGAAGAATTGTATAAACTGTTTTTTCAGTCGGTAGCGGAATTGGACCAGAAACATTTGCTCCCGAACGTTTTGCAGTTTCTACAATTTTTTCGGCAGATTGATCAAGGATTCTGTGATCATACGCTTTTAATCGAATTCGAATTTTTTGTTTTGCCATTATTTTCCCTCCTTTTCGCCTACTTTCCATAGACAATTCTCCACGAGAATTTCCTGTACGCCCGCCATGGCAAAGCGGCCGGGTGTATCAGCAACCTCCCGCTTCATCGCAGTCAAAGACCAACGTTATACATTATATAAAAAACAGGTGTCTAATGCAAGAAAAATTCAGGATTTCCTATAAAATTTAGTGTTGTTTCTTTAAAAGTTAATGCTTTGCAGACTTCATATTTATAATAAAAAAAGCGAGCCTATTCGACTCGCTTTTTTCAATTAGTCAAGGATAGCTGAAACAGATCCTGCACCTACAGTACGACCGCCTTCGCGGATAGAGAATTTCGTACCGTCTTCAATCGCAACTGGAGAAATGAGTTCAACAGTCATTTCAACGTTATCTCCAGGCATTACCATTTCTACGCCTTCTGGAAGAGTGATAATTCCAGTTACGTCTGTAGTACGGAAATAGAATTGTGGACGATAGTTAGAGAAGAATGGAGTATGACGTCCACCTTCTTCTTTAGAAAGAACGTAAACTTGTGCTTTGAATTTTTTGTGCGGTGTGATAGAACCAGGTTTTGCTAAAACTTGACCGCGTTCTACTTCGTCACGTGCGATACCGCGAAGTAAAGCACCGATGTTGTCTCCAGCTTCAGCTTGATCAAGAAGCTTACGGAACATTTCAACACCAGTAACAGTTGTTTTCTTAGATTCTTCAGCTAAACCAACGATTTCTACTTCGTCACCAACTTTTACAACGCCGCGTTCTACACGACCAGTTGCAACTGTACCGCGACCAGTGATAGAGAATACGTCTTCAACAGGCATCATGAAAGGTTTTTCTGTATCGCGTTCTGGAGTTGGGATGTATTCGTCAACTGCGTTCATTAATTCAATGATTTTTTCTTCCCATTCAGCATCTCCTTCAAGTGCTTTAAGCGCAGAACCTTTGATAACAGGTACATCGTCGCCAGGGAAGTCATATTCAGAAAGAAGGTCACGAACTTCCATTTCAACTAGTTCTAATAATTCTTCGTCGTCTACCATGTCGCATTTGTTTAAGAATACAACGATGTAAGGCACACCTACTTGGCGAGATAAAAGAATGTGCTCACGAGTTTGCGGCATAGGACCGTCAGCAGCAGAAACAACTAGGATAGCGCCGTCCATTTGAGCAGCACCAGTGATCATGTTTTTAACATAGTCTGCGTGTCCAGGGCAGTCAACGTGTGCATAGTGGCGGTTGTCAGTTTCGTATTCTACGTGCGCAGTTGAAATCGTGATTCCGCGTTCACGCTCTTCTGGAGCACCGTCAATTTGATCATATGCACGAGCTTCAGCTTTACCTTGTTTTGCAAGAACAGTAGTAATAGCTGCAGTCAAAGTAGTTTTACCATGGTCAACGTGGCCGATTGTACCAATGTTAACATGTGGTTTAGAGCGTTCATATTTCGCTTTAGCCATAAGTAATTTTTCCTCCTTAAAAAAATATGTTTCATTTTAAATAAATATATAGAATACTTGGAGGCGGCGCAAGTGCATCCGCATCCAAGGGCTACATAAGTATTTATACTTGAACAATGGTTGAAAATCAATTATTCGCCTTTATTTTTTTTGATAATTTCTTCTGCAATGTTTTTAGGCACCTCTTCGTAATGATCGAAGTGCATCGTAAATGTACCGCGTCCTTGTGTATTGGAACGAAGTGCGGTTGCATAACCAAACATTTCAGCAAGTGGAACCATTGCTTTTACAACTTGTGCATTTCCACGTGCTTCCATTCCTTCCACACGTCCACGGCGTGAAGTGATATCACCCATGATGTCTCCCATGTACTCTTCAGGTACAATTACTTCAACTTTCATAATTGGCTCAAGGAGTACCGGGTTACATTTTTGAGCAGCATTTTTAAGGGCAAGTGAAGCGGCAATTTTAAACGCCATCTCACTTGAGTCAACATCGTGGTAAGACCCATCAAAAAGTTTAGCTTTAATGTCAATTAACGGATAGCCTGCAAGCACACCGTTTTGCATTGCATCTTCCAAACCAGCCTGAACCGCTGGGATGTACTCGCGTGGAACGACACCACCGACAATTGCGTTTTCGAATTCAAATCCTTTTCCTTCTTCATTTGGACTGAATTCGATCCAAACGTGACCGTATTGTCCGCGTCCGCCTGATTGACGTACGAATTTACCTTCAACTTGTGCGGATGAGCGGAATGTTTCGCGATACGCAACTTGCGGCGCACCTACATTACATTCAACTTTAAATTCACGTTTCATACGGTCAACGATAATGTCTAGGTGAAGTTCGCCCATACCGGCAATAATTGTTTGGCCAGTTTCCGGATCCGTATGCGATTTGAATGTTGGGTCTTCTTCAGATAGTTTTTGCAATGCTGTTGACATTTTGTCTTGGTCTGCTTTTGATTTAGGTTCAATCGCAACTCTGATAACAGGCTCTGGAAACTCCATCGATTCTAAAATAACCGGATGGTTTTCATCACATAGAGTATCTCCAGTTGTTGTATCTTTTAAACCAACTGCAGCAGCAATATCACCTGCATATACCATTGGAATTTCTTCGCGGTGATTCGCGTGCATTTGTAGAATACGTCCAATCCGTTCACGTTTACCTTTTGTGGAATTGGATACGTATGAACCGGAACTTAATGTTCCTGAATATACGCGGAAGAAAGTTAATTTTCCTACATATGGGTCTGTCATTACTTTAAACGCCAATGCAGCAAATGGTTCATCGTCGCTTGATTTGCGAACTGTTTCTTCCTCTGTATCAGGGATGACGCCTTTTATCGGTGGCACATCGATTGGCGATGGCAAGTAATCAATTACCGCATCCAGCATTAGCTGCACGCCTTTGTTTTTAAAAGCTGAGCCGCATAAAACAGGATAAAACTCAACGTTACAAGTACCTTTACGGATAGCTGCTTTCAGCTCGTCAACGGAAATTTCCTCTCCTTCAAGGTACTTCATCATCAATTCTTCATCAAGCTCTGCAACTGCTTCAATCAATCGAGTGTGCAGCTCTTCTGCTTGTTCTTTATACTCGTCTGGAATTTCACGAGCTTCCGAACGCGTACCTAGATCATCCAGATAGTAATATGCTTTCATTTCCACAAGGTCAATGATACCTTGAAATTGATCTTCTGCTCCAATCGGGAGCTGAATAGGGTGTGCGTTAGCCTCTAAGCGATCGTGAAGTGTTTTGACAGAGTATAAAAAGTCTGCGCCGATTTTATCCATTTTGTTAACAAATACAATGCGCGGCACTCCGTATGTTGTTGCTTGGCGCCAAACTGTTTCCGTTTGCGGCTCAACACCAGACTGAGCATCAAGAACTGCAACTGCTCCGTCTAGGACTCTCAAAGAACGTTCAACTTCAACCGTGAAGTCTACGTGCCCTGGCGTATCAATAATATTGATCCGATGTCCCTTCCATTGAGCTGTTGTAGCGGCAGATGTAATGGTAATACCGCGTTCTTGTTCTTGCTCCATCCAGTCCATTTGGGAAGCTCCTTCGTGAGTCTCCCCGATTTTGTGAATGCGGCCTGTATAGAACAAAATTCTCTCAGTTGTTGTCGTCTTACCAGCATCAATGTGCGCCATAATACCGATATTGCGAGTTTTTTCTAAGGAGAACTCTCTTGGCATCGGGTAATTTCTCCTTCCTTCATGGGTATTGATAAATATTATGTTTATTACCAGCGGTAATGTGCAAATGCTCTATTCGCTTCAGCCATTTTATGTGTATCTTCACGCTTTTTCACTGCCGCACCTGTGTTGTTTGCTGCGTCAATGATTTCAGCCGCAAGACGTTCTTCCATCGTTCTTTCACCACGAAGGCGGGCATAGTTTACTAACCAGCGAAGACCCAAAGTTGTGCGGCGTTCAGGACGAACCTCTACAGGTACTTGGTAGTTTGCGCCCCCTACACGGCGTGCACGAACTTCTAATACTGGCATAATATTTTTCAATGCTTGTTCAAACACTTCCATTGGATCTTTGCCAGTTCGTTCTCTCACGATATCAAATGCATTGTAAAGAATTTTTTGCGCTTTGCTTTTTTTACCGTCAATCATGATTTTATTAATCAGACGAGTTACTAATTTTGAATTGTAAATTGGATCTGGTAGTACGTCACGTTTTGGTACAGGTCCTTTACGTGGCATCACTAAATTCCTCCCTTCATTCTGTATTTATTATATTATCTTTTAGTTTTTAGGACGTTTCGTTCCATATTTGGAACGGCCTTGCTTACGGTTTTCAACTCCAGCTGTGTCAAGAGCTCCGCGTACGATATGATAGCGGACACCAGGCAAGTCTTTTACACGTCCGCCGCGGATTAGCACAACGCTGTGCTCTTGCAGGTTATGTCCGATCCCCGGAATATAAGCTGTTACTTCAATTCCGTTTGACAAGCGGACACGTGCATATTTACGAAGAGCTGAGTTTGGTTTTTTAGGTGTCATTGTTCCAACACGTGTACATACTCCTCGTTTTTGCGGCGAAGATAAATTTGTTTGTTCTTTTTTGAAGCTGTTGTATCCTTTGTTTAACGCAGGAGATTTTGATTTTACTACTTTGCGCGTGCGGCCTTTTCGCACTAATTGGTTAATTGTAGGCATATACATTTCCTCCCTTCAAACGTTTTTTCAAACCCACACATCCAGGCGGTTCATAATTTGGTAAAAACAATTGTTTTTGCAGAAATCTACAAAAACAATGTTTATTTTATAATTGCAACAGCTGCCGCTCCAACTTCTATTCCGCAAGCTTTTCCGAGCTTCTTCATAGAATCGACCTTAATTAAAGGAACTTCTTTCTCTTCAGCCAGCTGAACCACTTTGTTTGTCACTTTCGGGTCAGCATCCACTGCAATGATAACTTCCTTTACAGTGTCATTTTTCAGAGCTTTCACTGTTTGCTTTGTACCAATAATAATCTTTTCAGCCTGTGCTACTTTTTCATAAGACATATTTCATATCCTCCAAAGTGACAGGTGATATTTACACACCTTGATAATATTAACATTGGAAAAGATGGATGTCAACTGTGCATTTTACGGCATCCATCTTTTCCCCGACAATTATTCAACCGAAATCGTTTCGTCAACGGATTTTTTATTCATGACCGGTTTTATTTTTCTATAGAGCTGCATTCCTGTTCCAGCCGGAACAAGCTTACCGATAATAACATTTTCCTTCAAGCCTAACAGTTCATCCCGTTTTCCTTTAATGGCCGCATCCGTTAATACGCGTGTTGTCTCTTGGAATGATGCGGCAGACAAGAAGGACTCCGTTTCAAGCGATGCCTTTGTAATACCGAGCAATACCGGCCGTCCTGTTGCAGGGCGTTTTCCTTCCAAAAGCACCTTTTTATTCGCTTCTGTAAATTGATGAACGTCAAGGAGTGTTCCCGGCAGAACATCCGTATCGCCGGAATCGATGACACGGACTTTCCGCAGCATTTGCCGCACCATTACTTCAATATGCTTATCGCCGATTTCCACACCTTGCATTCTGTACACTTTTTGCACTTCACGAAGCAAATATTCTTGAACGGCTAAAATGTCTTTTACTTTCAACAATTCTTTTGGATCTATTGAACCTTCCGTAATTTCTTGGCCGCGCTCTACACGGTCCCCCACAGCTACTTTTAAGCGGGCGTTAAATGGCGCCATGTATGTGCGTGTTTCCACTTCACCGCGGACGACAATTTCTTGCTGCTTATCTCTCACTTCATTAATTTCAGCAACTACCCCGTCAATTTCTGAAATAACCGCTTGCCCTTTTGGATTACGGGCTTCAAACAATTCTTGAACACGCGGCAAACCTTGGGTAATGTCGTCGCCGGCAACCCCACCGGTGTGGAAAGTACGCATCGTCAGCTGTGTACCCGGCTCTCCGATCGATTGAGCAGCGATAATTCCTACCGCTTCGCCTACTTCGACATCAGTGCCGGTAGCCAAGTTCCGTCCATAACATTTTTTACATACACCATGTCTTGTATTACATGTGAATGCAGAGCGAATCCAAACTTCTTCTATCCCTGCATTGACAATTTGAGCTGCTATGTCTTCGGTAATCATTTCATTTTCCCTGACAAGCACTTCGCCCGTTTCAGGATGAATAACCGATCTTCTTGCATATCGTCCGATAATCCGTTCCTCGAGTTTTTCGATAACTTCTGAACCGTCTTTCAGCGCTCTCGCTAAAATTCCTCTGTCTGTTCCGCAGTCTTCCTCACGAATAATCACATCTTGCGCAACATCTACAAGGCGGCGTGTTAAATAACCGGAGTCAGCAGTTTTTAATGCTGTATCTGCCAGACCTTTTCTGGCACCATGGGTCGAGATGAAGTATTCTAACACTGTCAAACCTTCTCTAAAACTCGATTTAATTGGAAGCTCAATAATTCGTCCAGCAGGGTTAGCCATCAGTCCGCGCATTCCCGCAAGCTGCGTGAAGTTAGATGCATTTCCGCGAGCTCCTGAATCGCTCATCATGAAAATCGGATTCCGCTTATCTAATGAATTCATCAGCTTGCTTTGAATGGTGTCTTTAGCAGCACTCCAAATAGAGATAACACGATCGTACCGCTCATCTTCAGTGATTAATCCGCGTCTGAATTGCTTCAAGACATTGTCAACTTTAGCTTGCGCCTCTTTTAAAATTGCTTCTTTTTCCGCCAACACAACAATATCAGAAACACCGATTGTAATTCCGGCTTTAGTCGAATATTTAAAGCCTAAATCTTTTAAGCGGTCAAGCATTTTCGATGTTTCAGTAATATGGAATCTCTTAAAGACTTCGGCAATAATTTTTCCTAAAATTCCTTTTTTAAATGGCGGAATGATTTCTTGGTTTTTAATGTGCTCCCGCACATCTACCTGTGCCGGATCAACAAAATATTTATCAGGCGTGCATTCTTGAATGTTCTTAGTTGACGGCTCATTAATATACGGGAACGAATTCGGCAGTATTTCGTTGAATATTAATTTTCCTACCGTTGTGATCAGAAGCTTTTTATTTTGTTCTTCTGTAAATGTTTCGTTCTTTAAGGAACCGGCATGTACTGCAATTCGTGTATGCAAATGTACATGGCCGTTTTGATAGGCAATGAGCGCCTCATCAGGATCTCTGAAAATTTTCCCTTCTCCGATCGCTCCTTCACGTTCCATTGTTAAGTAATAGTTCCCCAACACCATATCTTGTGAAGGCGTAACAACCGGTTTTCCGTCTTTCGGATTTAAAATGTTTTGAGCCGCAAGCATTAACAGCCTTGCTTCTGCTTGTGCTTCTGCCGATAACGGAACGTGAACAGCCATTTGGTCACCGTCGAAGTCAGCATTATAGGCTGTACATACCAACGGATGTAGACGAATGGCGCGCCCTTCGACTAACGTTGGTTCGAACGCTTGGATTCCTAATCTGTGCAAAGTCGGTGCCCGGTTAAGCAGAACCGGATGTTCTTTAATGACTTCCTCCAACACATCCCAAACTTCAGGATGGACGCGTTCAATTTTCCGTTTGGCGCTTTTAATGTTATGTGCCAGCCCTTTTTCAACAAGCTCCTTCATGACAAAAGGCTTAAAGAGCTCAAGCGCCATTTCCTTTGGCAAACCGCATTGATACATTTTCAGATTTGGGCCGACAACGATAACGGAACGTCCAGAGTAGTCAACCCGTTTTCCTAACAGGTTTTGACGGAAGCGTCCTTGCTTTCCTTTCAGCATATGAGAGAGTGACTTCAGTGGACGATTTCCCGGTCCAGTAACTGGACGACCACGGCGTCCATTGTCAATAAGTGCGTCAACAGCCTCTTGAAGCATCCGTTTCTCATTTTGCACGATGATACTTGGCGCTCCAAGATCCAACAGTCTTTTTAAACGATTGTTTCGGTTAATAACACGGCGATACAAATCGTTCAAATCGGAAGTTGCAAAGCGTCCGCCATCCAATTGAACCATCGGCCGCAATTCAGGCGGAATGACAGGAAGTACATCCAACACCATCCATGAAGGGTCATTTCCGGAATTTCTGAATGCCTCCATCACTTCAAGGCGTTTAATCGCTCTTGTGCGCCGCTGGCCTTGAGAAGATTTAAGCTCTTCTTTTAACGCTTCTACTTCTTTATCAAGATTGATATCTTGCAATAATTTTTTAATTGCTTCCGCACCCATTGATGCTTGGAAGGCATTTCCGTATTTCTCGCGGTATGTGCGATACTCTTTTTCAGATAAAAGCTGTTTCTTTTCAAGTGGTGTGTCCCCAGGATCTGTCACGACGTAAGAGGCAAAATAAATAACTTCTTCCAATGCTCGAGGTGACATGTCAAGAACTAGTCCCATACGGCTTGGAATCCCTTTGAAATACCAAATATGAGAGACAGGGGCAGCAAGTTCGATATGCCCCATTCTCTCCCGACGCACTTTTGCTCGCGTAACCTCAACACCGCATCGATCGCATACTACGCCTTTATAGCGAACCCGTTTATATTTTCCGCAGTGGCATTCCCAATCTTTTGTCGGACCGAATATACGTTCACAAAACAAACCGTCTTTTTCAGGCTTTAAAGTACGATAGTTGATCGTTTCTGGTTTTTTCACTTCACCATATGACCATGAACGAATTTTATCAGGTGAAGCAAGACCGATGTGCATATACTCAAAATTATTTACATCCAGCAAGGGGCCTACCTCCCTTTTTATCTTCCGTAGCAAAAAATTCCTTTACTCTTTGGCAACTGCATCTTTTTCTTCTTTATCAACAACTTCCTCTTCGATTGTATCAGTCGTTAAAGAGAGGCCATCTGACTGGGTGGAATTTACCTCATCTTCCAATTCTCTCATTTCGATTTCTTGTTCATCGCTTGAGAGAATTTTAACATCCAGTCCTAAGCTTTGAAGCTCCTTAATTAATACTTTGAAAGATTCAGGAACTCCAGGTTCAGGCACATTTTCGCCTTTTACGATTGCCTCGTATGTTTTTACACGACCGACAACATCGTCTGATTTTACAGTAAGGATTTCTTGCAATGTATATGCTGCTCCATAGGCTTCTAAAGCCCAAACCTCCATTTCTCCGAACCGCTGTCCACCGAACTGTGCTTTACCGCCGAGCGGTTGCTGTGTAACAAGCGAGTATGGACCTGTGGAACGAGCATGCAGTTTATCGTCAACCATGTGCGCCAGTTTGATCATATACATGATTCCGACAGACACGCGATTATCGAAAGGTTCCCCAGTGCGGCCGTCGTAAAGGACCGTTTTCGCATCACGAGCCATCCCAGCTTCTTCAATTGTTGACCATACATCTTCTTCTGTCGCACCATCGAATACCGGAGTTGCAACATGAATGCCCAGCTTCTTAGCCGCCATTCCTAGGTGCAATTCCAGTACTTGCCCGATGTTCATCCGGGAAGGTACTCCTAATGGATTTAACATGATGTCAACTGGTGTTCCATCCGGCAAAAACGGCATGTCCTCCTCAGGGAGAATTCGGGAAATAACCCCTTTGTTTCCATGGCGGCCTGCCATTTTATCTCCTTCAGAGATTTTACGCTTCTGTACAATGTATACACGCACCAGCTGGTTGACACCTGGAGGCAGTTCATCTCCGTCTTCACGGTTAAACACTTTTACATCAAGAACAATACCTCCGCCCCCATGCGGAACACGAAGTGATGTATCACGAACCTCACGTGCTTTTTCTCCAAAAATAGCGTGCAATAATCGTTCTTCAGCAGTCAGTTCTGTAACTCCTTTTGGCGTTACTTTCCCAACAAGCAAGTCGCCGTCTTTAACTTCTGCTCCAATGCGGACAATGCCTCGTTCATCCAAGTTGCGAAGAGCGTCTTCTCCGACATTTGGAATATCACGAGTGATTTCTTCCGGACCCAATTTTGTATCACGGGATTCAGACTCATATTCTTCAATATGGATGGAAGTATAGACGTCTTCTTTTACAAGACGCTCGCTCATGATGATGGCATCTTCATAGTTATATCCATCCCATGTCATAAAGGCGACAAGTACATTTCGGCCTAAAGCAAGCTCTCCCTTTTCCATGGAAGGACCGTCAGCTAAAATTTCGCCTTTCTCGACTTCGTCTCCAACAGATACAATTGGGCGCTGATTGTAGCACATTCCTTGGTTGGAACGGACGAATTTCAACAATTTGTACTCGTCGAGATCACCTTTAACCTTTTGGCCGTCCACTTCTTCATAACGGCGAACTAAAATTCTGTTGGCTTCAACTCGTTCGACAACGCCTGCGTGCTTGCAGATGACAGCTGCTCCAGAGTCTCTAGCCGATACATACTCCATTCCGGTACCAACAATAGGCGCTTCTGGTTGAAGCAAAGGAACAGCTTGGCGCTGCATGTTCGCACCCATTAATGCACGGTTGGAGTCATCGTTTTCCAAGAACGGGATACAAGCTGTTGCTGCTGATACAACTTGCTTAGGCGAAACGTCCATGTAGTCGACACGGTCTTTTTTCACCACTATGTTTTCCCCGCGGAAACGGGCAACAATATTATCTTCTAAAAACGTTCCATCCTCTGCTACTGGCACGTTAGCCTGAGCAACAACATAGTTATCTTCTTCGTCAGCTGTCAAATAGTCAATTCGGTCTGTTACCTTCCCTGTTTCAGGGTCAACTCTTCTATACGGCGTTTCAATAAAACCGAAACGGTTTACTTTTGCATATGTTGATAATGAGTTAATCAATCCGATATTTGGACCTTCAGGCGTTTCAATTGGACACATGCGTCCATAATGGGAATAATGGACGTCGCGAACTTCAAAGCCTGCTCGTTCACGTGTGAGTCCGCCAGGTCCCAATGCAGATAAACGGCGCTTATGCGTCAGTTCTGCAAGAGGATTTGTTTGATCCATGAATTGGGACAATTGGGAGCTGCCAAAAAATTCTTTAATGGCCGCAATTACTGGACGGATGTTGATTAATTGCTGCGGAGTAATCGTATTGGCATCCTGAATGGACATTCTTTCCCTCACAACACGCTCCATCCGTGAAAGTCCGATTCGGAACTGGTTTTGCAAAAGCTCCCCTACCGAACGAAGACGGCGGTTTCCTAGATGGTCAATATCATCTGTATTTCCTACTCCATATAGCAAATTAAAGAAGTAGCTGATGGACGCAATAATGTCTGCTGGCGTAATGTTTTTTACACTTTCATCAATGTTTGCGTTGCCAACAACGTTGAGAATTTTTTCTCCATCCGGATCGTTTGGAGCATAAATTTTAATAGATTGGTACGTGATGTCTTCATCAACTACTCCACCATCAGGAGTGAATTTTTTAAAACCTATTCCTTTTTCAAGGTAAGGCAAAATTTTATCCAGCGTTCTTCTATCAATAATAGTTCCTTTTTCAGCAATGATTTCTCCAGTTTCAGGGTCGACTAGAGTTTCTGCTAATCGTTGATTAAAGAGTCGGTTTTTGATATGAAGTTTCTTGTTAATTTTATATCTGCCGACACTTGCTAAATCATATCTTTTTGGATCAAAGAAACGGGAGATCAATAAGCTTTTTGCGTTTTCAACTGTTGGCGGTTCACCAGGACGCAGGCGTTCGTAAATTTCAAGAAGCGCCTTTTCTGGGCTTTCGGTATTGTCTTTATCCAACGTATTTCTTAAATATTCATTTTCTCCGAACACATCGATGATTTCTTGATCAGAGCCAAACCCAAGGGCACGTAAAAGAACCGTAACTGGTAATTTGCGAGTGCGATCAATGCGGACATATATAACATCTTTTGCATCTGTTTCGTACTCTAACCAAGCGCCACGGTTTGGAATGACGGTAGCTGTAAAGCCCTTCTTACCGTTTTTATCAATTTTGTCGCTGTAGTAAACACTAGGTGAACGGACTAATTGGGAAACAATTACTCGTTCTGCGCCATTGATCACAAATGTGCCGGTTTCCGTCATAAGCGGAAAATCGCCCATAAATACATCTTGATCTTTCACTTCGCCTGTTTCTTTATTAATTAGGCGCACTTTTACCCGCAGCGGGGCAGAATAAGTAACATCGCGTTCTTTTGCTTCTTCAACGGAGTATTTCGGTTCACCTAAGCTGTAGTCAATAAACTCAAGCGAGAGGTTACCAGTGAAATCTTCGATAGGAGATATGTCTTGAAACATTTCACGAAGACCCTCATCAAGAAACCACTGATACGAAGAGGTTTGGATTTCAATAAGATTAGGTAATTCCAACACTTCTTTAATACGCGCATAACTTCTGCGTTGGCGGTGTCGTCCGTACTGAACTAGTTGACTTGTCAACTGAGTCACCCCTCAAATCAGCATAATAATATCTTGTAAATAGCATTCCATGTTTTATATAATAAAATAAATACTATTACAAGTAAAAAGAAAAAGGATTTTCTTTATGAAAAAAGAAAACCACTGCGCAGAAATAGTTGATTTTATTATTTTTTCCTTAATGGATTGGTTCTATACATCCAAGAAAAAATTTAGCTACAAATGGAAATTAATATATTGGCATTTTATAATGTTAACATATCCTGGATTGCAGGTCAATCTTTTTTTGCTTTAAAAATATAATAACCTTTTTTTCTCTCTGCCACTTCTACCGAACGAAACAGAGTCTCCAGCTTTTGTTTAGCGGAAGGAGCCCCCTGCTTTTTTTGGATAACGATCCAAAGCTCTCCATGGTCTTTTAAATGATCAAAACTTTTTTCAAATATATGATGGACGACTTGTTTTCCAGCCCGAATGGGAGGGTTTGCTAAAATAGCAGCATACCATTTCCCTTCCAGCTTTTCAAACAAATTGCTTTGAAACACACGGACATTTTGAATGTTGTTTATTCGAGCATTCAGTTCTGCAAGTTCGACTGCCCTTTCATTTATATCGATCATATCAATCATTCTATCGGGTTCCGATTTTGCAATTGACAATCCGATCGGTCCGTATCCGCAGCCTACATCCAAAATATCTCCTGGAATTTCGGGAGCAGCGAAAGTTTCAATTAATAGCTGCGTTCCAAAATCAACCTCCCGTTTTGAAAAAACTCCGCGGTCGGTCATGAACGCAAATGGATGATTTCTCAACGTGCACTCAATTTTTCTCCTATTGCTTTCCACTTCCGGTTTTTCCGAAAAATAATGTTCGCTCATTTTCTGCACCCCTTTTTTAGGAGTATTTTCTACAGGCAGAAATTCATACATAAAAGAAAAGCCCGCCAATGAATCAGCGAGCTTTTCTATTTATTTAACAGCTTTTACTTAACTTCAACTTCTGCTCCAACTTCTTCAAGTTTTGCTTTAAGTTCTTCAGCTTCTTCTTTAGATACGCCTTCTTTTAATGGTTTTGGCGTGTTGTCAACTAATTCTTTTGCTTCTTTTAAGCCAAGGCCAGTGATTTCACGAACAACTTTGATAACTTTAATTTTTTGTGCACCTGCATTAGCAAGAATAACATCGAATTCAGTTTTTTCTGCAGCAGCTTCACCGCCGCCAGCGCCACCAACCACAGCAACAGGAGCAGCAGCAGTTACGCCAAATTCTTCTTCGATTGCTTTTACTAAGTCGTTAAGTTCAAGAACAGTCATTTCTTTTATCGCTTCAATAATTTGTTCTTTTGTCATTTGTTTTTCCTCCTTATGTTTTAAATTGCTAATAGTTTAATACGAAAATTTGCTTTAAGCGCCTTGCTCTTCTTTTTGATCTGCAACTGCTTTTGTTGCAAGTGCAAAGTTGCGAATAGGAGCTTGCAGTACAGAAAGCAACATAGAAAGCAAGCCTTCGCGAGATGGAAGGTCAGCAATCGCTTTAATTTCATCAACTGTTGCAACATTGCCTTCGATGACGCCAGCTTTAATCTCAAGCGCTTCATGCTCTTTTGCAAAATCATTCAAAATTTTAGCAGGCGCCACGACATCTTCAGTGCTAAATGCGATAGCGTTTGGACCAGTCAGCACTTCTTCTAATCCAGAAATTTCTGCTTGTTCAACAGCACGGCGAGTTAACGTATTTTTGTAAACCTTGAACTCTATATTTGCTTCACGAAGTCTTTTGCGCAATTCCGTTACTTCCGCTACATTAAGACCGCGGTAATCTACGATAACAGTAGAGACGCTTTCACGGAATTTGGCTGCAATTTCTTCAACGATCTGTTTCTTCTTTTCAATTGCGCTGCTCATTTGTTTACACCTCCTGCAAATTGAAAATGAACACTTATACCGCCGGTGAAATGAAATACCTCCATGCCCGCAGACATGGAGGTATCGTACAAATAAGCAAACGTTCCGCTTAATCTATATCATACACCTCGGTAGGATATTAAGCCTTTCGGCACCTACTGTCTACGGTATAAATGAATTCTATTTAATTACACAACATTTTTATTTTACTAAAATACACCCTGCTTGTCAAACCGGTTTATTATTTCACGACAAAGCTGGAAGGATCTACTTTAATTCCAGGGCCCATTGTAGACGTTACAGAAACGTTTTTCATGTAAGTGCCTTTTGCCGCTGCCGGTTTTGCTTTTAATAGCGCATCGTAGATTGTTGTAAAGTTTTCAACTAATTTTTCACTGTCAAAAGAAGTTTTTCCGATTGGAACATGAACGTTCCCAGCTTTATCTACACGGTATTCAACTTTACCAGCTTTAATTTCTTTGACAGCTTTTTCAACTTCAAATGTTACCGTTCCTGTTTTAGGGTTCGGCATTAAACCTTTAGGACCTAAAATACGTCCAAGTTTACCGACTTCACCCATCATATCAGGGGTAGCCACAACAACATCGAAGTCAAACCAGCCTTGTTGAATTTTATTGATGTAGTCGCTGTCGCCGACATAATCCGCACCAGCAGCTTCCGCTTCTTTTGCTTTTTCCCCTTTAGCGAACACTAATACACGTTGTGTTTTACCTGTACCGTTCGGCAGCACAACAGCCCCGCGGATTTGCTGATCGTTTTTACGAGGATCAACGCCAAGGCGGAATGCAACTTCAACTGTCGCATCAAAGTTTGCGATATTCGTTTTCTTTACTAATTCAATTGCTTCTTTTACGTCATAAGCTTTTGAACGATCAACAAGCTTTGCAGCTTCTAAATATTTTTTACCTCTTTTTGCCATATCATTTTCCTCCTTATGTGGTTTTAGCGGAATAACCTCCCACGAATAAAGGTTGCGAACTTGAATAAACAAACTCGCAACCTACTACACCAATGCATATTGATTAGTCTTCGATCACAATGCCCATGCTTCGGGCTGTGCCTTCAACCATACGCATTGCTGCTTCAACGCTAGCTGCATTTAAGTCAGGCATTTTCGTTTCGGCAATTTCGCGAACTTTATCGCGTTTAATTGTTGCCACTTTATTACGATTCGGTTCACCAGAACCTGATTCAATTCCAGCTGCTTTTTTCAAAAGAACGGCAGCAGGCGGAGTTTTCGTAATAAATGTAAATGAACGGTCTTCAAATACCGTAATTTCAACAGGAATAATTAAGCCAGCTTGATCAGCCGTGCGAGCGTTGAACTCTTTACAGAATCCCATGATATTAACCCCAGCTTGACCGAGAGCAGGTCCTACTGGCGGCGCAGGATTAGCTTTACCTGCAGGAATCTGCAATTTCACAATTTTAATCACTTTTTTAGCCACGAGACACACCTCCTTAAGTCCGTGATGTGGTAATAGGGTAAAACCCTCCCACTCATGCAACATCCTTCTTTATATGAATGAGAGAAAGATTAATGCATCATTCAGTCTCTTTCAGAGACATATCGACTTAAGAAATATTACCATTTTTAATTAATGATTTCAAGTTTGTTTTTCTACATTTTACAATTTGGAAACTTGGGAAAAATCTAGTTCAACTGGTGTTTCACGCCCAAACATATTGACGAGAACTTTGACTTTTTTTCTATCTGTATCGATTTCTTCGATAACGCCCGTGAAATTAGCAAACGGGCCGTCATTTACTTTTACCGTTTCTTTTAATTCAAAATCAACTTCCACACGAGCCTCTTCTATTCCCATGCGTTTGAAAATTGCCTGTACTTCTTCCGGCAAAAGCGGAGTTGGTTTAGATCCAGACCCTGCAGAGCCGACGAATCCGGTAACTCCGGGAGTGTTGCGAACCACATACCATGAATCATCCGTCATGATGAGCTCTACTAAAACATACCCAGGGAAAACCTTTTTTTTCGTCACTTTTTTCTTTCCGCTTTTCATATCCATTTCTTCTTCTTCAGGGACGATCACACGAAAAATTTTGTCCTGCATGCCCATTGACTCTACGCGTTTTTCTAAATTCGCTTTTACTTTATTTTCATAGCCGGAATATGTATGCACAACATACCAGTTCTTTTCCATATCAGAGGACCTTGTCCTTCCCTCCCCATTTCATTTTTAGGCAATGAAAAAACCCGTTTACCGGGTTTACTGACGGACTTATGAATAATATCTATTATATCATGGATAAAAGGCTTTTATTCAAGAATAAGCCTTAATAACTCAGAAATTCCTAAGTCGACAATAGCAAAAAATATAGCAAAAAAGGCTACCGTTGTAATGACCGTAATCGTATAGCGAACCAATTCCTTTCTTTTCGGCCAGCTGACCTTTTTCATTTCTTTTACGACATCTCGAAAAAATCCAGTCAAGCGCTGCATTTGTTTACCTCCAGAAATCCAAGAATCGTGCAATTTACTTTGTTTCCCGATGAGTGGTATGAGCTTGGCACGTTTTACAAAACTTTTTGATTTCCAACCGTTCTTCGGTCGCCTTTTTCATCGTTGAATAATTTCGGCTGCCGCATTGAGAACAAGCTAGAACTATTTTTTTCCTCATATTACACCTACCGATACTTACTCTATTAAACAGTAACATAATGGCAATTTTTATGTCAATGAGTTATGAAGTAAATTCCCTCAGCTCTAAGTATCTTTCTAGCTTTCTTTTCACCCGCTGCAAGGCATTGTCAATAGATTTTACATGCCTGTTTAATTCTTCTGAAATTTCTAAATAGGAACGACCTTCCAAATAAAGGGACAACACTTTCCGTTCAAGATCAGATAATATTTCCCCCATTTTCAATTCTATATCATCAAACTTTTCCTGGTTAATGATGAGTTCTTCTGGATCCATTACTTTTGCTCCAGATATTACATCCATCAGTGTGCGATCTGACTCTTCATCATAAATGGGTTTATCCAATGAAACATACGAGTTTAGAGGAATATGTTTTTGACGGGTAGCAGTTTTAATGGCAGTAATCATTTGGCGGGTAATGCACAACTCGGCAAAAGCCTTAAAGGAGGTAAGCTTGTCCTCTTTAAAGTCACGAATCGCTTTATATAATCCAATCATCCCCTCTTGAATTATATCCTCACGATCCGCCCCGATGAGGAAGTAGGATCTTGCCTTGGCCCGCACAAAGTTCCGGTATTTTGTAATCAAGAAATCTAATGCAGCGCTGTCGCCTTTGTGGACGAGCTCTACAATTTGTTCATCTTCAAGCTTCTGCAATTTTTTTATTTTTTCCCCCTTGTTGTCTTGAACACTCATGCAAATCACCCCGACCGCGCATACAATTATTAGAAATATTATACTGTAAGATTTCCATAAACGTCAACTTATGTCAAAATTACGATAAATCTCCTCTTCTCCATTTTTCGAATCTTTCGGCAACTTCATAAGAAAGGCGAATTTTCGAAGCGGGGCGCTCGCCCTGAATTTGCTGAATTTTTTTTCGAATGCTTTCTTCAATAGACACCACTTCGTTATATAGCTCGCGCGCCGATTTTCTCAAAGCTCCCTGGGAAAAAATCGTCCATTGTTCTATATAGTCGGACGTTGCTACATAAATTTTCGTCTTAATATTTTTTAATGTTTTGGCCAGCTTTTCAATCCGTTCATCAGCGGTTTCATTTTCTCTCGTGAAAATAATTTCCACGCGATTATCTAAATATTTTTTTTCAATTCCTTTCACTAAATGAGCATCAAAAACGACAATCACCTTCATCCCAGTGTATGCTTGATATTCGGCCATCTTGTTGATCAGGATCTTCCTTGCATCCTCCAAATTGTTTTCATCTTTTAATTTTTGCAGATCAGGCCAAGCACCAATAATGTTGTATCCATCGACTAATAAAATATCCATTGGCTACTCTCCTGATGGCCGCCGTTTGCGAAAAACTTCATACATTAATAGACTGGCAGCAACGGAGGCGTTCAAAGAAGTAACATGACCAACCATCGGAATTTTCACAAGGAAGTCGCACTTTTCTTTTACTAAGCGGCTGATTCCTTTCCCTTCACTGCCAATTACTAATGCAACGGGGAGTTTCCCGTCAATTGTCCGATAATCGTCTTCCCCTTTTGCATCAGTGCCGTAAATCCATATACCTCTGTTTTTCAGCTCGTCAATCGTGCGTGCCAAGTTTGTCACACGGACTACGGGAACATATTCAATTGCTCCCGTTGACGTTTTTGCCACTACATTGGTTAAACCGACCGCCCGGTTCTTTGGAATAATAATGCCGTGTACTCCAGCAGCATCAGCTGTTCTCATAATCGAGCCGAGATTTGCCGGATTTTCAATTTCATCTAGAATCAGAAAAAAGGGCGCTTCCCCGCGTTCGTCAGACAATTTGAACAAATCTTCAAAATCCGTATACTTATATGCAGCAACTTGCGCAATGACTCCTTGGTGGCTGCCCGAAACGATCTGATCGAGCTTTTTCTTTGGAACGAATTGAACTGCTACCCCTTTATTTTTCGCCAGCATTATAATTTGCTGCGCTTGTTTAGTATATGAATTTTCCGCAATAAACACTTTGTTAATATCCCTGTTCGATTTCAATGCTTCGATAACCGAATTCTTCCCGTATATATATTCATCCGCCACGTTCAACTCCCCCTTTCTCGTATGTTGCAGCCATTGCAGCATCTATGACGTCGTTTAGCCGATCTTGATCACCTGTTAAAAAAAGATAGCCGATTAAAGATTCGAAAGCCGTGCTGTATCGGTATGTTTGTACATCGGTATTTTTCGGCACCGTGTTTGATTTGGCATTTCGCCCTCTTTTCATTATTTCCAGCTCTTCTTCATTGAAAAAGCCGTTGTCAGTTAATGTTTTTAAAATCGCTGCCTGCGCTTTGGCCGAAACAAACGACTTCGCCAATTTATGAAGCTGGCCCGGTTTGACAGTTCCTTTTGATAACAGATGATGCCTGACAAATACTTCATATACAGCATCGCCCATATATGCTAAAACAAGACCGTTAAGCTGCCGTGCTTCTTTTATTTTTTCAAGCTCAATCATATTTATCCTCTTTTCCATCTTGTTCCTTGAGGCGTATCTTCCAATATAATGTTCATTTCCTTGAGCTGATCTCGAATTTTGTCGGCTAAAGCAAAATTTCTTTCTTTTCTAGCTTGATTTCGCTCGTTTATCAGCCTTTCAATGTCTTCGTCCAGCAGCTCTTGAACATCAAATGTCAAACCTAATACATCGCCAAATTCATTAAATAGCTGCAAAAATGCCTTAATTACTTTTTCGGAGGTGTTTTTTCTTTCCAAATAATAGTTTGCATGTTTCACTAAATCGAAAATGACAGATATAGCATTCGCCGTATTGAAATCGTCGTCCATTTCATGAATAAATTCCTTCTTTAGCCGGCTGATTTCTTCCAGCCATTTTTCATCATCATCAGTGAGATTCGCACTACTTTCCAGCCGATGCTTTAAATTGATATATGAGGTGCGGATTCTTTCCAATCCGTTTTTTGTACTATCCAAAAGTTCTTTCGAATAATTGATAGGATGTCGGTAGTGTACAGACAGCATAAAAAATCGAAATACTTGTGGGTCATACTGCTTTAAAACGTCTTGAACAAGAATAAAATTTCCGAGTGATTTAGACATCTTCTCATTGTTGATATTAATATAACCGTTATGCATCCAATATTTCGCAAAAGGTTTGCCGGTAAGCGCTTCGGATTGTGCGATCTCATTTTCATGATGCGGAAAAGTTAAATCTTGGCCGCCTGCATGAATATCAATTGTATCCCCTAAATATTTTCTTGCCATTGCGGAGCATTCAATATGCCAGCCAGGACGTCCTTTTCCCCAAGGGCTATCCCATGAAATTTCCCCTTCTTTTGCTGCTTTCCAAAGTGCAAAATCAAGCGGATCTCTCTTTTTTTCGCCAATTTGTATTCTGGCACCGGCATGAAGCTCATCTATTGATTGATGCGAAAGCTTTCCGTATTCCTTAAAATACCGTGTTTTATAATACACATCTCCGTCGACTTCATAGGCATAATTTTTGTCAATGAGAGCTTGGATGAATTCAATGATTGTCTCCATATTTTCCGTTACACGAGGATGAACATCCGCTCTTTTGCATCCCAGTGCATCAATATCAGAAAAATAGGCCTTAATAAATCGTTCTGCAATTTCCGGAACCGTTTCGCCCAAATCATTTGCAGCTTTAATCAATTTATCATCCACATCGGTAAAATTCGACACATATTTCACATCGTACCCTCTGTACTCCAAATATCGACGAACTGTATCATATACAATGGCTGGTCTAGCATTTCCGATGTGAATATAGTTGTAAACGGTAGGACCGCAAACATACATCTTTACCTTGTTGTCCTCTAAAGGAATAAATTCTTCCTTTTTCCTAGATAATGTATTATAAATTTTGATACTCATTGAACGCCCTCCTTTTTTTTCAGATTATCTAATTCTGCCTTTAATTTTCCTATTTCTTTTTCAAGCTCTTTTAATTTATCTGAAATAGGATCCGGCAAATCTCTATGATTTAAATCTTTTCTCACCTTTTTCCCGTTTTGCACAACAACTCTCCCCGGAATGCCTACAACAGTCGAATTATCCGGAACATCGCGCAAAACGACAGAACCTGCGCCAATTTTCGAGTTTTCTCCAATCGTAATAGATCCTAATACCTTCGCGCCAGCTGCAATGAGAACATTATTTTTGATGGTAGGATGCCGTTTCCCCTTTTCTTTACCTGTTCCGCCTAATGTAACTCCTTGATATACAGTAACATTATCGCCAATTTCACAAGTCTCGCCAATAACGACACCCATGCCATGATCGATGAAAAAACGACGACCGATTTTGGCACCAGGGTGGATTTCAATTCCCGTGAAAAAGCGGCTTATTTGCGAAATGACCCTGGCGATAAAGTATAATTTCCGTTTGTAAAACGCATGCGCCAACCGATGAGCCCATATGGCGTGAAGGCCTGAATAAGTTAAGATTACTTCTAAATAAGATCTCGCAGCAGGGTCTTGGTCAAAAACGACTTCCACATCTTCTTTTAATATTTTCCACATATTTTTCTCCCTCCCATAAAAAGTAATCATAATACCCTACTGAAAAAGAAATGCGCCTCTGTAGATACAGAGACGCAAATAAGCGCGGTTCCACTCTGTTTAGGGAAAAGTATAGCTTTTCTTTTCCCTCAACTTTAACTCTTATAACGGTGAGTCTCCGCTTTTGTCTACTCCCGCTGGTTTCGACAAAAGACTCGAAGGGGCATTTCAGAAAGCGCGTGCTTAAACCTCTTTCAGCCAAAGGAGGTTCTCTCTGAAAAGCCGTTTGCTTTCTTACTTCTCCTTCTCAACGTTTTTCCGTCATCTGTTCATACATACTATATTACAATTTTTTTAAAAAGTTAATCTAGTGCTTTTTCCAGCCTTGTGATAATCTTTTCTTTTCCTAAGAGCTCAAGGGCAAGCGGCAGCTCAGGACCGTGTGTCTGCCCGGTCGTCGCAACGCGAATCGGCATGAACAATTTTTTCCCCTTTTGACCTGTCGCTTTTTGAACTGACTTAATCGCTTTTTTGATTTCATCTGCTTTGAAATCTTGAATTGCTTTCACTTCTTCCAAAAATGCGCTTAACACGGAAGGAACTTGTTCTTCTTGAAGCACAAGTTTTCCTTCTTCATCGATCTCTATCTCTTCCTTAAAAAACATTTCGCTTAATTCGACAATTTCTGCACCGTAGCTCATTTGCTCTTGATACAGGGAAATGAGACGTTGCACCCAATCTCTTTCATCTTCTGACATATTTTCACTGATGCGCCCGGCTTTTACAAGGTGGGGCAGCGAAAGGTCGACTACTTTTTCGAGATCAAGCTTTTTCATGTACTGATTGTTCATCCATTTTAATTTCAGTGTATCGAAAACAGCAGGTGATTTTGATAATCGGTTTGGATCAAAAATTTTAATAAACTCTTCTTTGCTGAAAATCTCTTCTTCCCCAACAGGAGACCATCCTAACAAACCGATAAAATTAAAGAGCGCTTCAGGCAAATACCCTAATTCAGCATATTGTTCAATAAATTGAATGATGCTCTCATCACGCTTGCTTAATTTTTTTCTGTTTTCATTGACGATTAACGTCATATGACCAAAAACAGGCGGTTCCCATCCAAAAGCTTCATAAATCATCATTTGCTTCGGTGTATTGGAGATATGGTCTTCTCCGCGCAACACATGACTGATTTCCATTAAATGATCGTCGACGGCGACGGCAAAATTATAAGTCGGTGTTCCGTCTTTTTTCACGATGACAAAATCCCCAAAATCATCGGACTCAAAAGAAATATCTCCTTTTACGATATCGTTCCATTTATATATTTTTCCTTTTGGAACCCGGAAACGAATGCTTGGTTTCCGTCCTTCTTTTTCGAGTGCCTCTTGCTGTTCTTTAGAAAGGTGCGCGCATTTCCCTGAATATCTTGGCATTTCACCGCGATCGATTTGCGCTTGACGCTCGTTTTCAAGCTCCTCTTCCGTACAATAACATTTATACGCCAGGTCTCTTTCCAAGAGCTCTTCATAATATTTTTTATAAATGCTTGTCCGCTCCGATTGTCGATAAGGACCGTAATCTCCGCCCTTGTCTATGCTTTCGTCCCAATCAATTCCAAGCCATTTTAAATAAAAAAGCTGGCTTTGTTCTCCTCCTTCGATATTCCGCTTCTGATCGGTATCTTCAATTCGAATAATAAATTTCCCATTTTGGCTTCTAGCGAACAAATAATTAAATAATGCAGTGCGTGCGTTTCCAATATGTAAATGCCCCGTCGGACTCGGTGCATAGCGAACCCGTATTCCATTGTCAGCCATATTTTGTCCCTCCAATAATCAAACCGTAATTCTTTAAAATATTGTACCACCAAACCATTGATGTTCAAAGATTACTTTTTCTTTTGCAATAAAACGATTGACTGTGCAGCGATTCCTTCCCCGCGTCCTGTAAACCCAAGCTCCTCCGTCGTCGTTGCTTTAACATTCACTTGGTCAAGTTCAGCCTCCAAGAGCTCCGCAATTCTAGTACGCATTTGATGGATGTAAGGCGCCATTTTTGGTTTTTGAGCAATAATTGTACAATCCGCATTGCCTAATATATAGCCTTTCTCCTTTACCAAGTTCCATACCTCTTGAAGCAATTTCGCCGAGTCAATATCTTTATATGCAGGATCCGTATCAGGAAAATGCTTGCCGATATCTCCTCCTCCAATCGCTCCCAAGCAGGCATCTGTCAATGCATGAAGAAGAACATCAGCATCAGAATGTCCAAGCAATCCTTTTTCATAAGGAATGTTGACTCCACCGATCACAAGCGGTTTTCCTTCCACAAGCTGATGAACATCAAAACCTTGTCCAATCCGAATCATTCCCTTTCCCCTCTTTCACTCTCTAAAATCGCACGGGCAAAAATCAAATCTTCAGGGGTTGTAAGCTTTATATTTGAATAATCCCCATGTACAATACAAACTTTTTCGCCAATTCTTTCTACAAGACTTGCATCGTCTGTTCCTACAAATTGATCCCTATTGGCCGCTTCATGAGCTTTTAATACGATGGAAAGACGAAAAGCTTGTGGCGTTTGAACTGCCCACAAGCTAGAACGTTCAACAGTATCAATGACTTCCATATTGCGAACCCTTTTCACAGTATCCTTTACAGGAACGGCTACGACCGCTGCGCCCTCTAAATGAGCCTTTTCAACAAGCTGATGAATGGTTTCCCTGCGAATGAAAGGCCTTGCACCGTCGTGAATTAATATTATACCATCTTCTTCAACAGCTTTTAACCCGTTGTAAACACTATATTGGCGTTCCTGTCCTCCGGGAACTAGTTTTTGCACTTTTTTTATTTTATATTTTTTCAGTAAAGAAAGAAATTCTTCACGCTCTTTCTCGTTTATGACTAGAACAATTTCGGTGCATTGAGGATCTTTTTCAAACACCATTAAAGTATGAACAATCACAGGTAAAGAATTAAGTTTGATAAACTGTTTATTTTTTCCTGCCCTCATTCTTTTCCCTTGCCCTGCAGCTGGTATGACAACCCGATATTCCATCTTCTTTCTCCCTTATTACAATGCTTTTTCCAGCAGCTTTGGCTTTGCAAAAATCATTCGTCCGGCAGATGTTTGAAGAACGCTTGTAACGAGAATATCAATATTTTTCCCGATATAGTCCCTTCCGTCCTCGACAACAATCATCGTGCCATCATCAAGATAAGCAACACCTTGGTTATGCTCTTTTCCATCCTTAATTACTTGGACATTTAACTCTTCCCCTGGTAGTACAATCGGTTTTACCGCATTGGCTAAATCGTTGATGTTCAAAACAGAGACGTTTTGGAGCTCACATACTTTATTTAAATTGAAATCGTTTGTGACCACAACGCCTTGAATGATTTTTGCCAGTTTTACAAGCTTGCTGTCGACTTCTTGTATATCTTCGAAGTCGCCTTCCCATATTTCCACTTTAATGTCCAGCTCTTTTTGGATTTTATTTAAAATATCCAGACCTCTTCTTCCTCGATTTCTTTTTAGCACATCTGAAGAATCCGCTATATGCTGAAGTTCCTCCAACACAAATTGAGGAATAATAATGGTCCCTTCTAAAAAACCTGTTTGACAAATATCTGCAATCCTGCCATCTATAATAACACTTGTATCTAATATTTTTAAGCTTTTCTTTTCAACATTTTCCTCTTCTTCTTGAGAGGCTTTCTTCTTGCTGATTCTTGCTGTAATCGAAAACAAGTTCAACAGTTCGTCGCGCTTTTTATATCCGATTTGAAAACCTAAATATCCTAAAATTATGGTTAAAAAGATCGGAACAATGTTATTGATAATTGGGTATGGAAGTTCAGATAATGAAATTCCAATCAAATAAGCAATAATCAGACCAAAAATTAATCCTAAACTGCCAAATAATACATCCGTAACCGGAGCTTTCACTAATTTCTCTTCTATAAATTTTATCCAATTCACCACATAATCCACTAGCCAGAAGGAGGTTATATAAAATAAAATTGCACCTAATATCGCCAATGTATATGGTGTCATCAGAAATGGAACATCATCAAGATTTAAGAGAAATAATAATTCCGGTATAAACAAAACACCTAACGTTCCGCCAACAAAAAAGAAAAATATTTGAACAATTCGTTTTAACATACCTCCACCTCCTTTATTTCATTATATACACTTTCAAACCTTTCAAACATCTAAAAACAAGGATTGTAAAAATATTGATAAATTACTGTAAAGGATGTGTTAGAGCTCCCTTGCAATGTTATACTGATCTTGGAGGCGCCTTAATCCTTCCTTAATTTTCCTCGCCCTAACTTCACCTATTCCTTCCACTTCATCAAGCTTTTCTACGGTAGCATTTGCAATTTGTTTCAAATTTTCAAAGGTTATCACTAAATTTTCAATAATAACGGAAGGAAGCTTTGGTATTTTATGCAAAAACCGGTAACCTCGAGGAACAACAGGTTCATTCATATTGGTAAAATGAGGATATCCGAGCAGCTTCAATAAAACAGCATCATCTAATAATGCTGAGCTGGACAATTCTTGCAGCTGCTTTAATACTGGAATAGGATCATTCAGCCGCTCCATGCTGTAATCTTTGATAAGCAGAGCCGCTTCTTTTTCAATATCTGCTAAAAGCTCGGTCATCTGAAGCTGAATCAGCTGCCCTTCTGTACCGAGTTCGTAAATATAATTAATAATTTCACTCTTAATTCGCAGCACCATTTCTATTCTATGTAAAACTTGGATCACTTCATCGATCGTGACTAAATCTTCAAACTCTAAAGACCCTAAATTATTAATGGATTGGTCAGTGGCAGATTTATACTTTTCCAACGTCCGCAAAGCTTGATTGGCCTTCGTCAAAATGACGCCGATATCCCTCAACGCATAGCGGGAATTGCCAAAATATAATGTGACGACATTTCTTCTTTCAGAAATAGCAATTACGAGATTTCCTGTTTGCTTTGCTACTCGTTCAGCTGTTCTATGCCTCATGCCTGTTTCTCTTACCTCTATGCTCGTATCCGGAACGAGCTGTGCGTTTGCGTATAAAATTTTTTGCCCTGAGTCGCTTAAAATAATGGCTCCATCCATTTTAGCTAGTTCATATAAATAGGCGGGGGAAAAAGGGCAATTGATATAAAATCCCCCGTCTACAATTTGTTTGATTTTTTCGTTATATCCTACAACAATTAGCCCCCCGGTCTTTGCGCGCAGCACGTTTTCAATTCCTTCCCGGATTGGTGTGCCTGGGGCTACAAATTGCAAGATTTCCTTAAGCGATTTTTCTTGTTTCATAGCTTATCCCCCTATTGCAAGTTCGAGCGCTTCTGAAATGTTTTGCACACCGACAATTTCTATATCTTCCGGCCATTTCCAACCGCCCAGATTGGCTTTCGGTAAAAAAATCCGCTTAAATCCCAGTTTGGCAGCTTCTTGTACACGCTGTTCAATTCGTGAAACCCTTCTAATTTCTCCTGTTAAACCAACCTCACCTACAAAAACATCATAAATGTTCGTCGGAACATCTTTAAAGCTTGAAGCTATACTGATGCAAATTGCCAAGTCAATTGAAGGCTCGTCTAATTTCACCCCGCCGGCAACTTTTAAGTAGGCATCTTGGTTTTGGAGCAATAAACCAACACGTTTTTCCAATACCGCCATCAACAAAGAAACACGATTATGATCAATCCCATTTGCCATCCTTCTGGGGTTTCCAAAGCTTGTCGGGGTGATTAAAGCTTGTATTTCGACTAGAACAGGTCTTGTCCCTTCCATGGAAGCGACTACTGTTGAACCAGATGCCCCTTTTGCACGCTCTTCTAAAAACACTTCTGACGGGTTGAGCACTTCTTTAAGACCTGCTTCCTTCATTTCAAAAATTCCTATTTCGTTAGTGGATCCGAACCTGTTTTTAACTGCCCGTAAAATTCGGTACGTATGGTGTCGATCACCTTCAAAATACAATACAGTATCAACCATATGTTCTAAAATGCGCGGCCCTGCAATTGTGCCGTCTTTTGTTACATGACCGACAATAAAAATCGGAATTCCTTTTGTTTTTGCCAATCTCATTAATTCAGCCGTACATTCTCGAACCTGAGATACGCTACCAGGAGCAGAAGCAATTTCACTGTTATAAATCGTTTGAATGGAATCAATGATGACAAAAGCCGGTTCAGTTTCCATTATGGATTGAATGATGATTTCTAAGTCCGTTTCAGAAAGCACGAATAGTCTTTCGCCTTTTACCCCGAGTCGGTCGGAGCGCAGTTTTGTCTGTTTTAAAGATTCTTCTCCCGAAATGTATAAAACATCGTTCCCTCTCTCTGCCAGCTGTGAGGAGACTTGCAATAAGAGAGTGGATTTTCCAATTCCAGGATCCCCTCCAATTAAAACGAGAGACCCTTTTACAATTCCGCCTCCCAATACGCGGTTAAACTCATGAAGTCCTGTAAGCATTCTAGGTTCTTGCGCAGCTTGGATTTGATGAATTGGAGAAGGTTTGCTGACAGTGGATGATTCGGAATGACTAAAAGCAATGCGGTGTTTTCCCTTTGGCTTGATAACTTCTTCAACCATTGAATTCCATTCGCCGCACCCTGGACATTTTCCCATCCATTTCGGCGATTCATATCCGCACGATTGACAAATAAATTTTGATTTGATCTTTGACATTCGGTTATTCCCCACTTCGTTCAATCGATAAACGACAATATAATGAATCGAGTAGGAGGGAGCGATTAACTCCCGTCCTCTCACACCACCGTACGTACGGTTCCGTATACGGCGGTTCAATTAAGATAATTGACGCAAGTCTTTATAACTTCCGTGAATAGCTGTTCTCTTTATGCCAGTGGTCACTCCACCCTCCAAGAGATCTCCCACGGGATTCACCGCTTCCTCCCTCAAGTGAGGTACTACGTTTTCTGTGTTCATCATGACTCACTGAATGCCAAGGGCTATTCTCTCTTAATTGTTCGGTCCTTCTTAGTTGTTCTAGACCAACTAATACTATGACCTCTGCTGACTTCTGACTGTTCAGCTATCTATCACTAGATAGGTTACCAAGGTTACTTGGCGTGCCAGCCAGACCTCCCCGGGTAAGAGTGTAATCTTTCCTTCCATCCATCTGCTTCATTTACTCTGTATCACCTTCGGCAGAAAGGGCTTTGTTTTGTCTTGCAAACTCACCCAGTGATACCTAGCCTCATATGAAGTTCGTGTTCCGAGAGACCCAAAGTTTGCCGCTCGCTTCCTTCAGATTCCGCGTCACCACGGACACCCTTGCGTTAAGCTAACTGCTACTTCTGCCTTCGCAGCTCGGGACTTTCACCCTATAGATTACACCCATGCCGGGCGCACAAGAGAGGGGCATACGTGAAGCTGTATGCCCATTGGATTATTGAACCTTTTCTGCAGTTTTTACGACAAATTCATTATTTTGCACATCCAATACAACTTTTTGACCTTGCGAGATCGTGCCTTTCAATAATTCCTCTGATAAGCGATCTTCGACATATTTTTGAATCGCTCTCCGCAACGGACGCGCTCCATATTCTAAGTCAAAGCCTTCTTCAGCCAGCTTTTCTTTTGCACGATCCGTTAATTCGAGTTCTATATCCTGTTCTTTTAATCGTTTTGTCAGCTGATCCGCCATCAGCGAAACAATTTCTTTCAAATGTTTTTTCTCTAAAGAGTGGAACACAATAATTTCGTCAATCCGGTTCAAAAATTCAGGACGAAATGCTTTTTTCAGTTCATCCATCACTTTGTTTTTCATATCTTTATAATTTTCATTTTCGTCTTGAACATTAAAGCCGACATATTTATTCCGTTTTAATTCGCTTGCCCCTACATTTGAAGTCATGATTAAAATCGTATTTCGAAAATCAACGGTGCGCCCTTTTGAGTCTGTGAGTCTTCCGTCTTCAAGCACCTGCAGCAAAATGTTAAACACATCTGGATGAGCTTTTTCAATTTCATCCAATAATACGACTGAGTATGGCTTGCGGCGCACTTTTTCCGTCAATTGTCCTCCCTCTTCATAGCCTACATATCCAGGAGGCGAACCAACGAGCCTTGACGTAGAATGCTTCTCCATATATTCTGACATATCGATTCGAATCATAGCATCTTCGTCACCAAACATTGCTTCAGCTAATGCACGGGCTAATTCCGTTTTCCCTACACCTGTCGGTCCTAAGAAGATAAATGAACCGATCGGACGCTTCGGATCTTTTAAGCCTGCACGTGCCCGTCTGACAGCTTTTGCGACTGCAGTGACAGCTTCTTCTTGACCAATAACGCGCGAGTGTAAAATTTCTTCGAGATTCAAAAGCCGCTCTGATTCTGTTTGGGCAAGTTTAACAACCGGAATTCCCGTCCAGCTTGAAACAACCATTGCAATATCCTCTACGGTCACTTCAGAATTTTCTTGACCTTGTTTTTCCTTCCATGATTTTTTCGTTTCCTCTAATTCCTCTCTGAGCCGCTGTTCTGTATCTCTTAATGAAGCTGCTTTTTCAAATTCTTGGCTTTGGACTGCAGCTTCTTTTTCTTTTCGCACTTCTTCTAATTTTTGCTCCAATTCCTTTAAATTCGGAGGTGTTGCAAATGAGCGAAGACGGACTTTGGAGCCTGCTTCATCAATCAAGTCAATCGCTTTATCAGGCAGGAACCGATCGGAAATATACCGATCTGAAAGTTTAACAGCCGCTTCAATCGCCTCATCGGAAATGGATACCCGGTGGTGTGCTTCATATCGGTCTCTTAAGCCTCTTAAAATTTGAATGCTCTCTTCAATGGACGGTTCGTCGACTTGGATTGGCTGGAAGCGCCGTTCAAGTGCAGCATCCTTTTCAATATATTTACGGTATTCATCCAAAGTCGTTGCCCCGATACATTGCAATTCTCCCCGAGCCAAAGCAGGTTTTAAAATGTTGGAAGCATCAATTGCACCTTCCGCCCCGCCTGCGCCGATCAGTGTATGAAGCTCGTCAATAAATAAAATGATGTTTCCTGCTTGGCGAATTTCATCCATTACCTTTTTAAGGCGGTCCTCAAATTCCCCTCTATATTTTGTGCCAGCTACAACTGTTCCCATATCAAGGGTCATAACGCGCTTATCTCTCAAAATTTCAGGAACCTCATTATTCACAATTTGCTGAGCAAGTCCCTCTGCTATGGCAGTTTTCCCAACACCAGGTTCACCTATTAAAACAGGATTATTTTTTGTTCTTCGGCTCAAAACCTCGATGACACGCTGAATTTCTTTGCTTCGGCCGATGACTGGATCAAGTCCGCCCTCCCGTGCAACAGCCGTTAAGTCCCGCGCAAGACTATCAAGCGTCGGAGTATTTGCGTTTGTCATCGAACTTCCTTGATGGCTTGAGGATACTTCATTGCTGCCTAACAACTGTAAAACTTGCTGACGCGCTTTGTTCAAGCTTACTCCGAGATTGTTTAAAACACGCGCAGCAACTCCCTCGCCTTCTCGAATTAATCCCAATAGAATATGTTCTGTTCCGACATAAGAATGTCCTAATTTTCTTGCTTCATCCATTGACAGTTCAATGACTTTCTTTGCTCTCGGTGTGTAATGGATCGTTTGCGAAATTTCTTGTCCCCGTCCTATCAGGCTTTCCACTTCATTTTGGATTTTTTCTGGACTTAATCCTAGAGCGTGAAGCGCTTTAGCGGCAATTCCTTCTCCTTCGCGCACGAGCCCAAGCAATATGTGCTCTGTGCCGATATTGTTATGTCCGAGGCGTACAGCTTCTTCCTGCGCTAAAGCAAGCACTTTTTGCGCCCGTTCCGTAAATCTCCCAAACATCATTGTTCATCATCCTCCCTTTGCTTCCTTTCTAATTGAAGCCTTTCACGAATTAATGTTGCCCTGCGAATATCCCGTTCATTCGGCCGTAGAACTCCTCCTGAATATTGTTGCAGAAATCCGGGCTGAATTAAAATCATAAGCTCATTTAAAACACTGCGTGAAACATTTTGAATAATTCCCAGGTCAATTCCTAAGCGCACATCTGATAAACATTGAATTGCTTCTTTCGATGGAATAATTCTGCTGTATTTGAGAGTGCCGTAAGAACGATATACACGGTCTTCTAGATGATGCGGATTCGTTTTATATAAAGCATCTCTTGCAGCCCGTTCTTGAGCAATTAATTGCCCGACAACACCTATTAAATCATCGACAATATCATCTTCTGATTTGCCTAGCGTAATTTGGTTCGAAATTTGGAATATATTACCTATCGCTTCACTTCCTTCTCCGTACCGACCTCTCACAACCAATCCTAATTGATTGATAGCAGGTATAATTTGGTTAATCTGCTGTGTTAAGACAAGTCCTGGAAGGTGCATCATCACGGAAGCCCGCAAGCCGGTACCGACATTTGTTGGACAGCTAGTTAAGTAGCCCCTATGTTCATCAAATGCATAATCAACTTTTTCCTCAATCCAATCGTCAAGATTCATTGCCATTTTCAACGCTTCTTTTAGCTGAAGGCCCGGGAACAAACATTGAATTCTAATATGATCCTCCTCGTTTATCATGATGCTCACTTCTTCGTTTTCAGATAAAAGGCACCCTCCAAGTGCTGATTCTTCCATTAAATAAGGACTAATCAAATGCTTCTCTACAAGTACGCGTTTTTGAATAGGCTGAAGTTCATTCATTTTCAGCAGCACGAATGTTCCTAAACCGTCAAACACTCTTTGTGAAAATGATTCTTCAAATGTATTTAAAACAGCCAAGGCTTCTTCATTCGACATAATGGTAGGAAAGCTGATATTTTCTATATTTCGCGCCAATCTGACTCGGCTGCTCAGCACAATATCGGAATCAGGTCCTTCTTGATTCATCCAAGGGCTCATGGCTGAACGAATAAATTTTTGAAAGGACATGTCATACTCCCCTTTCGTTCCGTCCATTTATCTTCGCTTCAATGGACCGAATTTCATCCCGAACTTGAGCTGCTCTTTCGAATTCCTCTTTCGCAATTAATTCTTGCAGTTCCTGTTTAAGCATTTTCAGGCGCTTTTTCAAATGAATACTTCCACCGGTCCGTTTCGGCACTTTACCGCCGTGAGTTGTATTCCCGCCATGAACACGTTTTAAAATCGGGGTAATTTGGTGATAAAACGTTTTGTAACAATGGGAGCACCCGAATTTACCAATTTTCGTAAATTGATCAAACGTCATATTACATTTCTCACATTGAATGACCTGATTTTTCTTGAAAACATTTTGCCCTTGGCTGCTAATGGCGCTGTCCATATTTAATAATCCGGACAATAAGTTGTTTATAGAAAAGCCTGGATTCATATTGAATATGAATACATCACTTTTTTCCTGTGCACATTTTTCACATATATGCACTTCAGTCTTTTCGCCGTTGATAATTTTTGTAAAGTGGAAAGTAGCGGGCCTTTCATGACATTCTTGACAAATCATCGTCCATCACATCCTCACTTGTATTTTAACGAGGTGAGCATCGCCTTCATCATCCTTGCCCTCAATTCGTCTCGATCAGGCAAATCAATATATAAAACAGACCGATCAATTACGCTCAACATAATTTTCGCTTCTCTTTCTGAAATAACCTCTTCATCAGCCAATCTCAAAATAATATCCTCCGCCGACGATTGTGACAGCCTTTTACCAATGGCATTTAAAATTTGATTGATCAGCTGGATACGGTCATTGATTCGAATTTTCATAATTCGGATATAACCGCCTCCACCCCTTTTGCTTTCGACAATGTAACCCCGTTCAATTGTAAAACGAGTGTTGATCACGTAATTGATTTGCGATGGAACACATTGAAATTTATCCGCAATTTCACTTCTTTTAATTTCAACAATTTCTTTTCCGCTAGAATCTAATACATGCTTTAAATATTGCTCGATAATATCAGATATATTCCGCACCTCGAAAAACACCTCCTTCAACTTTTTGATTGGAATTGCAAAACGCTCAAGAAATGTGCAATATCCTTGAGGGATAGGAGGCAAGATGTTTACGTAATGCTTATTTCCTAAACGATAACAACTAGTCACTTGACTTTGACTATATTTGACCTTAATTATAATATAAATTTTTTTTTGTGTCATTTCAACAAAAAAGCTCACTAATAATATTGCCATTTACAATATGGAAAAAACCCGCTCTTTAAAAAACTTTTTTAACTTCTTGAAATTTCAATAATTCGTTTATGATTTCAGGCATTTCATCTTTTGGAAGGCCAATTTCAAGTAAATATGAACGCTTCGCATGTTTAGTTTCTTTTGGCTTTGACAATGTAAAATGAATTTTATAAACAGAAATATTTAATTGTTCAAGTTTCCGAGTAAATTCCACCAAATCATCTTCTGGAAGATTAACTTGTATCCATTTTTTGCTTGACTTCTCAGCAAAAAAAGCCTCCACCTTATTGAGAAAGATCAAACTCAACAATACAATCAAGGTAGAAAAAATCGCCAGCGGATACATTCCTGCCCCAACAACAAGGCCAAGTCCTGCAACAACCCAAATCGAGGCTGCCGTCGTTAATCCTCTTACCGTAACCCCTCTCACTAATATCGTTCCAGCACCTAAAAAACCAATGCCGCTAATGACATAAGAAGGAATTCTTGCTGGGTCAAAACGAATATTTTCATAACGATCCATATATTCTTCAAAGCCATAAAGAGACAGCAGCATCATCATGCAGGAGCCGACACCAACTAACAAATGAGTGCGAAAGCCTGCTGGATGCCGTTTAAATTCTCGTTCAAGGCCAATAAATCCACTTAAAATGACTGCTAAAACAATGCGAATCAACATAATTTTCCATTCCTCAGGCATTATCATTCCTCCTCACCATCCAAATGACTTTTTCTGATTTGGCCATATATGAATAATGACTTTTGTTGTTCTGACCATATATGAATTTTGAAATGATACAGTATTATACTTTCCCATTATATGCGATGAACAGTGCTCAATATTCAATTGTTCTTGAGTATGAGACTAAGAATGATATGAAACAAAAAAGCACTTTTAGAGCTGGCTTTAAAATCAAACGAAGCTTTCACTGCTCATATGCTTCAAGAATGGAACAGTTTATGCTTCTGAAGTAGCGATCAATTAATTATACTCCGATTGAAGGTTTTAAAGAAAGCGAGCTTGATTGCAATAGATGCGGAGGATCTTCAGAAGAAGCGAGCTCTTAGTTGTTCGTAAATTTGTCGTTTTTGTTCGTTCTGTTTTAAGCTGTTTTGTCTGTTTGTTGTATATTTCCATTTACAAGAGGATAAAAGAGGCTTGAGCTTCTCAAACCGCATTGCAGCGAATAATTGTTTCGTCCATACTTTTTTACAAGGATAAGCAAATCTCGCCTCCATCGCTTTTCTCAGATTAATTAAAACGGTTTGCATCATTCAAATCAATTAAAGATGTTTTTGTAACAGCAAAAATATCCATTTCGGCTTTCGACAATTTTCTCGAAAAATTGGCTTTTAGACTGTCATTTCTTAATTTTTCATTTTATGATCATAACGGAAAGTATTGCAACGGAAAAACATCACAAAAAGCTAAAAAAGAAGCCGATTCCTCCACCGCCTTCACTATACACGAGAGGCGGCGGTCATATCGGCAAAAAAATAAGATGAAAGGTATTTATTCTATGTCACGATTAATAATTTTAGGCGGATCTAAGTTTTTAATAACGGGCTCTCTAGACTTTATATCTGCATACGTATTGATAATTTCCGGATCATAAATAATTTGCAGCCTAGAAAGCTTGCCTATTTGGTTTTGTGCACCTTCAAAATAATCGTTATTCGTAATTTTTTGCGCCCCACTAAAATTTTGATTGCTGGCCCGTCCCCTTATCGCATTTAAAACAATGCGCCTCGCTGATATTCCTCCTTCTATACGAATATTTGAACCAACTCCAAACATTTCTAATGCTTGTTCTGAATAGAAAAACCCTTTAATATTACTAGGTTCATCCTGGTTAACGCTATTATTTCTAATGTTTATATTTCCATTTGCAAAAATAATTAACGAACCGTTTTGGCCTAATCCATTGATGCGCGAATATTCAATCGTCACATCCCCCATTACATACATAATAGAATTAAATTCCGCATCAGCACCTCTAATCGTCAGATCACCGTTCACAAATATGGGGCCGTCCACCCGAATTTTGTCATAATTATTTGGGTTGTACGAATCAGACCACTCGTTGCCAATTGTTAAATTTTTCTCTATATAGGCTCCCTCCTTAAAGGTGGTCTGTTTGAATTGATTATCTGAATTGCGAATTGTTAATGACCTGCAGTGGCAAAGCTTTTAAAAAGATTATTCCCAGTAAATGTGTAATTTCCATCGTATTTTTCATTACACCATAAAAAACATTCATCATGACTCGCATAAACTTTGTCATTAGGCCGATTTTGGTTTGAGATTAGTCTATTATTAGCTTTTATGATCGTTACACCGGGAGAATTATGTTTATAATAAAAAACCGATTTTTGTGCAGGAATTTGAATGTCATCACGGATCGGCTGCCTTTTTACAATAACCGGGGCTTGCCGATTGTAAAAAGCATCATCAATACGATCTGTTAGCTTTGTATAAGAACTTCCAAAATTAGAAGTTGTAATATGTTGTTCATATGGAGGAATATGATTAAAGGTAAAAATATTTCCGCCAAGTAGTAAGTTTGCGTTTGCTTTTCCTTGTGCCGGCAAAATGCTCGGGTAAACGGACGCAATCCATTTCTCCTCACGATTTAATAATGCATATCCGCGGTTCGTTATGATTAAATTCCCGTCTACCTTCATATCCCCTGTGATTGAAACCCCGCCGTGCAAAAACAAATTTCCTTCACCAGGTATACAGGTATTTGGAGTTTTACATAATTTGTTGGCACCGAGCGCATAATGTAACGTCTCCAAAACAGATTGTGCACCAATTTCAACTTCTGAAATAACCGTTTTTTCCTTGCCATCAACAAATCCTCTGCTTAAAAAGGTTATCTTCTTCTTTAGCGGGTTTTCTTCACCATTTTCTATTACATTTTCTATATTTCGTATATATACTCGATATTCACCAATTGCGCCAGTATTGTGAACACTATTTACCTCGTCTTTATAGCGATTTAAAATCGTATTTAATTTCGTTATAAACTCGCTGCGGGTAATTCCTTCTTCTCCGAGTTCATTTTTCAAATCACTTTGAATCTGACTCGTAATATGCTCAATTCCTTTATTGGCTAATTCACGAGCTTGAACATAATCCTCGCTTGTTTGATTTCTTTTCACCCCAGATAAAGCCACTGTCAAAACGGAAACAGACAAGACTGTAAATAGTAAAAAGATCAACATGGTTAAGATCAAGGAGTATCCTTTTTCATTCATTATGATTTTCATTATTATTTTGCACTCCTTTTCGATCATCAATAATGTTCACAATACTTTTCAGTTTCATTGTTTGCTGTGTTTTAGTAGATTGTAAAACTAACAAAATTTCAAACACATCTTCTCGTTCAGTTTCTATCAATTTTGATTCGCGAGAAAGCACGATATTTCCGTTTGTTAACGACAATTCTTTGTTATTAATCACTACACGTGAATGTTCATGATCAAAACCAATTTTGCTGCCGTCATTTTTGATCAAAAAGTAATTCCCGCTTGGATCCGGCAATTTCTGCTCCTTAATCTCACTAACCTTTAACACAAACAGCTCATCAATTAAATGGGCGAGTATATAATCTGCTTCATCGCGCAATGCTGCTTCTTCCATAGCACGGTCATATGTTTTTAATCCGCTAAAAAGAACAGAGTAAGCGATCAGTCCGATAACAGAACCCAATAAAACCACTGAAAGAACTTCTACTAACGTAATTCCTTTACTAGAGGATATGATTTTTTTACTCATAGCTCACATACCCTTCAACCTTTGAAGTAATGGGTGTTTTTGAATTTTGTAAATTCACTTCAACAAGTACATTCATTAATCGAATCGCTTTTTCATTAGCAGTTTGACTGACCGTTACTTGAACTGCATACGTTTTATTATTTATAAGTGGAGAAAACAAAAGTTCACATTCATCGGGATCTGGACGGTTCGAGCAGCTGTCAGAAGTATAAACTTGCGGCTGATTAAAGCGATCATTATCTGGTTCATCAATATAAGAAAAAGGATTCATCTTAATTCTTTCCATTGTTGATTTCGCCAGATGAATTGCCACTAATTGATCATTGTTTACTACAGTTGTTTTATTTGTAAAAACAAAAAGATTAAGAAATGCCAAAATAATGATGGAAAGAATGACGAGAGAAATTAGTATCTCCACAAGTGTAAACCCGTCCATTCTCTTCACAATCTTCATTTTCATAGAATATTCACCCATTTTTTAAATATTAAGTAATAGTCGCAATGGCTGTAGTGAATTGGAACTATATCCTCTGAAATTGGACTTTTTGACTAAAAAACCATTGTCTTAAACGAATCATAATAATAGAATGTAAGTATATGGAACATTTTTACTAAATCCGTAAAAATTTTTCTCTCCAAAATTTGCTATGATTATACAAAAATACATTATTTATTACTTTTATTTTACTTCAAAATAAAGCCTTTTAGACTAAAAGAAAACAATATTTTTACTATTTATTCAAATTTTTACATTTTATTGTGGATGAATTGCTGTAATTTTGCTATTATTATACAAAATATTCCATCTTCGTTGCTTTCATTTTGCTCCAAAATAGGTCTTTTTAACTAAATAAAGCTGTATTTTTTACCTATTTTGTAAAATTTTATATTTTTACAGGCTGAATTAGACAAATCAATTGTACTTCTTCTTTTACTCATACGATGAAGAAACAAGCTCTAAGGAACTGGAGCCTTGCGCAATCAACCGCGCTTCTAAAAGATCCCGAATATTGGCATTGAAATGAAAAGTCAACCTTAGTAATATATATTTATTTGCCGGTTTCAGTCTTCTAAGCTTGATCAGACAAATGATACATAGAAAGGCAGGTTCTTTATGAGCAGGATGAAAAGGTTAATGGCTTTGTTTTTTTCTTTCATAATCGTTATATCAGCTGCGACCATTAGTTTCGGAACTCCCCATATCGCAAACGCTGCCTTTACAATTCCTGATGGTTCTACAGTCGGAGGAATTGATGTCGGTGGAATGACTGTTGATGAAGCTAAAGACATTTTATCAGATAAGATCAATGAGTGGAAAAATCAAAGTGATATGACGATTGAATCACCCACGGAAATATTAACCATTCCATCTGAAGATATTCAGTATGACCTGAATCAAACGATGGATCAATTGCTCGAAAAAACAAAAACACCGTGGTATGCCTTCTTTATTAAAAAAAAATCAGTTGATCTGCCGTTGGTTGTAAAAGTGAATATAACAGATGAAGAACTTTCAGAATGGCCGAACCATATTGATAAAGTCAAAACGATAAACAACGTTGAAACAACGGCCTCTTATTTAGGAGAACATAACATTCAAGCGGTTTTAACAGAAGCAAACGAACAAAATGATGTAATTGCTGAAGCAAGCTGGAATATTCCGAAAGACTATATCTTTTTAGATGAGTTAGTAGAAGAATTAAATGGAAAAAAGATAACACCTGGAAATTCATTTTCGTTTTTGCAGCAAGTGGCAAATGAGGTGAGTTATTTTAGGGAGGATGATGGAAATTTCGTCGTTTCTATGCTGTATTCTTTGCTACTGCAAACAAATGTAGAGATTATTGAGCGCCATTCGCAGCGAGTAATTCCGGCCTATTCATCTGCTCACCTGGACGTATAATGGTGACGAAGCGCAATTTTTAGGTTTAATTGATGATCAAATAATGGAATTGGAGCGGATGATGAATTTTTACCGCTACTCCATTCATAAAGGTCAGAAAGCTGTATCGAAAATTATGCTGTTAGGAGATTTTCCAAACTTAGATTTGATTAGAAAAAAAATAGAAGGTCAATTTCAAATTCCCGTTACGATTTTAGATGCTTACCTTTCTCCTGAAAAAATGGATAAAGTTCCTCGTCATTTTATACCTGCTTTGGGGCTTGCCTTGAAAGGGGGAAGTTAAGTGATCCCTGAAATAAATTTATTGCCGAAATCCGAAAGACAAAGTTCGACGGTTTTGATTATTTTTATCTCTTTTCTTATTGTTTGGCTAATCTGTTTATCGATCGTTATTTATCAATATATTCATACGAAAAATGAGAAAAAACTGGCCGATACGAGAATCGAAAATTTAAAAATGGATAAGGAAATTTTAGAAACTCAAGTAGAAAATCAAAAAAAACAACAATCAGGCAGCTTAGAAGAAGCGGTTGCTAAAGCAGAGGAATTGACCGCACCTACCTCACATTTCATTGAAGAATTGCTGGAATTGCTGCCAAATCATAGCTATTTAAGCCATTATGAATATGAAAATAAACAATTGTCGATCCAAACCCAATTCGAATCATTGGATGTTGCCGCATCTTATGTTGCAAAGCTCGTCTCTTCCCCTCTTTTTACAAATGTAAGGATCAAAGAAATTAAAACCTTCACATTTGAAGAAGCTTCAGATGAACAAGTGGATGAAGAAATGTTCAAGGAGATTCCGAGATATGATGTGAATATTATTCTTGAGACTCATTCTTCGGCGTTAGAGGACGAAAACGGGGGTGAAGAAGATGAGTGATTTCCTCCAAGAAAGGAAAATCTTTTTTTATTGTTTAATCGTTTTACTGTTTTTGCTTATTGGCGTTGTGTATATGTATACGGTAAAGCCTTTGAAAGACGATGTTGCGCTTGCACAGTTAGATGCCAATCAGCTTGAAGTGGAAATGAAGCAATTGGAAGCACAATTGAATAAAAGTAAAACGGATAAGGAAGAAAATACTGCTCAATTAGAGAAAAAAATGCCGTTAAGCCGCAATATGGACCAGCTGCTGCTTGATTTACAGGAAGCGGAATACGTCAGCGGCAGCCAAATCCAGAACATTTCCTTTCAGGATGAGCAAACGCTGTCTGAATCGGAATTATTATCGGAAAACAATAAAACAGATACGAACGATACGAACGAAAATAAGGAGCAAAATGAATCAACCGAAATGGAGTCTACAGCCAATCAATCTGAAAATGAAAATACGGATGCTCCGTCTAATCAAAGCGAAAACCAATCAGCTTCCAACGAAACGACAGAGAAAGAAAAATATAAAAACGTGAAGCTAATAACCTTTAATCTGTCGGTTGTTTCACCAGATTTCAAGCATTTTTTACAATTCCTACAAGAAATAGAAAAATTAGAGCGAATCACCCGAGTGGACGTCCTTTCGTTCACGAAACCGGGGGAAAAGGAGCTTTTAGAGGACGAAACGAATCAAACCATTACGATGGAAATTCAATTAACTACCTTTTATTTTGATTCAGCAGATAAAAATAACTCATCAGAAATAAATAAGAAAACGCAAAATGATAAAAACAGCCCTGAATACTAATGTACGAGGAGTTTGGCAATGGTTTTCGTTTACCTTTTTTTCTTTGTTATCGGAATCATTTTCGGGTCTTTTTTTAATGTTGTCGGTCTTCGCATCCCGAAAAAACGCTCAATCGTTCAGCCGAGGTCGCACTGCCCGCATTGTGGCCATTTCTTATCCTGGTATGAATTAATACCCATCTTTTCATATGTGCTTCAGAAAGGAAAATGCCGCAGCTGCCGTGTACCGATTTCGGCTATTTACCCAGTGATGGAGCTGTTTACAGGTTTACTATTTGTTTTTAGTTTTTACAAAATTGGATTTAGCAAGGAGCTTATAGTAGCACTATCCTTTGTTTCACTCCTGATCATTATTACGGTGAGTGATTTATCTTACAAATTGATTCCGAATCGAATTTTAATCTTTTTCTTCATTCTATTTGTTCTCCTGCGGACCTGGATTCCGCTTCATCCTTGGTATGATTCGATAATTGGAATGACTGTCGGTTTTATCCTTCTTTATATCATTGCCATTGTAAGCAATGGCGGAATGGGAGGCGGAGATATTAAACTATTTGCTGTTTTAGGATATGCTTTAGGTCTTAAAGGAGTTTTATTAGCTTTTTTCCTGTCTACCTTAATTGGTGCATTATTCGGTCTATTTGGCATCATCACGAAACAATTAAGCCGTAAATCGGCGATACCATTCGGACCTTTCATCAGTATTGGAGCCGTGCTTTCATATTTTTATGAAACGGAAATTTTCCATTGGTATATTCAGTTAATCATATAATGGACAAAAGAGAACAGGTCTGACTTTTCTTTTCTTTTGATATGAAGCAAAAGTATTTTTAACAGCTAGCCTAGCGAGCTAAACGGCCTTTTCAAAATCTTTACAATGGTGATAATGCCATCCATAACAACGATAAATGTTAATTAATAGGTTACTCGCTCTCTTTTCTTGTTGAATATATAAACACTCAAAGCTTGCAGAAGGAATATATACGCTAAATATATGGCAATGGAAAATAATATGTTATATCCCTTATCAATTCCTGAAGACGGCAAATGGAAATAAGAAGAAATATCTAAATGATTGAATATAACGTAATCAAAAACAGCAAATTTACGCAGAAATGCAAAAACCGCAATTTTTGCAATCTCCACAACAAAAAGCATGGAAAAAATAAACATATACTTTTTGAATAGAACAGCCAAAAACATAGATCATGTTACATAAAAAATTGCGGTATAGGACTTCGCAATAAGTAATAACAATGCATGATAAAAAATATCATGATGAAATCCATAAAGTATGATAACGATTATGCTAGTCGATAATACAATGATTCCGTTGCAAATAAATACGAACAAATAAGAAGCGTATATTTATGTAAAATCATTTTACGGGTGCTTTTATTTTTTTCAAAAACTCCATCTTTCATGATTGAAGCAGCAGAGCAAAAAATATAATATAGCAAGGCAATGAGGGCAATGATATCGACAGAGAAGCTTTGGAAAATCAATGACTCCGATTCTTCCGATAAAGCATCCTGTACAGACTTCATATTCTCATTGCTAAGTATGAAATATTGCAGTCCGCATCCTATCATGATTGCAGCAAGTATAACATAAATTGGTTTGTGACGAGAAAAATACATTTTTATTTCATTAACCATTTTCATATCCTCTCATATATTTTGCAAAGTTCCTCTGGAAAACAGTCAATGATCATGCGATCATTTTTTATAGTGAATTGAAATTAATGAATAAAACTAGAGCATTTATTACGATTAAAAACATACACAATAATAGCGCCTTTTTGGAATCGGTGATATTTTTTTTAACAATGATGAATATATATATTACGTTTACAATAATCGTTATGAAAATTTTTGCGTATATATTCGTTGAAATATTGTAAACATACTCTTGATGAATAAAGTTTGTGATAATGATCGTAATGGAAAATGGCAAATATCCAATCATTAAATAAAAAAAGCTTGAAAATATGGATGGATATTTCTGCGGTTTAAATAATAGTATGATAAATCGATAGATAAAAGCTTGAAAGAAAAGACACTAGCATTGCAGTAATTAAATCTGATGATTCAAAATACTAAGAATGTTCAATTTTTTATTGATTTCGAAACAAAAAAATCCTTTACAATGGAAGTACAGGTGGTTCCTGTCCAAATCCAATCGTAAAGGATAACTATTATGGACAAGAATACACTAATTTCATCATTTGGTAAATGGGTTTCACCCATAAATATTCAAAAACTTAGCGAACAAGTCAAAGAATTGAAACAGGACTATTACACAAAAAAGCTGACAACAGAAGCCTATATTAAACTTTTATTGGTAGCCCAGCTGCTCGAATTTAAGAGCTTAGAGGAAATGAGTGATGCACTTGTAGACGAAGATCTTCAAAAAGCACTCGGATTTGAATCGATAAGTGCCTCTCAGCTATCCCGAAAAAACAATCAGATCAACCCACTAATTCTTGCAAATTTGTTCTTGGATCTTGTTTGGAAAATTCAACGGCACCATTATCAAAACGGAAAGAATATGCCACTGAAAATCATTGATTCAAGTACACTCCCGTTGAATTTGACCCATTATAAATGGGCAAAATTCCGTAAAACAAAAGCTGGTGTAAAGCTACACTTACGGCTCGTTTTCATGGATAAAGACACCGTCTATCCTGAAAAAGCAGTGATTACGACAGCAAAAGAACATGACCGAAATCAACTCGAAGTCCTAGTGGATGATCAAGAAGCCATGTATGTGTTTGACCGCGGTTATGTGGACTATGAACGTTTTGATCGGATGACAGATGATGGCTATTTCTTCGTTTCAAGACTGAAGAAAAACGCAGTCATTCGTGAAGTCTATACATTTTCACTTCCTGATGATTGTCACGTTCTATCCGATAAAATGGTCTACATTGGTACCACACAAAATCGTACTGAAAATGTCTATCGTCTACTAGAAGTTATGGACACAAAAGGGAACTTACTTCGTTTCATCACCAACCGATTTGATTTAAAACCAGAAGAGATAAGTGATATTTACCGATCTCGCTGGGCTATTGAACTCTTTTTCAAATGGCTCAAGCAACACGTAGAAATTAAGCACTTTTATGGAATGAGTGAAACAGCTATTCAAAATCAAATTTTCTTAGCCCTGATCACGTATTGCTTACATGTTCTCATTCAATTGGAGATGAAAAGTAAGAAATCCCTACTTCGAATTACTCGTTGGTTAAAGAGAGCTCTGTGGAAACCAGCTTATGTTTGGTTGCGAAAATTTGATGGGCGAGCCAGTCCATAATCTCCCTTTTGTCGTTGTCGCTCTGGTTTAACTGTATATATTTACCAAATGGGCAGTGCCACCTTTCTTTAGGTTTTGTCTTTTTGGCACAAATTCACAAAAATTAATTAACAGAAAATTCTAACTATATTTATGCAATGCTAATGAAGAAAAGAAAAACAATCGAAAAGATCATTATGACAAAATTTAGGAATACAAACATGATTTCTTTCGTTTTAAAAATGTTCATTTCATAGATTACACTGCCTTGATTCATGATCATGTATTGACTGATAAATTGTATGGATAATAAATACCAAAGCGTAAACAGTATTAATAATATTTTTTCATTTGCTTTTAATTTAACCATTTATGTCCCCCCAGAAATTCAAAAGCATAATATTCCACTATGGCTGCAACAAAGTAAACAGCTATCATTGTCAGCAATAACATACAAACAGCCTTTATATTTTCTTTGTTTATTTCTTTTTTTAACACAGTTTTATAAAAATCTTTCATTCTTTTCGAAGCGATGATACATATGATCCATCCTACTATTTCTATCGGCGTATGGAAAATTAAAGTCATGAAAGTTTTATATACGCCAAAGAGCTCTATGCCAAAATATATGTTTAACCCTAAAAAAAAATGAATTATATAAAATAATCGGATAAGATATGAAACTTGTTAGCAGAACTAACATAATGCCGATTGAGGCGTTATTGAAAAAAATATCAATAAAATTTAGATCGAGAGCTTCCCTTTTTAAATCGACTTCTAATAATGCGCCAAAGAAGAATCCTGCCAATAAAAAACCAAATATAAGCAGAGGAATTTTCATGAACTCTTCCCTTTTTATGACGAACTGACGATTCATTTATACTGCTCCTGTTCTAAACCTAAATACTGAAATATATTTTTTTTATAACTTTGAGTATTTACGTTTGTAATCTGCTTAATCGTTTTGCTATCTTCCATCACAATGCACTGCTTAGTGTACCTTTCGATATCATGAAAATTATGGGTAGTGATGATAATTGTGAAGTTAAACTTATTTTTTCTGAGCAGCTCTTTAAAATTCATTTCAGATTTATAATCTAAACCGTTAAATGGCTCATCAAATATTAAAATATCTGCATTGGACATAAATCCCATTAATATAATCAATTTTTGCTTTTGCCCTAAAGAAAGACCTTTTAACTTGTTCGGTAAAAATTCTTTAATATTCAATACTTCAAATTCGTTTAATAGCTCTTCAAGCTCTTCTTTATTTTTATTATGAATTCGTGAATGTAACTCGAGAAACTCTTGTGCTGTCAATTCATCAAAAACTAAATATTCAATATCCAAGTAAACGATTTTCTTATTACGATTTAAGCTCTTAACAGAAGCATTTTCCGTTTTGATTATATTCGACAATATTTGCACGGTTGTAGTTTTGCCCACGCCATTTGGCCCGACAATGGCTGTCACTTCATTTTCAGGTATTGAAAAAGATATATGATCTAAAATTTTTTTCTCCCCTATGCTATACGTTAAATTTTTAATTTCTAACATTTATTTTTTACCTCACTTATGTAATTCGTCAAAAAAGCTCTTCCTCCAATAATGCGCCAATATTGACACACAAAATAGTATGACGGAAACGAGCAGCAACATCGTTGTAGCTAAGCTGGAGCTCTTTATGCTGCTACTGTTTACAAGAATGCTAATAATGGCACTGGGAACAAACGCTATTAATAATACGTTGGATAAACCTTTTTTTGTGTGTATAAACAAATTAGGCAATTCACTTTTCTTCAATATTTTTCTCGTGATTAAAATGATTAGTTCATCTGCCTTAATGTCTAATATGTATACAAGCATCAGCAGGAAAGCATAAATATATTGCTGATTTAAAATGAGATAACAGAGGTGAAATAGTAAAACGGGCAATAATAAGAAGAAATTATTTAAGTTAATATTCATCATAAACTCAGATTGAATTTTTTTGTCTAAAGACTTTAAATAAAACAAATAATAACCATAAGTTTCCATAGTTAAAAAATCAATAAATTTGATTTTTACAAAAAGAGATGAAATTAAATAGGATATGATTATCAGTGATTCTTCGATATTGCTGATGAAAACAAACAAGCTGGATGTGATCTGTATCAAAGTCAAAAATATGAAGGGTATAAAAAATAGTTTGAAATAATGGATTAATTGTTTTTCCTGGAAAATTCGTGTAGTAGCTTTAATATATCTTAATAAAAAATAGTTAGATATTAACAGAATTAATAGAAAAGCCACCCATAAAAATAATAAAACCTCGATTTTATTGGTTGCACTCGCGAAGCTAAAACCTGCTTTTTGCGATACTTCTTGAATGATTTGATAACTTAACAATATTACAAACATGAGACGAGCCATTTTTAAAATATTTAATATGTATTGAAATTCTGATATTTTAGCAAACAAAGAAAGATAAATGATGATACAGCTTAAAATCAATAAGATCAAAAAAAGTTGTTTATCTAAAAATGCATAATATATAAACTGTATCAGTATCCATGTATAAACGTTTTTAAAATTAGCAGTGATTACATAAAAAATAGACGGTATTAATCCATAAACTTTTTTAAATCCTTTTGGAACTTCAAATCTTAACAAAGTTATAATGATAAATAATTCCATTAAATATTTTGCGATTAAAATTTCCCATTTATAGTCATTTAAAATACGATGAATATGTACATTTTGAGAAGGGTCTAGTAAAAGAATAATCCCTAATAATAAAATATTTGACGCTGCATAAAAGTATATATAATATTTCGCCAGATACTTAAGTTCAGGTAAAATTTTTTCAAATTTTTCATACAAATTGCTTTGATATGCTCTTAAAGCATTGATTGCAATAAGAAAAAAAATTCTTACATATGACATAGTCTGCACCTCATCAATAAAACCATAAAACGAAATTTAGAAACAATGTTCATTACGCGATGTTTATCTATTTTCTTAAATTTTTCCTAAAAAATAATGAAGCTGCTGAGCCATTGTATAGCTGAACTCATATTTAAACTCTCACTTTCTCTTCATCTGATCAATTAAATAATATTACCAAATATACCATTAATCAACCATATTTAGCGATTTATTAGAAATTCTCCCATTTTTTATGTTTCGATCGATATCGATAGTTTTGTTTGCCCCCATCGCTATACACTTTTCGGATCATACTAACGGCTTCAAAGCACTATGTTAAGCAACACAAAAAAATGTGCTCCTTATGCTCCCTTCGGTCCGCTACCGCACATTTTAATTGACAACCGCCATGCGTCACCTTCTTCCCTCTAGTGACCCGCCGAGCAATAAAAAAAGATACGAAAATCATCTCCCGTATCTTCTGTATCTCTAATTTTCTACACCCTATTAATCTCTCTTTATCACATAATTTTTTAAACCGATATGCCACTTGCCAATCACATCAAAAGCACCGTTTGCTACTTCGTCATTTTCGGAGATATAGACTAAATCTCCATCTTCTGCATCTCCCAAATTCAATTCCTTGTGGATCTGTTTCAGCAAACCACCATAACCGATTAATCGCTTATATGCCAAGGCGTTGTCTAACACCAAAACGGTTTCCACATTTTCATCCGTGACCTTATTCCCTTTAATGACATCCGTATCTTTGACTGGATACTTAGAAACTTCCAAAATAGCATTTTGTTCTCTGATAGCTTTTTTAAAATCTTTCTCGTATTCTTCTAAGTCTTTTTTATATCTTTTCCAAACCACCTCAAGCATCAAACAAACAGCAATGAAAGCAGCTAAAATAATCGTCGCTGTAGCAAAGGAAGTATGCTCTCTAATGTTGTACATTATCAATCCCAAAAACCACACGTTATAAAAAGTAAAACGTTTTTTCCTATCTTTAATTCAAACCCTTCTAAATTTTCGACTAATTCTAATTAAATCATATCCAAAGTATCCCAAAAAGACTTATATTTGTTTATAGTAGTAGTATATTGGCCCATATAATTCCAGGAAAGGATGTTTTTTGATTGAAAAAGAGTGTGAAAGTAAAGGAGATAATGCTATGATTGTGAAAAAGAAGAAATTTGGTTTTTTAGTGAAGATTATATTGGTTGCCCCACCTCTGTTAGGATCAACAAGTTTTTTGGGATTTAATAAATCAAGTAATGTTGCTCATGCAGCAGAAAAGAGAGTTGTAGTAGGGTCTTATACTTTATCCAAAGCTCAATAAAGAGTTGGCTAATAATATGAAAGCAATAAAAGGTAATAGTAATCTAAAAATTGTTATTTTAGCTATTGCTACTAAATGGGGTGGAGTTGCTGGATGGGCTTCTGCATTAGCAACACAACTGAGTTCTAATTCTCTTTATAAAAAAGAAGTTATAAATGCTGCAAAAAAAGGAAAGAGATTAAAAATAACAATAACTGATTATAAAAATTACCATACATCCTATTCAGTACAAATATAATACACGATTGTAAAATAATTTAAAATGGGGCGAGATTATGAATAAAAACTCACTGATAGCATTTTTAAAAAGTTATATTAGCCTCGCGGCTATAATGTTATTGATTTATTTAATCTTAGGTCCATCTGAAAATGTATCTTTGATTTTTGTTATGGCATTAGGGCTACCAATAACGGCAATAATGGTCTTCACAGGATGGGACAAAAAGTTAAAAAAACATCTACCTTAGTAAGAAATGCAGGCTCTAGGCCTGCTTTTCTTACTTGATTATGTAATTCTTTATGCCAGGATGCCAATAAGCCATAACCTCAAATGCAGCGTTTGCCACCTCATCATTTTCTTCCTCAATCTTAACCAGATCGCTGTCCTCTGCATCACCGAGATTCATTTCCTTATGTATCTCCTTCAAAATGCCACCATATCCGATTAGTCGCCGAGCCGACAGCGCGTCGTCCAGATAGTAGACCGTATCCAAATTGTCTTCAGTCACCTTGTTGCCGCGGACAAGATCTGTATCCTTCACAGGGTACTTTGAAATTTCCAAAACAGCTTTTTGCTCCTCTATAGCCTCTCGCACTTCACTCTCGATCTGTTCAGCATCAATCTTGGTTTTCCCTTTGCCCCGCTGTATATGTACAATCGGCGTGTAATCAAGTTTCATTGCCTTTTTCCAAAGGCTTGTCCAATCTTTTTGACTAATATATAACTTGCCTGTGAAATAACTTTTCTTTACTGGTAATAACACATGAAAATGTGGATGATATGTATGTTCTTCATGATTTTTCGTGATTTCTAAAGCTCGAAAATACCCAAGGACGGCTGCATCAAATCGCTTGTACTTCGTCAAACGATTAAACCCCTTCATCATATCGGAAATCGTTTGGCGAAGCTCTCCTCCCTCGACATTCCGAACTGTCAGTGTGAGAAATAACCAAGCACAATGATATCGCCGATTGGCTTCCTCAACAATCAATTTATTGTGATATGCAATTTTTAACGACCTGCGCCAGGCATGTCCATTTTTCATGGGCAATAAAAAAACCTTAGGAATCTCCCTAAGGTTCAGTGGATTATTGGAATTGGTTGTATAAATAAATATTTGGATGGAGCCTAGCGGGATCGAACCGCTGACCTCCTGCGTGCAAAGCAGGCGCTCTCCCAGCTGAGCTAAGGCCCCTTTAAATTCCCTGGTCGGGAAGACAGGATTCGAACCTGCGACCCCATGGTCCCAAACCATGTGCTCTACCAAGCTGAGCTACTTCCCGATATGGCGCGCCCGAGAGGAGTCGAACCCCTAACCTTTTGATCCGTAGTCAAACGCTCTATCCAATTGAGCTACGGGCGCCAATATGGTGCCGAGGACCGGACTTGAACCGGTACGGTAGTCACCTACCGCAGGATTTTAAGTCCTGTGCGTCTGCCAATTCCGCCACCCCGGCAGAGAAAAGCGGAAGACGGGATTCGAACCCGCGACCCCCACCTTGGCAAGGTGGTGTTCTACCACTGAACTACTTCCGCATATGATGCGGGTGGAGGGACTTGAACCCCCACGCCATAAAGGCGCTAGATCCTGATTCTAGTGCGTCTGCCAATTCCGCCACACCCGCGTCAAAATGGTGAGCCATGGAGGATTCGAACCTCCGACCCTCTGATTAAAAGTCAGATGCTCTACCGACTGAGCTAATGGCTCATAAAAAATTTTTTTCTCCTAATCCATTTTTCATTTGTCAGATGTCCCTTCCTCTGCCAGTCTTTTCGAGGATGTTGGATGCGTCGGGACAACTCGTCGCTTATTCGATGAAGCCTTGCTCGTTGCTCTACCTGCTGAGCAATGGCTCATGATCAAAAATATTTTTTCAGCTGTCTCTTCTGTCTTAACTATTGGGAAGACGATCAATGACATCAGGGCAAAACAACCTGCCACAAATTTGATGAAGCATTGCTTGTCTGACAACTGATTGAAAGACATATTCATAATAAAACAACTAAAATGATGCCGGCGAGAGGAATCGAACCCCCAACCTACTGATTACAAGTCAGTTGCTCTGCCAATTGAGCTACACCGGCATAATAACAACTTCAATACTCAGTTTTTGCCTTTGCTTAAATTGTTATTCCAATGAAAGTAAGCTTGCTTAAGAAGAATCTCAATGTAGTACGCTGAAGTATAATCAAAGAAGACAGAACATGCTCTCCAATTGATCTTCACGAGCATGCAAGATGGTGGAGGATGACGGGATCGAACCGCCGACCCCTTGCTTGTAAGGCAAGTGCTCTCCCAGCTGAGCTAATCCTCCTAAAAACAATTAAATAAAGGCAGCCTGGCAGCGTCCTACTCTCACAAGGGACAAACCCTCACTACCATCGGCGCTGAAGAGCT
>NZ_CP150172.1:0-97500 GCF_037963925.1 Aeribacillus sp. FSL K6-8210 | reverse complement strand
CTCTGACTACTTGTAGGCACACGGTTTCAGGTTCTCTTTCACTCCCCTCCCGGGGTGCTTTTCACCTTTCCCTCACGGTACTGGTTCACTATCGGTCACTAGGGAGTATTTAGCCTTGGGAGATGGTCCTCCCTGCTTCCGACGGGATTTCACGTGTCCCGCCGTACTCAGGATCCACTCGGGAGGGAACGGAGTTTCGACTACAGGGTTGTTACCTTCTCTGACGGGCCTTTCCAGACCTCTTCGTCTACCCCGTTCCTTTGTCACTCCTTAATCGAGTGTCCTACAACCCCAAGAGGCACGCCTCTTGGTTTGGGCTGTTCCCGTTTCGCTCGCCGCTACTCAGGGAATCGCTGTTGCTTTCTCTTCCTCCGGGTACTTAGATGTTTCAGTTCCCCGGGTTGCCCTCCATACCCTATGGATTCAGGTATGGATACTGCCCCATTACGGACAGTGGGTTCCCCCATTCGGACATCTCCGGATCGACGCTTACTTACAGCTCCCCGAAGCATTTCGGTGTTTGTCCCGTCCTTCATCGGCTCCTAGTGCCAAGGCATCCACCGTGCGCCCTTTCTAACTTAACCGTTTCTTCCTAACATGAGCGATCTATTCGTGAATGTCTTTCCGTTATCCAGTTTTCAAAGAACAATCAAGAAGGATATGATCCTTCAAAACTAAACAAAACGGAAAAGCGTACCCTATTTCAATGTATATATCCTTAGAAAGGAGGTGATCCAGCCGCACCTTCCGATACGGCTACCTTGTTACGACTTCACCCCAATCATTTGTCCCACCTTCGGCGGCTGGCTCCCGTAAGGGTTACCCCACCGACTTCGGGTGTTACAAACTCTCGTGGTGTGACGGGCGGTGTGTACAAGACCCGGGAACGTATTCACCGCGGCATGCTGATCCGCGATTACTAGCGATTCCGGCTTCATGCAGGCGAGTTGCAGCCTGCAATCCGAACTGAGAGTGGTTTTTTGGGATTCGCTCCACCTCGCGGTTTCGCTGCCCTTTGTACCACCCATTGTAGCACGTGTGTAGCCCAGGTCATAAGGGGCATGATGATTTGACGTCATCCCCACCTTCCTCCGACTTTTAGCCGGCAGTCACCTTAGAGTGCCCAACTGAATGCTGGCAACTAAGGTCAAGGGTTGCGCTCGTTGCGGGACTTAACCCAACATCTCACGACACGAGCTGACGACAACCATGCACCACCTGTCACCCTGTCCCCGAAAGGGGAACGCCCTATCTCTAGGGTTGTCAGGGGATGTCAAGACCTGGTAAGGTTCTTCGCGTTGCTTCGAATTAAACCACATGCTCCACCGCTTGTGCGGGTCCCCGTCAATTCCTTTGAGTTTCAGCCTTGCGGCCGTACTCCCCAGGCGGAGTGCTTAATGCGTTTGCTGCAGCACTAAAGGGTGGATACCCTCTAACACTTAGCACTCATCGTTTACGGCGTGGACTACCAGGGTATCTAATCCTGTTCGCTCCCCACGCTTTCGCGCCTCAGCGTCAGTTACAGGCCAGAGAGCCGCCTTCGCCACTGGTGTTCCTCCACATCTCTACGCATTTCACCGCTACACGTGGAATTCCGCTCCCCTCTCCTGCACTCAAGTTCCCCAGTTTCCAATGGCCGCTCGCGGTTGAGCCGCGAGATTTCACATCAGACTTAAGGAACCGCCTGCGCGCGCTTTACGCCCAATAATTCCGGACAACGCTTGCCACCTACGTATTACCGCGGCTGCTGGCACGTAGTTAGCCGTGGCTTCCTCGTCAGGTACCGTCAAGGTACCGCCCTATTCGAACGGCACTTGTTCTTCCCTGACAACAGAGCTTTACGATCCGAAGACCTTCTTCGCTCACGCGGCGTTGCTCCGTCAGACTTTCGTCCATTGCGGAAGATTCCCTACTGCTGCCTCCCGTAGGAGTCTGGGCCGTGTCTCAGTCCCAGTGTGGCCGGTCACCCTCTCAGGTCGGCTACGCATCGTCGCCTTGGTGAGCCGTTACCTCACCAACTAGCTAATGCGCCGCGGGCCCATCCTGCAGTGACAGCTAAAAGCCGCCTTTCAACCGAAAACCATGCGGTTTTCGGTGTTATCCGGTATTAGCTCCGGTTTCCCGAAGTTATCCCAGTCTGCAGGGCAGGTTGCCCACGTGTTACTCACCCGTCCGCCGCTAACCTAAAGGAGCAAGCTCCCTTCGGTCCGCTCGACTTGCATGTATTAGGCACGCCGCCAGCGTTCGTCCTGAGCCAGGATCAAACTCTCCAAAAAAAGTTTGTCACCAAATGCTCTTTTAGAATCAACAGGCACGCTTTTCGTTTTGTTCAGTTTTCAAAGATCATGTTGAAAAAAAGACGACTTTCTTATAATAACCTTAAATTTTTACTTTGTCAACAGATTTTTTTATCATTGTATCATTGGTCATCAATAAGGACGGGTATTAATATAACACCATTTTCATAACAAATCAATAGTTTTGCATAAAAAAATTTATTTTATATCATTAGCATTGCATAAATATAGTTAGAATTTTCTGTTAATTAATTTTTGTGAATTTGTGCCAAAAAGACAAAACCTAAAGAAAGGTGGCACTGCCCATTTGGTAAATATATACAGTTAAACCAGAGCGACAACGACAAAAGGGAGATTATGGACTGGCTCGCCCATCAAATTTTCGCAACCAAACATAAGCTGGTTTCCACAGAGCTCTCTTTAACCAACGAGTAATTCGAAGTAGGGATTTCTTACTTTTCATCTCCAATTGAATGAGAACATGTAAGCAATACGTGATCAGGGCTAAGAAAATTTGATTTTGAATAGCTGTTTCACTCATTCCATAAAAGTGCTTAATTTCTACGTGTTGCTTGAGCCATTTGAAAAAGAGTTCAATAGCCCAGCGAGATCGGTAAATATCACTTATCTCTTCTGGTTTTAAATCAAATCGGTTGGTGATGAAACGAAGTAAGTTCCCTTTTGTGTCCATAACTTCTAGTAGACGATAGACATTTTCAGTACGATTTTGTGTGGTACCAATGTAGACCATTTTATCGGATAGAACGTGACAATCATCAGGAAGTGAAAATGTATAGACTTCACGAATGACTGCGTTTTTCTTCAGTCTTGAAACGAAGAAATAGCCATCATCTGTCATCCGATCAAAACGTTCATAGTCCACATAACCGCGGTCAAACACATACATGGCTTCTTGATCATCCACTAGGACTTCGAGTTGATTTCGGTCATGTTCTTTTGCTGTCGTAATCACTGCTTTTTCAGGATAGACGGTGTCTTTATCCATGAAAACGAGCCGTAAGTGTAGCTTTACACCAGCTTTTGTTTTACGGAATTTTGCCCATTTATAATGGGTCAAATTCAACGGGAGTGTACTTGAATCAATGATTTTCAGTGGCATATTCTTTCCGTTTTGATAATGGTGCCGTTGAATTTTCCAAACAAGATCCAAGAACAAATTTGCAAGAATTAGTGGGTTGATCTGATTGTTTTTTCGGGATAGCTGAGAGGCACTTATCGATTCAAATCCGAGTGCTTTTTGAAGATCTTCGTCTACAAGTGCATCACTCATTTCCTCTAAGCTCTTAAATTCGAGCAGCTGGGCTACCAATAAAAGTTTAATATAGGCTTCTGTTGTCAGCTTTTTTGTGTAATAGTCCTGTTTCAATTCTTTGACTTGTTCGCTAAGTTTTTGAATATTTATGGGTGAAACCCATTTACCAAATGATGAAATTAGTGTATTCTTGTCCATAATAGTTATCCTTTACGATTGGATTTGGACAGGAACCACCTGTACTTCCATTGTAAAGGATTTTTTTGTTTCGAAATCAATAAAAAATTGAACATTCTTAGTATTTTGAATCATCAGATTTAATTACTGCAATGCTAGTGATTTTATATAAAAAAATTATTCCATTTCCAGCAGGGAGACAAAAGGGAGACAGCCGTCTCCCTTTTGAAAATCATCATTTGTTTCTCATCTGCGGGAATAAAAGAACATCGCGAATAGACGGAGAATTGGTTAAAAGCATGACTAATCTGTCAATGCCAATGCCAAGCCCACCTGTTGGAGGCATGCCATATTCAAGAGCTTCAATGAAATCTTCGTCCATCATATGCGCCTCGTCATTTCCCTGCTCTCTTTCTTTTAATTGAGCTTCAAAGCGTTCACGTTGATCAATAGGATCGTTTAATTCCGTAAAGGCATTTGCATGCTCGCGGCCGACAATAAACAATTCAAAGCGATCTGTGAATCTTGGATCCGCTTCATTCTTTTTGGCGAGCGGAGAAATTTCAACAGGGTGACCGTAAATAAATGTCGGCTGAATTAGTTTATCCTCGACTTTTTGCTCGAAGAACTCATTGACAATATGGCCGTATTGCATATTTTCGTTAATTTCTACTCCGTGTTCTTCAGCTAATGCCCGCGCTTCTTCGGCAGATGTGACATTCCAAAAATCAACATTTGTATATTCTTTAATCGCATCTACCATGTGAAGTCTCTTCCATTTTGGTTTCAAGTCCACTTTATATTCATCGTATTGGATTGTCGTTGTACCTAATACTTCTTGTGCAATATGAGCAATCATGTTTTCTGTCAATTCCATAATATCATGGAAATCTGCATATGCCTCGTACAGTTCAAGCATGGTGAATTCAGGATTATGTCTTGTTGAAACGCCTTCGTTGCGGAAAACGCGGCCGATTTCATAAACTTTTTCTAAACCGCCGACAATCAGCCTTTTCAAATGAAGCTCAATAGCAATTCTCATGTACAAAGGCATATCCAAAGCATTATGATGAGTGATAAACGGGCGTGCTGCCGCTCCTCCAGCAATGGAGTGCATCATTGGTGTTTCTACTTCCAAATACCCGTGACTGTCTAAATAACGGCGCATGGATTGGATGATTTTGCTTCTTGTTATAAATGTGTTTTTGCTGTCAGGGTTCATAATAAGATCTAAATAGCGCTGGCGGTAGCGCTGTTCAATATCTTTAAGGCCATGGTATTTATCAGGAAGAGGGCGCAAAGCTTTCGTGAGCAGCACAAATTCCGTTGCTTTTACCGAGAGCTCGCCTACTTTTGTTTTAAAAACCGTTCCCTTCACGCCAATAAGATCACCTAAGTCAGCCATATCAAAAATTTCATACTGATCCTCGCCGACGCTGTCCTTCCGAACATAAATTTGAATTTGGCCCGACAAATCTTGGATATGGGCGAAACCTGCTTTCCCTTTTCCACGTTTTGTCATAATTCTGCCAGCTATAGAAACAAAAATATTTTTTTCCTCAAGTTCTTCCTTTGTAAACTCGCCGTACTGCTCTTTTAGTTCAATCGCCTGATGCGAGCGTTCAAATTTTTTTCCGAAAGGGTCGATTCCTTTATCTTTTAATGCATGAAGCTTTTCCCTGCGAACCTGCAATTGATCATTCAACTCTTCTTGGTTATGCAAACCTTCTTTGCTCATACGTATCCACTCCAATAATCTTAAAATTTAACATAGAAAACTGCCAGATTACTGGCAGCCGTCAAAGTATAAGAGAAAGCAGATTGTCTTTATGCGGATTGACGCTCTTTCTCTTCCACTTCACTTGCAAAACGTTCAAGAAGGGAGACCAGTTCTTCTTTTGTTTCACAGTTATTAATAGCATTTCTCACTTTTGCATTGCCTCGAATACCTTTTAAATACCAAGCGGCATGTTTACGCATCTCTCTAACAGCGATGTGCTCACCTTTTAAATTGATTAAACGTTCTAAATGCAGTTTGCATACATCAATCTTTTCTCGAACTGTCGGCTCTTCAATTAATTCTCCCGTTTCTAAATATTTAACAGTGCGATAGATCATCCATGGGTTGCCTAATGCAGCACGGCCGATCATAACCCCGTCTGCACCCGTCTCGTCCAGCATTCTCTTTGCATCTTGAGGGGTTTTGACATCCCCGTTGCCAATCACCGGAATATTCACAGCCTGCTTAACTTCTCTAATAATGTCCCAGTTGGCTTCTCCCTCATACATTTGAACACGGGTTCGTCCATGCAATGCAACAGCCTTGCCCCCTGCCCGCTCAACGGCTTGGGCATTTTCCACCGCATAAATATGTTCTTCATCCCAACCCATGCGCATTTTGACAGTTACCGGTTTTTTCACTGCATCCACAACAGCGGCAACCATGTCATAAATTTTATTGGGATCAAGAAGCCATTTTGCTCCGGCATCACATTTCGTAATTTTCGGTACAGGACAGCCCATGTTAATATCGATGATATCTGCTGTTGTATTGTTATCGACAAATTTTGCCGCTTCCACTAATGTTTCTTTTTCACCGCCAAAAATTTGCAAGCTTAATGGTTTTTCCCGTTCATCAATATAGAGCATGTCCATTGTTTTCGCATTTTTATATAAAATGGCTTTATCGCTGACCATTTCAGCACAAACTAAACCCGCTCCAAATTCTTTGACCGTCAGCCGAAAAGCCGAATTGCATACGCCGGCCATCGGAGCAAGCACAACACGGTTTTTCAATTGAATATCTCCTATTTTAAACAATTTCACCTGCCTCCTTTATTTTTCAGTATCCTCAGGCATCAGCTCGTTCACGCTTACATTCAGCTTAGCAGCAATAATCTCTACTAATTCCTTGCTGGGAAGTCTGTTGCCCCTTTCAACTTCACCAAGAACCGATACAGAAACGCCTAAGTCTTTTGCAAGGCTTTCTTGTGTATAGCCTTTTAGCTTTCTAAAAGCGCGAATCCTTCTTCCCCATTTTTCTGCTTCCATATTCGCACTCCTTTTTTATCTTTTAATTGATCTATTAAAACCAGTAAAGAACGATGCTGATTAGGCCATTGTACATCTCGATCAATTTCAAACAAAGGAATCAATACGAAAGATCGTTCAAACATTCTCGGATGAGGTATGGTAAGCTGTTCTGTTTCAATATTTTCGTTATTATATAATAAAATGTCAAGGTCTATCGTTCTAGGCCCCCATTTAACTTCCCTTGATCTTCCTAAATCATATTCGATTTTTTGCGTAAATGCCAGCAGCTCATACGGCGTGAAATTCGTCGCGATTTTAATGACCATGTTCAAAAACAATTCTTGGTCAATATAACCAACCGGATCGGTTTCATAAATAGAAGACATTTTGATAACCTCAACATCTGGATGCCTGTTCAATTGATTGATGCTTTCTTCCAAATAATATTCCCGATCGCCGATATTCGATCCTAAAGAAATATATGCATAGTTTTTCATGTTCTTCCCCTTTTGATTTCTACTGCTACAGACTTGTAATGACCCGGGATTGGCGGATCCGGCTTTACCACTTTTACTGTGCAATACAAAACAGTCGAAAACTCTTTTAACAGTTCAGATGCTAAATTTTCTGCAACGGCTTCAATAAGCTTATAGGGCTTGCCTTCCACAATTTCCTTGCAAACCGTGTACACTTTCGCATAATTCACTGTATCATCTAGTTCATCCGTTTTTCCTGCTTGCTTTAGATCCATCTCTAAAATAACATCAACTCGAAATCGCTGTCCAAGTTTATTCTCTTCAGGATAAACGCCATGATAGCCCCAAAACTCCATTCCCGTTACATAGATCTTATCAATCGTGATCGCGCCCCTTTCCGAGCATCGCATCCATCATTTTCACCATCCGCGCAATCGGTTTAACGTCATGTACCCGAACGAATTGACAGCCCTTTTGCACTCCTAAGCATACGGTAGCCGCTGTGCCTTCCATACGCTCCTCTACCGGTAGATCGAGAACTCGTCCGATAAATCTTTTTCTCGACGTACCCAGCAAAACAGGGAAACCAAGGTTTGTAAATTCCTCCAGATGACGCATGACGTAGAGATTATCTTCAAAAGTTTTGGCAAAACCGATTCCTGGATCAAGGATGATTTGTTCGTCCCGAACGCCTGCTTTTTTGGCGATCTCGACACTTTCCATTAAATCGGAAATCATGTCTTTAATCAGATCGTTATACCCTTCTTTTTCTCGATTGTGCATTAGAATGATTGGGACGTTATATTCTGCTGCCACGCGAGCGATGTCCGGCTCTTTTTTCGCCCCCCAAACATCATTGATGATGGTTGCTCCAGCTTCCACCGCTTTTTTTGCCACATTCGCTTTGTACGTATCAATGGAAATAGGAACATGAATTTCTTTTGATAATTTTTCAATGACTGGAAGAACTCTGGCCAGCTCCTCCTCTTCTGAAACGGGTTCATGGCCCGGACGGGTTGATTCACCCCCGACATCAATGATATCGGCGCCATTTTCCACCATTTCTTTTGCATGCTTTAAAGCTTTCTCGATATCATTAAATTTTCCGCCGTCCGAAAAAGAATCAGGCGTAACGTTTAATATTCCCATTACTTGGGTTTTATCTTCGTAGTGTAATTGATACGGTCCGCACTGTAATATTTTTTCTTTCTCTATTACACCCATTGTTCATCACCCACTTCGAATTCAGATCTTGTCAAAATATGCTGCCGCACCTTCTTATAAATGGTGATTAATCGATTGGTCAAAATTCCCTGTTCACCTGCAAATGCAGTCTGACCAATATGTGTAATTGGGACAATCTCCTGCAAGGAATTTGTGATAAAAGCTTCTTGTGCAGATAACAGATGATCCAATGGATACAATCCTTCTTCATAAGGGATGCGATGTTTTTCAAGGATGGTTAACACGAACTGTCTAGTAATTCCGTTTAATATTCCTGTGCTGACAGCCGGTGTATAGACGGTGTTGTTTTTTACCCAAAAAATGTTGGAAACAATCCCTTCTGCGACATATCCTGAATGTGTTAAAAATATACCTTCCGTTTTCGGATGATCTCCAATTTCTCTCTTTGCCAGCACATTATTTAAAAAATGGTGCGATTTTATGCGAAATGATCCTTCCGGCGTGTTTCGCCGAACCGAAAGAATGACCCCCTGTTTTGTCAATCTTTCCGGCAAATTTAACTCTTTTATAAAAAAGATTAACACCGGATTTTTATAAGGAGCCGCCGACAACCCCAGCTCCTCTGCACCTGCTGAAACATTTATCCGGATATATGCATTATTTAAATGATTTAATTCAAGCAGTCTTTTAATAATTTGTTCTGCTTCCGAGTAAGAAAGAGAAAAATCTATGCCAAGCTCGCGAACCGCTGCATTTAAGCGATCGATATGATCATACAGTAAAAATGGATGACCGTTATAAGTCCTTAATGTTTCAAAAGCGCCGATTCCGTATAAAAATCCATGATCGAACGGAGAAATATGCAGCTCATCCTGCTTTTTATATTCACCATTTACATATAAGTACACTTTTATACACTCTTTTCTTCCGTACGATAATAGGAAAGGAAATGCTTTAACATCAGTTTTCCATGTTCAGTCATAATTGATTCCGGATGAAACTGCACGCCTTCAACCTGCAAAGATTTATGGCGGATTCCCATAATCTCTCCGTCATTCGTCCATGCTGAAATTTCAAAGCAATCCGGAAGCGTTTCTTTTTTGACAATTAAAGAGTGGTACCTTGTAGCGGTGAACGGGTTGTCTAAGCCGTCGAAAATAGTTTTTCCGTCATGATAAATTTGCGATGTTTTCCCGTGCATTAATTTGTCTGCGCGAACAACATCCCCACCGAACACTTGAGCTATTGATTGATGACCTAAGCATACGCCAAAAATCGGAATTTTCCCTGCGAAATACTTAATTGCCTCCATGCTGATCCCCGCCTCATTCGGCGTACACGGACCGGGAGAAATCATCAAATAGGCTGGATTGAGCTGTTCAATTTCCTCAATCGTAATTTCATCATTTCGTCTGACAACAAGCTCTTCGCCGAGCTCACCAAGGTATTGGACTAAATTGTACGTAAAAGAATCATAGTTATCAATCATTAAAATCATCTCTTCTCACCTCTAACTAACTTATTCTCATCTTCGCTCAAATCTTTTGCTTTCCATAACGCTTTTGCTTTTTTCAAACACTCTTTATATTCATATTCTGCAACAGAATCAATGACGATTCCAGCACCTGCTTGCACATAACCCCAACCGTTTTTAGCCAGTAGCGTCCGTATTACAATATTAAATTCTAAATCTCCATTAAAGCCGAGCCAGCCGATCGAACCAGTATATAACCCTCTTCTAGTCGGCTCCAGCTCTTCAATTATTTCCATTGTTCGAACCTTCGGCGCTCCCGTGATTGTGCCGCCCGGAAATACAGCACGCATAATGTCGTAAAATCCTTTTCCTTCTTGCAGCTCGCCGCGAACATTTGACACGATATGAATGACATGTGAATATTTCTCAATAGCCATCAGTTCGTTAACTTCAACACTGCCATATTTACATACCCGCCCTAGATCATTTCGTTCTAAATCTACAAGCATGATATGTTCTGCACGTTCTTTTTCATTGGTGATTAATTCCTCAGAAAGCTGGCGGTCTTCTTCATCGCTTCTTCCTCTTGATCTCGTTCCAGCAATCGGACGGGTATTCAGTACATTTCCCCTCTTTTTTATGAGCAGCTCTGGAGATCCACTGGCAATTTGAAACTCAGGAGTATGAATATAGGCCATATATGGGGATGGGTTAATTTTCCGTAATGCTTTATAAATTTCAAACGGATGCGTCGAAAGCGGTTTTGCTTGTCTGACGGATAAGTTGACTTGAAATACATCACCGCTTGCAATATAATCCTTTACTCTTTCAACAGCTTTTTTAAACGGCTGTTCCATAAACATTATCGGCTCATAGCTGAGATCAGCTGAATTCGTATAGCTGAAAATCGTTTCCTCACTTTGCTTACACCATAAAGCTTTCATTTCTTCCAGCCGCTTTTGTGCAGCATCTTTTTCCCCATGTTTATGATACGTTATCAGCCAAAGTGTTTTTTCAGTATGATCAAAAACGGCGATATCTTGAAAAACGATAAAATAAATGTCGGGCACGTGTAAATCGTCCACAGCTATATTGGGTAATTTTTCGAAATAACGAACTGCATCATAGCTAATAAAGCCGATAGCGCCTCCTTGAAAGTCGGGAAGGGAAGGATCGCTTTCACATTTAAACTGTTTCATCCATCCTTCAAAGAGCAAGAGCGGATTTCCTTCCTTTACTTCTTTTTTGTTCCCGCTATAGATCGTAATTGCCCCGTTTTTTCCTTGTATGACGGCAAAAGGGTTTAAACCAGCTATGCTGTAGCGGCCGCCTCTTCCGCTTTCGAGAAGAGCGTAATGTTGTTGTTGTTTTGCCAGCGTTTCAAAGCGATTGAAAAATCGTTCTTTTTCAAAAGGTATTTGGACTGCCAGCAGTTTTCTCACAGATTCCATCGTTCACTCTCCTTCACCCATAAACTTATTTTACAACAAGAAGGAGAGCTTGGCATCAACAGTATTATTTTTCCCCTTCACATAAAATCCAAAAGGCTGCCGACAAATTTCGTCGACAGCCTTTAAACTATTATTCATTCTATTATTCTTCGTCAAACTTATATAATGGAGTACTTAAATATCTTTCTCCATTACTTGGGATGACAGCTAGTACCTTTTTGCCTTTTCCTAGCTCTTTCGCCACTTTCAATGCAGAGAAAATGGCAGCACCTGAAGAAATTCCGCCTAATACTCCTTCTTCTCTCGCAGCTTTTCTAGCGGTTTCAAAAGCTTGCTCAGTTGTAACAGTAATGACTTCATCATAAATCTCTGTATTTAAAATATCCGGAACAAATCCTGCTCCAATACCTTGAATTTTATGCGGACCTGGTTTTCCGCCCGATAATACAGGTGAATCAGCCGGCTCAACAGCATAAATTTTTATGTTCGGATATTTTTCTCTTAATACTTGACCAGCACCAGTAATCGTACCTCCAGTACCGATTCCGGCGACAAATGCATCCAATTGATCGCCCATTTGCTCAACGATTTCCGGGCCAGTTGTTAAACGGTGAATTTCTACATTTGCACGGTTTTTAAATTGCTGCGGCATGAAATAGCCGTGTTTTTCCGCAAGCTCTTCTGCTTTTTTAATAGCCCCTTTCATGCCTTCTGGACCAGGAGTTAAAACAAGCTCTGCTCCATATGCACGCAATAAATTACGGCGCTCTAAACTCATTGTTTCTGGCATAACTAAAATAGCATGTAAACCTTTTGCAGCTGCCACCATTGCTAAACCGATCCCTGTGTTTCCGCTTGTCGGTTCGATAATTGTGTCTCCTGGTTTTAATTTGCCTTCTTTTTCTGCCGCTTCAATCATTGCTAATGCAATACGGTCCTTTACACTTGATCCAGGGTTAAAAAATTCAAGCTTTAAATAAACGTCTGCACTGTCCTCTTCTACAATTTTTCCTAATTTTACAACAGGAGTCTTTCCAATTAGATCTAATATAGAGTTTGCAACAACTGCCATCTTATACACCTCTATTTCCGAGTAATTATATTGGTTTTATTGAAAATAATATACCAATAAATTTATGAATTGTCAATCTTTTTCTTCATTTTTCATAAAACCATGTTACGCCGATGTCATCCCACAGCTGCTTTGCTGATACATTTCCTTCCATCTGTTCCAAAGCGATTTGCCTGCGAATCTGATCCTTTACTTCGTCAAACTCCAGCTGTTCTCCTTTTATTTTCTCATGCAAAAATATAATCGCATATCCTCTTTCCAGCGGTATTGGGTCCGACCACTCATTGACCTTCATTGTTTTAGCTTGTTCAATATATTCCGGCGGTACATCGCTGGAACCTTCGGAAACATAACCGAGGTCTCCGCCTTCCTTCGCCGTCAACTGATCCTTGGACCGTTCAGCTGCAATCCCTTCAAAGCTTGATCCGCCTTTTAATTCATTTATAATTTGTTGGACTTCTTTTTTTGAATCAACCACGATATGGGAAAGATGATACGTGTCATTCATAATATATTGATGTTTATTTTCTTCATAAAATTTCTTCAATTCATTCTCACTAATGTTGACATCTTTCGTTAAAAGCTCTTCTAATAAAATACTATAGCGAATTTGTTTTCTCAGTTCTTTGTCGTTAAGCACGCTATCGCCGTATGATTGAGACGATATTTTATACATTTGTATTTCACGTTCAACTGTTTTTTCATCTACATCAATATGATTCTTTTTTGCAAGCTCGTCCACAACTTGAATATTGATCATTTCCTCAAGTGTTGTTTTCCCAAATCGTTTTTCCAGTTCATTTAACCATTCCTGCCTCGTAATGCGGCTATCGCCGATTTTGGCAACAATTTCATCATTTTTCTCTTTTTGCGCTTCTCTTGTATAAGCACTTACCAAAAAGGCAATCGTCACGCAGTTCGTTAATACAAGACTGAAAATTATGACCAAAAGCGCTTTTTTACTCATTCCTCCAGCTCCCTGCCATAAGCTATTTTCTAGATGCCGCTTCTTTTAATTCCTGCAACTCTTCTTTTGAAAACACATATATCTCATTACAAAAATGGCATTGAGCTTCAGCTTTTTCATCCTCATCGATGATTTGTTGAATTTCCTCTTCTCCTAGACTAATAATGGCATTTGCAAACCTATCTTTAGAACAGCTGCAGTGGAAGCTGACAGGCATGCGATCGATCACTTTCATATTCCCTTCGCCCAGAACACCTTCCAATATTTCTTCAGGAGTCAGCCCTTTTTGAATTTGCTTAGAGATCGGCTCTATTGTTTTTAACCGCGTCTCAATTTCCGTAATGATTGATTCTTCAGTTCCCGGCATAAGCTGAATAATAAATCCTCCAGCAGCCAGAACAGAGTTATCAGGATTGACTAAAACTCCCACTCCTACTGAAGACGGGACTTGCTCTGACGTCACTAAATAATAGGCAAAATCTTCTCCCAGCTCCCCGGAAATAATAGGGACTTTACCGGAAAAATGCTCCCTTAATCCTAAATCCTTAACAATCGACAATGTACCGTTTTTCCCGACTGCGCGGGCTACATCCAGTTTTCCATGTTTATTTAATTCAAAATGGGTCTTAGGATTGGATACATAACCTCTCACTTGACCTTTTGAATTACTGTCAATAACAATGGCTCCTATTGGACCGCCGCCTTCTATTTTTATCGTCAGCTTCTCATCACCTTTCAGCATCGAACTCATCATCACGCCGGCTGTCATTGCTCTTCCAAGAGCAGCGGTAGCAGTCGGCCATGTTTGGTGGCGACGTTGAGCTTCACTCACTGTATCAGTCGTCTTCACTGCATATGCACGCACTCCTCCGTCATAGGCCAAAGATTTGACTAAATAATCGTTCATTTGTTTCCTACTCCCTTCCGAGATTTCGTTCGTAAATTAACCGCAAGCCTGTTAATGTTAACAATGGATCAACGATTTCGATCATGTCAGATTCATTGGCGATTAACCCAGCTAGACCGCCTGTTGCAATAACTTTCGGTTCTTTTTTAGCTTGCGCTTTCATCCTTCTGACAATTCCTTCTACTTGGCCAACATAGCCGAATAAAATTCCTGATTGCATGGCGGCTACTGTATTTTTCCCAATAATATGATCGGGTTTGGCGATTTCGATTCTAGGAAGCTTCGCGGCTTTTGAGTATAAAGCTTCGGTGGAAATGTTAATCCCTGGTGCAATGGCACCGCCTTCATATTGTCCTTTTTCATTAATGTAGCAATAAGTTGTTGCTGTGCCGAAATCAACAATAATAAGCGGACAGCCATATAAATGAACACCGGCAACTGCATTGACGATCCTGTCCGCCCCAACTTCACGCGGATTATCATACTTTATATTAAGGCCTGTTTTAATTCCTGGGCCGACAATAAGCGGATCTACATGAAAATATTTCTCGCACATTTTTTCCATGGCATACATAATCGGTGGAACGACAGAAGAAATAATGATTCCCGTTATGTCCGAAAATTTTAATCCTACGTATTCAAACAATGATTTAAACATCATTCCGTATTCATCTTCGGTTTTATGTCGATTGGTTTCAATTCGCCAATGGTAAAGCAATTGTTCTTTTTCGTATACTCCAATCACGGTGTTTGTATTCCCAACATCTAAAGCTAAAATCATGTCCATCACCTTTTCCCTTCGTTCAAACATTCCCTCATCATCATATCACATATTGATCGCAGTAGGCTGCTATCGGGCACGAAGGCAATAGAAAACCGCCAACTTTGTATAGTTGACGGCTTTATTACTTATTCTTCTTTAAGCTCCGGTTTGATAGAGGGAGCCTCATCTTTCTTTGTCTGAATATTGACTTTTACAGCTTCATCTTTTTGGTTGTTCTCTTCTTTTTTCACATTTTCTGAAGCTGCTTTTTGTTCAGACTTATCAGGCAATGAACCGTGTTCCACCAGATGTTTAATTTGTTCTGCATCAAGTGTTTCCACTTCTAATAACGTTTTTGCAATTAGTTCAAGTTTATCGCGATTTTCTGTCAAAATTCGTTTTGCTTTTTCATAACATTCTTTAATGATGCGCTGAATTTCTAAGTCGATTTCATAGGCAATCGCATCACTATAATTTTGCTCACTTTGGATGTCACGCCCTAAAAAGACCTGGCCTTGAGAGCTTCCAAATTGCAATGGACCCAATTTTTCTGACATTCCAAATTCTGTAACCATTCTGCGCGCAATATTTGTCGCACGCTGGAAGTCGTTGTGGGCACCGGTGCTAACTTCACCGAAAACAATTTCTTCCGCAACCCGACCGCCAAGCAATCCTGTTATTTTGTCAAGGAGCTCAGGTTTTGTCATGAAATAGCGGTCTTCTTTTGGCAGCATGACAGCATATCCTCCAGCTTGACCCCGAGGAACAATCGTTACTTTATGCACCATTTCCGCCTCATCTAAAACGAGACCGATAACGGTATGTCCGCCTTCATGATAGGCAACAATACGGCGCTCCTTTTCCGAAATAACCCTGCTTTTTTTCGCAGGTCCTGCAATTACACGATCGGTTGCCTCATCTATATCCGCCATATCGATTTTCTTTTTATTTTGGCGAGCAGCAACGAGAGCAGCCTCATTCAATAGGTTTTCCAGGTCAGCTCCAGAAAAGCCCGGCGTTCTCATCGCAATGTTCCGCAAATTCACCGATTCATCCAACGGTTTATTGCGTGCATGTACTTTGAGCACTGCTTCGCGCCCCTTCACATCCGGACGATCAACCGTAATTTGACGGTCAAATCGACCAGGGCGGAGAAGGGCTGGGTCTAAAATATCCGGACGGTTTGTCGCCGCAATAATAATGATTCCTTCGTTGGAGCTAAATCCATCCATCTCAACGAGAAGCTGATTTAACGTTTGTTCACGTTCATCGTGACCGCCGCCTAATCCAGCTCCTCTTTGGCGTCCAACAGCATCAATTTCATCAATAAAAATGATACATGGGGCATTTTTCTTAGCCGTCTCAAACAAATCCCGAACACGAGAAGCACCTACACCGACAAACATCTCAACAAAATCAGATCCGCTTATGGAGAAAAACGGCACACCTGCTTCTCCAGCCACCGCGCGGGCCAGCAATGTTTTACCAGTTCCCGGAGGGCCTACTAAAAGGACTCCTTTCGGTATGCGCGCTCCAAGTTCAGAAAACTTGCGGGGATCCTTTAAAAATTCAACAACTTCCACTAGTTCAGCCTTTTCCTCATCGGCTCCTGCAACATCTTTAAATTTTACTTTTTTCTTGTCGTCGTTATACAGCTTTGCCTTGCTCTTCCCGAAGTTCATAACTCGGCTTCCGCCGCCTTGAGCCTGATTGAGCACAAAGAAGAACAAAATAAAGATTATAATAAATGGGATGAGGGATGTGAAAAATTGCACCCATCCGTTTGTATCATCTGCTGGGGACCATTTAACTTCCGTTTGATTTTTTGAAGCAGCAGTATTGATGAGGTTTAATGCGTCATCGCCTGATAAATAGGTGATAAAGTATTGATTTTCTTCATATCCCTTCAGCTGTCCTCTGACTTCATATACTCCTCTTACTGGTTTTAACGTTATATTTTCAACATCTCCGTTTTCCAAATTGGAGATGAAGGTACTATATGTCATTTGTTCAGTTTTTTGGTTACCGCCCTGAAAAAAATTCACAACGCCGATAACCACTAAAAAAATCAGCAAATAAAATATGGTGTTTCGGAAAATCCGATTCATTCCTTACCTCCTCCCACAATGAAACAAACTATATTCAATAGTATCATAGAAAATCATCCCAGCACAACTGATACGCTATCCTTTCAACGATCATTATTTATTTTGATAAACTTCAGGCTTTAATATCCCTATAAACGGAAGATTGCGGTATTTTTCCGCATAGTCCAGACCATAACCGACAACGAACGCATCCGGAACTTCAAAACATACATAATCTGCCTCAATATTTGCCTTTCGCCCGCTCGGTTTGTCCAATAGGGTTACAATTTTAACGGATGCTGCTTTCCGGTACCGGAAAAGATCGACTAAATAGCTTAATGTCAATCCGCTATCGATTATATCTTCAATGATTAAAAGATCCCGGCCTTCGACGGAAGTGTCTAAATCCTTAATTATTTTCACCTCACCCGATGAAACGGTTTTGTTTCCATAACTGGAAACGTCCATAAAATCAATTTCCAAATATGTATTAATATGCTTTATTAAATCCGCCATAAACGGCATAGCGCCTTTTAAAACCCCGATAGCGAGGGGAAACTTATTTTTATATTCCTCCGTTAATATCGCCCCTAATTCTTTCACTTTTTCTTTGATTTCTTCTTCTGAAATTAAGACTTTTTCAATATCCTCGATCATTTTCTTTCCTCCTGATGAGATCACTGCTCTTTATATTGTAATACAATATAAGATTCATTGGTAATGCTAATTTCCTCTAAATTTGATTTTTTTACAAGCGGAATCCATATGATTTGGCCGTTGCCATTTTCAACGATTGGGAGAAGGTTGCGCTCTTCCCTCGGTATTTTTTTATCAATAAAAATATCTTTTACCTTTTTCGTGCCGTTCATGCCTTTAATTGTCATTTTGTCTCCTTTTTTTCTGCTCCGAATAATTAAAGGCGGAACGTACCATTTTTTTGGAAGATAGAAAACGTCATCACCTTTATACGAAGGAATCCCAAAAAAGGTTTCAGTAAAAAATATTTTTCCGTTCGGCAAATGTATTTTTCCCGGTACCGGTACCGTGTAGCAGAAAGATTCACTATTTGCCGATTGAAACGTAAAGGTGCATTCATCATAAGATTTTATGACTTTGAGCCCCATAGGCAAATGAAGCATCCCCGAAGGGTGCGCTTTCATCAAAAATCCGTTTACATTTTCAATATGAACAGCCGAGAAGGAGCCGCTTTTTATCAGATCATTCAATATTTGATAAACCGCTCTCCTTTTGATCGGATCAGGAAGCTTTTTATATTCTTGTTTATGAATAGTAACGGAAGAATTCGTTTTTCTTATCACTACTTTATTTAATTTTTCCTTCGTTAATTCCTCCAAAAATCGCTCATCATCCAAAAAGACCTCACTGAAATATTGAAAATGTTCATGCAGCCTTTTGTTCTCCTTTTTCAAAAACGGCAAAACATATTTGCGAAACCTGTTCCGTGTATACGTATCTTTTTCATTGCTTGGATCAAATCGGGGCGCCAGCTGAAATTCTTCACAATACTTTAAAATTTCTTCCTTTGTTGCGGCTAAAAAGGGGCGTATGATTCTCCCTCTGCCGAAAGGCCGTATGACAGGAATTCCCGCTAGTCCCTTTCCTATTGTTCCGCGAACAAGATTCATTAAAATCGTTTCAATTTGGTCATCTCCATGATGAGCTAGAGCCAAAGCATCCGCCTGAAGCTGATCCATCAACTCTAAGAAAAATTGGTAGCGGCATTCTCTAGCAGCCTGCTGGGCATTCAACCGGTGTTTCTCAGCATAACGGGCCGCATTGATTTGCTTAGCGTAACAAGGTATGTTTAATTCCCGGCAAAAATTGATGACAAATTCCATCTCTTTTTGTGATTCTATGCCCCGGAACATATGATCAACATGTGCTGCTATAACAGTGATGCCATATTGATCTTTAAATGTATTTAAAAAATGTAGAAGTGCCAGTGAATCCGGGCCGCCGGACACACCTACTATGACCGTACTATTTTTTTGGAGCAATTGATGTTTTTCAATAAACGCACATACATTTTGAATCAAAGACCGTCACATCCAATATTTCTCTAGTTATCTTTATCCTATCATTATTTGCCTGCCTTCTGCAAAGACAAAGCCTTTTGCATTTTACTGTTATTTTCCTAAAAGGGAAGCAGTTCAGATCGGACATTTTTTGAAATAGTCGGGGCACTCGCGGAAGCATGAGAAGGGGGAAAAGCACTGCCGCTTTAAACAAGCAGCAGCCATTTACAGAAGTGTCGCAAAAATATATAAAGAATATAGAAATGCCAGGCAAACCATGATCACCAATGTTTCGATCAGCCCTTTGCTTTTCTTTTTCTTTCTTTTTCGATTGTTAGCTGTCCTTTTCGTTTTAGATTGTGCTTGTACATTTCTCTTTCTTTGCAAATTAGCGTTTGAAACATGATGCAAAAGATCCTGCTTCATTTCCAAAGCGGATGAATAGGAGCCAAATAAAGCTTTCGTCAACACTTGTTTTCTTTCGTTTAAAAAAGGATGGGAGTTAATGATTTGCATCAATTGCTCCTTACTGTTTCCTTTTTTTGAAAAGCGTTTTTGAAAAACAGCATTGATAATAATCATACCGACTGCAAAAAGATCATATTTCGGTTCAGCTTTTCTCGTCCCCAATTCCCAGTATCCCCTGTCAAAAAACTCTGTAAATTCTTTAATGGATCTACCGTTTATCGTTGTGCCACCTACATCAATACAGCGAATTTTGGGAGGAGGTCCTGTAACAATTAGATTGTCAGGCTTTAAATCACCAAAAACCCAGCCTGACTGATGAAGCTCCTCCAAATTGGACAAAAGCTGCAAGATTAGCACGTCAATCCAAATCGCACCATTATTTTTAATAAACTGGATAAAATGTTCACCTTTAACATACTCCATAACATAAAACGGAAGCATCTTTCCGCTAGCTGTGTTAAACCAATCGTCCACATCGATCAAAGAAGGCCCAAGGCACGAACCTTGGACCTTGGCCAGTCTCTTTAACACGTTTACTTCTGAAGTGATTCCCATGCTATTTTCACTTATTTTTAAAGCTGCATACCCTTTACTGGATTCAATAAGGTAAACCGACCCTGTTGCTCCGCACCCCAGCATTTTTAATATCCGATACGTGTTTCCATGCCATTTTCCTTTAATAATGGTACCGGGAAGAACTTTACATGCTTTGTTCATCGAGGTATTCATCATCGAGCATTCCCCTCAATGAGCGTTTTTGTTTAAAATGTTGTATAGCTCCTTTTATCGCCGGACCAGTTGGTGTCAATCCTTCTGTCGTTAATTTTGGAAAAATGGTTGATAAAGAATCCAGTTTCGGAGTCCAATCCAATAAAATTTCTGTTTCTGATCTTTTCCCAGGAAATATAAACAGCGAATATTGATTATTGCCTATTCTTGAATTTAGGCTAATGGATAAATCAAAAAGCGCTTCTTTTACCGTTGGAAGCTTTGGCCCCATGCTTGCACTCGTATCTACGAGAATTAAAATTTCTAAATTGACCGTTTCACCAAGCTCTTCCACAACCTCCATAACTTCACCACGCTGTTCAGGCGGCAGCTCTTCAATAGAAGTTGATTTTCCTAAAATATGCTTTAATTCACGATTAACAACTCCCTGCAATGTTTGTGTCATCGCTTTTCTAGTGACCATCTGTACTGTTTGTGAAAGCTGATGGGCATAAACTACCTGGCTCACTCCTCCCCCTGCCTCAGCAATTCCTTCTATTTCCTGCATTGCATCTTGATCTATCACATTCTCTTCTAAAATCCCAATTACGTTGACAGTAATCCCATGCTCCTTAGCTAAAGCCGCCATAGCAATTGGATCTTCACCATGATTTGAGCATCCGTCAGTTAACAACAAAATTTGTTTTAATGTCCCTTTTCTCATTTTTCCTCCTCCTGGTCAATGATTTATTACCATCCTCACCAGAAGGAAAACGTTTTATACTAAGCATGGCAGAAAATCAGCTTATCTTTTTCGATTTATAAAAATTTGAAACAGGAATCGCCGCCCATTTCGGTGTATTATGATTAATTCGAGCCACCACAACCGTCATATCGTCATCGATTGCCCCCGATCTGGAGCGGATCACCTCCTCCATAATTAAATCGGCTATTTCTTGTGGATCATCAGTCTCTATTTCTTTTATTTTTCTTTTCATCCATAAATCATAATTTTCTACATGCCTTGGTCCCTCAAATATTCCGTCACTCATCATAATTAATAAATCTCCTGCTTTTAGCTGTTCGTCTACAATGTCCACCTCAAAATCATCGATAATGCCGATCGGCAAATTACTAGACTCGATTTTGATAATTTTATTTCCTCGTTTAATAAAACTCGGAGTAGATCCGATTTTCATAAATTTGCAATTGGCGCTTTGTAAATCAATGATAGACAAATCTAATGTTGCATAAATTTCATCTGTCGTTCTCAGCGACAATATAGAGTTGATGGTTTTGATAGCAATTTTTTCATCAATGCCTGATTGAAGAATTTTTTCCAACAATTTAATCGTTTCATTGCTTTCAAAATGAGCCCTTTCCCCGTTCCCCATTCCATCGCTAATGGCTATGGCAAATTTTCCGACGCCCAATTCAATCATGGAATGGCTGTCGCCTGAAACAAGACCTCCTCCTTTTGCAGCATGAGCAACACCCGTTTCCACTTTGTATGCTTTTGCAGAACCGAACACAACGTGGCAAAATCCATTTGGATAACCTGCACATTCTTCATTTTTCACGATGATCATTTCGTTTAATATATCGGAAAGCATCGGAGCAATAATTTTTTCACATTCTCCATGGCCGCCGCAATACGGAATGCTCATTTCTATATCGACGTTCCCTTTTTCAAGGCTGTATATATCAATATGGCCAATTTCTAAACCGAAGTTTTGAAGAGCATAGAAAATTTGCTCTTCCTGCAGAAAATGATGTTCCCGTTCCTTTTTCATTTCCCGAGAAAAGTCGGACATTACTTGAGCAACTCCTAGCAGCTGTTCAGCTACCAATCTTCTGCTTTCTTGCACTTGCTTTTTTAATTTCCGATTCGCTTCTAAAAAGTGCATTTCCTGCTCAATCGTCCCGACCACTAGATTAGCCTTCGAACAATGCCTGTGAAGCTTTTTCTGCAATCTGCGATTATTTGCATACGTCTTTTCTTTCGTTTCATTCATCACTTGCTTCATTAATTGATATGTCTGGTCAAAATTGTTGACCCAGCATTTCTCCTTCTTAAAACAAGTTTGGCATGTCTGTCCGGTGATCTTGCTTAAAAATAAATCCGTTTCTCTTTCTATATCCTCTCCATCCTCCGGGTAAAAAGTCGAAAAGCTCTCAGATAATGCCCGAAAAACGTTAGAAAATTGATCAACCCGCCGAGCAGTTATATCACGTATATTTCGAACATACTTCTGCTGCTCCAAAACATGCTCGTTTGTTCCAGGAATATGCTTTGCCAGCTGTTCTGTAAAGCTTTTCGGGGTCAGTAAAAACAGCAAAACCGCGGCGCCCGATTCCCATAAGGTTGTCCAAACATCAGCCGATCCTTCTCCATATAGCGTGATTAAAAGTGAGCCAATGATCAGGCCAACTGACGCTCCTGCTTTTTGTCCTTCCTTTAGCAGACCTCCCAATAAACCTGAAAATGCAAGTAGGCTCATATGATACAAATTGGAAACATTCGCCAGGCTAAGCACCAAACCTGTTACAGCACCAACTGTACATCCGATGCCTGCACCTCCGGTAAAAGCGAGCAATAGGACAATATATCGTGAAAGAACGTGTTCTGCCTGTATATTTTGGTAACTGATTCCAACTAAGCCCGTCATGACGGACGCAAGCAAAATCATCAAGCAGATAATCTCTTCGACTCGTAAAGTTTGTTTATATTTCCGCACTGAAAGAAGCGGGATGCTCTGCAAAAAAATCAACGTCAGGATGATCGACAGACCTGCCTCAACCCCTGTCATTAAAAGATCGTACGTGCTGATAAATCCTGCAGTTAACTTTGAATATAAAAGGCGGCTGGCAGCAAGTCCCGAAAAAATCGTAAAAGGCAATATTTTTATTTCATCTGTTTTAATGAAAAAACTAGTCATTTTATGAAGCAAAAGAAATATACATATAGAAGAAAGCACTAACAAACATAATTCCAATGAGATGGTGAATGCCCCTGCAATTAGTGATAGTGCAGCAAGCAATGCCTTGTCCCTTTTTAAAAGCCATACAGCTCCAAAAAAAGGAAGGGCGAACGGAATAATTTCAGATAAAATAAAAGCTCTCCCCAGCAAAAACCCGACCAATACATAAACAAACCCTTTGTGAAACAGAAAAGAATGCAAATGCAGCCCCGCTCTTTTCCAAGATCTCCATAGAAGTGATTGTGTTCTTTCCAATTGGACATTGGCAAAAGGTATCAGAAATCTTCTCTCAACTTTTTCCATTATAGCGACACTCCTCCTACTACCGTAATTGATAGTCATTATACAAGCTTTTCATAAAGGAATTTGTCAAAAGGAGGAAATTGTTTATAAGAATATTTCGACGATTTCTGTTATAGACGACAAATCTTTTAAAAGGAACAGAGCAGCCCATTGAGACATTGAGTCGCGTCATTTCAAAGAGATGATTGTAACAGCGTGTTGGTCCGTTTTAAAAGCGAAAGCCGAAAAACATGAGTCGGAACTTGTTGAAATCGGTGAAAAATTAAATTTATCTATCCTATATAAATACAAAATTTTAAACTTTTCCATAAAAAAAAGACTCTTTCTTTTAAAGAAAGAGCCTCTTCTCATGACCCGTACGGGATTCGAACCCGTGTTACCGCCGTGAAAGGGCGGTGTCTTAACCACTTGACCAACGGGCCAATATTCAATTGGTAGCGGCGGAGGGAATCGAACCCCCGACCTCACGGGTATGAACCGTACGCTCTAGCCAGCTGAGCTACGCCGCCAAATCAACTGCATCTTTATGTTCATGTAAAATACGCACATGTTCTATAATACATATGAACATGAGAGCCGTCAACAATAAAATAAAAAAATAATTTTCGGACAATTTAAATACACCACCTGAATCTTCAGGTGGCGGTCTGCGATCATCTATAACATTAACAGCAGCAAGTTACCCCCTTCTTGCTCCTCTCCCTCCTCGTCTTGATTCAGTGTGACGCCGAAGTGAAGCAAGACGGTCCTCGCTCTCTTTTAAAAAGCGGCTCATTTTTTGCTCAAAACTTTCTTTGGAACGATGATCATGTTTTTTTGGACGATCTTTTGCCTTTTTGATGGACAATCCGATTTTTCCGTCTTCTTCTACATTAATAACCTTGACTTCAACCTCATCGCCGACTTTTAAATGATCATGAATGTCTTTCACGTAATTGTCAGCAACTTCACTAATATGAACAAGTCCTGTTGAGCCTCCTGGCAGCTCCACAAATGCTCCAAAATTCGTAATGCCAGTTACTTTACCTTGTAACTTGCTGCCAACTTCAATTGACATAAAAAAAATGCTCCTCCTTAAATCATAAAAAAATTAAAAATAATTTATTTAATTATACAAAAATAAAAAAACGGGGTCAATATTACTGTTCATTCCCCGGAATATTAAAAATGACTTCTCCTTCATCAGATAAAAAATAATCTTTTCTTGCAAGCTTTGTGATATATTCTTCATCCTTCAGCTTGATGATTTCCGCCTTCAAATCTTTTTCCTCTTCTTTTAAATTCTCCAGTTTTGTTTCAAGCTGTTTTTTTTCTTCAAGCTTCTTATTAATAGCAATTGATTGAGAAACGAGCGTTGACGCCATAATCGCAATACAAGTAACAGCCATTATACCAAATGCAGCTAACCGTCGAATTAGCCCTCGTTTTCTTCTTTGTCTCATCTCAGCTTTAACTTCTTGTCCAGGTTCATTTGTTTGCTGCAGCATAGCTACATTCAACTCTCGTTTCTCTCTCATTCCTGCAATCCCTCCTAAATTTAGCGGAACCGACGATACAGCTTACGTAACATATTCTTTATATTTATGAATATTCCTTCTATGATTTGTTTCGAATGCAGCATCTTTTGCTTTATTGGTTGAGGAGCTTTTCCCCAAAGTATGTTCAATCCCCATAGTAATGGCGCTAATAATATTTTACATAACTTGAATAAGAGTTGTGAAGACCATTTGATAACCTTCCATAAAAATAGTAAAAGAGACATAGAACATGCTATCGCCATATGAACTATCCATTTAATAGGATTGATAAGAAGCAGTAAAACGATTTTTACAAAAAATTGGTATATAGAAACAGCGATTTTTATCATAATCCGCAAACATGCCATGTATCCGTTCCGTAGGAGGCTTTGATAGGCGGCAAAACCGCATAAAAGTGCTAAAAATACATAAAATCTTAATTCCCCTTGATTTACATACAATAGAACATAAAAAGTTAAAAGTCCTTGAACCGCCCAAAATACTAAATCGTTTAAAAAAACAACCCACCTTTTTCGATCCCATCTTTTTAAAAAAAAATTGTAAGTATCAAGTGCGGCGCCTAGAAAACTGCCCATGCCGATCATCGCAATCATGGTGTAAAATTGAGTGGTAAGGGTCATTTAAACAACTTGCTAAAAATGCCTTTAGCCTTCTCCGAGCTGAAATCATCTAAATAAGAAACTTCATAAATTTTTCCTTTTATGGATACGACGCCTTTATCGACATCCAAGTTTTTCATTTGTAAATGTTCTCCCCGAACCGCGAGCGGACCCATTACCGTCTCAAGCAAAAATTCCTCATTATCAAAGCTTTCCACCTGCTTCACGCCAGAAATATCTAACAGCTTCCGGTCCTTCATGACTACATTATGCTCCTGCACGGTTTCTTTATGTGAATGGTTACCGCCATAATACTGGCTCATTATCATCCCCCCGCACTCTAATTAATGGATGCTTTCCTTTTACATTTTTATGTAAGATGTGCAGGGTTTAGAACAAGCCTTGTTGTTTCCTTGTACAATACAGGGAGCGTTTTATAAATCTGTCCTTTGTTCTTCCTTCAAAATGGTATAAAGATTTTTTGCCTCTTCCTTCTTTACTGTTTCATTTATAGATTCGATTTTTATTGTCACTACCTTATGTCCAAATTGAATGGACAGCTCGTCGCCAACCTTCACATTGGAGCTCGCTTTTGCTGGATGCCCGTTGATTGTCACTCTTCCTTGATCTGCCACTTCCTTGGCAAGCGTGCGTCTTTTCACCAGCCTCGATACTTTTAAAAATTTATCTAATCTCATGTCCGATCCCTCTCTTTCATTTTAGCCTCTTCCCAATATTGATCCATTTCTGCCAAAGACATACTTTTTAAATTTTTCCCAGCATCACGGGCCTTTTGTTCTATAAACCGAAATCTCCGCGAAAACTTTTCGTTTGTCATGACTAATGCTTCTTCAGGCTCAATTTCGTAAAATCTTCCAACATTAATAAGAGCAAACAGAATATCGCCGAACTCTTCTTTTGCTTTTTCCGTTCCGCCATCTCCATTATCGATTTCCTTTTTAAACTCCTGCAGTTCTTCTGACACCTTCTCCCAAGCATCCAGTACATCCGGCCAATCGAAACCGATTTTCGCCGCCTTTCTTTGATATTGATAAGCTTTTGACAGAGCTGGGAGCGCCTTTGAAACAGAATCTAAAAGTGATTCGCTCTCATTCCTGTTTTCAGATTTTTTTGCTTCCTCCCAGTTCTTTACAGCTTCTTCTGCATTTTGTGCCTCGACATTGCCAAAAACATGGGGATGGCGGCGGATCATTTTATCTGTTAACATGCGAATCACATCATCAATGGTAAAAAATCCTTCGTCATCTCCAATTTGGGCATGAAGCACCACCTGAAGCAAAACGTCTCCGAGCTCTTCAATCATATGATCAATATCATTTTCATCAATAGCTTCAATCAGCTCGTAGCATTCTTCAATTAAGTACCGCTTTAATGATTGATGGGTTTGCTTTCGATCCCACGGACAGCCGTTTGGCCCGCGAAGTGTTCGAATGACGTTTCGCAACGCTGAAAAGCGATGATACAGCAATTGTTCATCCTTGACCGGCGGGATGTATAACGATGTTAAATTGCTCAGTTCTACACATCTATCCATTTCATATAATCGAACTTTTTTAATGTCCTCGTATTTGCTCCCTGCAGCCGTTACGAGGTAAACTTCATAATCGAACGGCAAGTCTTCCATTAACGTCAATTTCACATCCGATGCAATCATCTTGTCATAAACTTGGCAAATAATCAAATGCTGCCGAAAGGAAAGCTCTTCCCGCTTCATATCCTGCGCATCAATGAATTGCAAGCCTTCGACAGGATCGATGCGCAGAGCTTGAAACATTGCATCCAAAAACGATTGTCCGCCCTGTATCGACACATTTACTTTTCCTTGCTCCATTTCCTTCAGCAAAAGCTGAACGGTTTTTTCTGCAACAAGCGGATGTCCAGGTACCGCATATACGATATGCTGATATTTTTCTGCTTCCTCCAATAGTTTTTTTGCAATTTCCGCATAAACATCTTCAAATTGATCAAACATTTCATAAACGGAATCGAAAGACTGAAACGAGCCAATTTCGTCTTTAATTTCACTTAAAACAGGATGATCCTCTGTTCTTACAAATAGCGGCAGACTGGAGGTCAAAATTTTAAAAACCCCTAGCGGCAGCTGATCGACATCCCCCGCGCCCAGGCCAACAATCGTAATTTGCTTATCCATTTTCCTTCCTCTCTTTCCATGCACTGATCTTATTTTTAAAAGGCAAGCTCTCTATTTCCTTCCCTGTAAAAATGGCTGATTGGATGATGAAAAACATATACACAGCCGCTCCGAAAACGACAGCTGTCAATGATTGAATGGAAGCGCTCATACGCGTTTCGTCTGATATAAAAAAATCAAATAGAAAAAAGTAAAGCTTGATCGATAAAAACATGACAACAGCAGAGCCAATCATTTTCCATACAGCCTTGAAAGAAGCTAACTTATATTTTTTCCGATTTAAAACCGCTAGATTCAACAAGCACACGACTCCATATCCGCAAACAGTCGCCAATGCCGCCCCGTATGTATGGAAAAACGGAATGAAGCATTCATTGAGTAAGATTTTCACGGCTACTCCGGCTAAAACAGATAAAGCCGGCCAGACGGTTTCATTGACTCCTTGCAAAATGCCGGCAGACGTTATCGCAACCGAGCTAAATAAAATCGAAATGCTGAACACCGATAATACGCCCGCCCCTTTTGTATCGGCAAACAGCATGAAATCAACTTGCTCGATGATGGAAATTAAACCTGCCGTAGCCCCGATGGCGACAATCAAACAAATTTTAAAAGATAAGGCGACATGCTGCTGAATATATTGAAATGCTTTATGCCGAAACGATGAAATAAGCGGAACAAGAGACAATGCAAGAGATGTAGCTGCAACCGTTCCTACCTGCAATAGCGGTTGTCCCCGATCATATATGCCTTTTGCTATTTTCGCTGCTTCAGGATCTGCACCGCTGTTGACCATCAGTTTATACAACTGAAATGAATCTGCCAATTGCATAAAAATCATCAGCATGCTCGTCAAACAAAAGGTCACAGTATAAATCAGCAATTTGGTTAAGATCTTTTTCACAGATACAGCCGCTTCTTTCGATGATCGGGAAAGCGGTAACGGCACTCTTTTTTTCCAATATACAAGCAAAAGCATAAACGCCCCGATATACCCAATGAGGGAGCTAAAAATGGCGCCGGCAGCTGTTTCATAAAGATCGAATCCTTTATAAACGAAATAGCAAGTGATCGATAAAAAAGCACCGACCCGTATAGCTTGTTCAACGATTTGCGACAAAGATACCGGCAGCATTTCATGGCAGCTTTGAAAAACGCCTCTTAGCATTGAAATAAATGGAAAAAACAGAAACGAACATGCAGCCGCTTTTAATAAAAGCGCCAGTTTCGGATCACCCATCCAACGGGCAAGCTTGTCAGCTCCTAAAAACAAGCTCGTGAACGAAAACAGACTGATCAAAGCAAAAAAAGAAAAACAGACGACCAATATTTTCCGGAAATTTTTAAAATTGCTGCCATCGCTATACTCATTCAGCAGCTTTGACAGAATAACCGGAAATCCCGTTGTCGATAAAACCATGACAATTGCTAAAAACGGATATATTTGCTGATAAATATAAAAGCCGATATCCCCTACAATATTTTGATAAGGAACTCGGTAGATAGCACTTAATCCTTTCGTAATGATTCCAGCAGCCGTCAATAAAACCGCACCTTGCAAAAATTTGTTCGTTCTTGCTTGAGGCACATTTTGAATCACACGTTTACTCCTTCCAAAATTCATGCTTCATCTTTTTCCAGCATATTATAACATAATCTCGTCCACATTCGGCCGAAAGAGAATCTTTAGAGCGCTCGGCTAAACTTCACGGCTTTTAAGTCCAAATTCCGGCATAAGTTCCGTAAATAAAAAAAATCTAACACATACCCCATTTTTAACCTTCGTGGTTATCGCAAACCTAGAGACACCCTTCCTGAAAGGTTTATTTTCTGCTCCTTGCCACGCTCAATAAAATTTAACAGCGATGAAATGCCTGCTATCCTGTTGACTATTGTGAAGGGAATTGGCTGTCCGCCCTTCGAAGTGATGAGCTTTCTTGGCAAATTCACCGGCAGGATTTTAGAAAAATTCCCCAAAATAAGAAGGTGAATTAGAGGAACAAAAGGTTTTAGTCTGTTCCTAAAGAGGAAAACCAGAACTTCAACAAACCGTGTCGAAATATCATATAGATGAACTTTGAAAATGATGGAAATAAATCCATCCAACACAATCATGTTTTACGTTGTAGCTTTCCATCCGAAAGATGTTTTAAACAGGTAGCGCCGTCGTTCGTTAAATACGTGAAGAGTGGAAATAATCGAGTAGGAGGGAGCGATTAACTCCCGTCCTCTCACACCACCGTACGTACGGTTCCGTATACGGCGGTTCAATTAAGATAATTGACGCAAGTCTTTATAACTTCCGTGAATAGCTGTTCTCTTTATGCCAGTGGTCACTCCACCCTCCAAGAGATCTCCCACGGGATTCACCGCTTCCTCCCTCAAGTGAGGTACTACGTTTTCTGTGTTCATCATGACTCACTGAATGCCAAGGGCTATTCTCTCTTAATTGTTCGGTCCTTCTTAGTTGTTCTAGACCAACTAATACTATGACCTCTGCTGACTTCTGACTGTTCAGCTATCTATCACTAGATAGGTTACCAAGGTTACTTGGCGTGCCAGCCAGACCTCCCCGGGTAAGAGTGTAATCTTTCCTTCCATCCATCTGCTTCATTTACTCTGTATCACCTTCGGCAGAAAGGGCTTTGTTTTGTCTTGCAAACTCACCCAGTGATACCTAGCCTCATATGAAGTTCGTGTTCCGAGAGACCCAAAGTTTGCCGCTCGCTTCCTTCAGATTCCGCGTCACCACGGACACCCTTGCGTTAAGCTAACTGCTACTTCTGCCTTCGCAGCTCGGGACTTTCACCCTATAGATTACACCCATGCCGGGCGCACAAGAAGAGACCACAGAAACTGTTGTGAATTCTGTGGTCTCTTTTATTAACGTGGTGTTGGAGACAGTCTGCTTGTGGAAGAAGTAAAAAAGTAATTATTCCCTTTATTGTTCCATTTGTCTTGCCAAAAAACTAGCGGCTGTCTCAACTGCCTTACTTTCTACTTCTGTTAAAGGCTGCTCTTTCGAAAATATGACAACAGCCCCGATAGGATCACCGTTTGCAATGATCGGTCCAATGCAATAAGATTTTACTTGTTCTGTTACACCATCAGCGATTTCAATTTCTTCTTCTTCTGAAATGAAAACCGATTGCCGTTCATCCATCACCCGTTCCAGCAGCTCGCTTATATTTTTATTCAAATACTCTTTTTTCGAAACTCCGGAAACAGCAATAATAGCATCACGATCACATATGAGAACGGGGCTGTTTAAGCTATCGAATAACGCTTCAGCATATTCTTTCGCAAAATCACTCAATTCACTGATTGGGGAGTATTTTTTCAGTATTACTTCACCATCTCGGTCAACGAAAATTTCTAATGGGTCGCCTTCACGGATACGCAATGTTCTTCGAATTTCTTTAGGAATGACTACACGGCCTAAATCATCAATCCGTCGAACGATACCAGTTGCTTTCATCTTATGCTGCCTCACTTTCATCTAAAGATTAGTAAAGTAGTGATTGCCCTTTTTCCATTTTTGGAACAATCACCATCGTTGAAATTAGTATCCTTCACTAACCACGTAATATACATGATGAAAGCGAATTTTTTCCAAACACCGCTTAAAAACCCATTGCCAGCATTTCCATTTTAACCCTGTTTCAATATTAGCCGGCAGAAACTTCTTCTTTCTTTGCGTCTTTTAAGCCTGCCAACAGCTTCATTAAAATAGACAGCCATTTTTCAGTTTCTAAATTATGAATTTGCAATGTTAATTTCAGCCTTTTCCCTTCCATGCCAAACCCGACTATGCGACCGAATTCATCCGTTAGCTCGAACAATTTTTGTCCGTCAAAGGAGCTGCTTGCTTCCTCTGAAATAAGAATCGTGATAAGATCTTTCGTTTGTTTAATGACTTCGACTTTTTCTTGCCGTGCATATAACTTTAGCTTCGCTACTTTAAACAAAAAGTCTACTTCCTTTGGATACTCGCCAAATCTGTCCAATAATTCTTCATGCAGTTCCTGTAAATCATCAAACGTTTCGATGCCTCTAAACCTTTTGTACATGTCAATCTTTTGTTTTCCATCATCAATGTAAGACTGCGGAATATAGGCATCTAATTCAAGCTCAATTTCAACTTCCCTTTTTGTCTCTTTTGGCCGTTCACCTTTCCGTTGTTCGATCGCTTCCTTCAGCATTTGGGAATATAAATCAAAACCTACCGAATCAATGAAGCCATGCTGTTGAGGACCTAACAAATTACCGGCTCCCCGAATGGCCAAATCACGCATCGCAATTTTAAAACCTGAACCTAATTCAGTAAATTCTTTAATGGCCTGCAATCGTTTTTCAGCAACTTCTGATAAAACTTTGTCCTTCCGGTAAGTAAAATATGCGTAAGCGACACGATTGGAACGACCGACACGCCCGCGCAATTGATAGAGCTGAGAAAGCCCCATTTTATCGGCGTCATAAACAATCAATGTATTTACATTCGGAATGTCCACTCCTGTTTCAATAATAGTTGTGCTGACAAGCACGTCATATTGGCCATCCAAAAAGTTTAATATTACCGATTCAAGCTCATTTTCAGACATTTTTCCATGTGCAAAGGTTACTCTTGCATCTGGAACAAGCATAGAGATTTCATTGGCTTTCCGGTCGATATCCTCAACCCGGTTATATAAAACGTATACTTGACCTCCTCGCGCTAATTCACGTTCGATCGCTTCTTTCACAAGCATTGGGTTATATTCCGCTACATATGTTTGAACAGGAAAGCGATTTTCTGGAGGAGTTTCAATAATTGATAGATCACGCACGCCGATCATGGACATGTGGAGTGTTCTTGGAATCGGAGTTGCCGTCAAAGTTAACACATCAATGTTTGCTTTCATTTGTTTTATTTTTTCTTTATGTGTAACTCCAAATCGCTGCTCCTCATCAATAATCAACAAGCCTAAATCTTTAAATTGAACATCTTTGGAAAGCAAACGATGTGTTCCAATGACTAAATCGATCGTTCCATTTTTCAAGCCTTTAATCGTTTCATTCTGCTCTTTTCTCGTCCGGAAGCGGCTTAATACACCAATGTTAATTGGGTAATCTTGAAAACGATCCCTGATCGTTTCGTAATGCTGCTGCGCTAAAATGGTTGTCGGAACAAGAAAGGCAACTTGTTTTTGATCCATAATCGCTTTGAAGGCAGCCCGAATCGCCACCTCGGTTTTCCCATATCCGACATCTCCGCAAAGAAGTCGATCCATCGGCCGCTCCCGTTCCATATCCTTTTTCACCTCTTGAATGGAACGAAGCTGATCTTCTGTTTCTTTATAAGGGAATGTTGCTTCAAACTCCCTTTGCATTTCCGAATCAGGGCTGAACGCATAGCCTTTGCTTGCTTCCCGCTCAGCATACAGTTTAATTAAATCGTCAGCAATATCTTGAACAGACGATTCCACTTTTTTCTTGACTCTTTTCCATTCGTTTCCGCCTAATTTGTAAATTTTCGGCTCTTTTCCTTCTGTGCCCACATATTTTTGAACTTGATCAATTTGTTCAACTGGAACATACAGTTTGTCATTTCCTTGGTAACGAATGTGCAGGTAGTCTTTGTGTATACCGTTAATTTCTAAAGTTTCAATTCCAAGATATTTTCCAATCCCATGATTAACATGTACGACATAATCTCCCACTTCAAGCTCAGAATAGCTTTTAATTCTTTCTGCATTTGAAAGCTTCTGCCTTTGCTGTCTTCGTTTAACCCTCTTTTTGAAAAGTTCTTCTTCCGTTATGACCGCAAGTCGTCCTAAAGGAAGTTCAAAGCCTGTCTGTAAATCTCCTTTTAAAATGTGCAGCCCCTTTGACAGAATGTGGTTTGAATCAGAAATGACCGCTTCAATCTCATAGTCTCCAAGCACCCGTTCAAGTCTTTTGGTCCGTTCATCATTTGCACCGAGAAAAACTACGGTGTAATTTGCCTTGATCCAGCGATCAACTTCTGATTTCAACAAGTGCATTTGTCCATGGAAATTTTGCATCTGCTTGCAAGACACGTTCATCAAATTTTGCGGGTTTGTATAGGGGACGTGCCGCAAAAACAGTGATAAATAAACAATTGGATAAGATGTGTCACGTATAAGCTGGTAGTATTTATGGGACACTTTCGCATCATGGACAATTTTCCCTTGTTCCAGTAAAGAAGTAAACCATTCTCCTTCTTCATTCTCAAGATGATCAACCATTTCATGCACACGGCTTACTTCATCAATGACAATAACTGTATCCGCAGGGAAATAATCTAGCAAACTAGCAGGTTTGTCATAAAAGAATGAAAAATATTTAAAGAACTCCTGATCCTTCTGCCTATTTTGCAATTTTTCCAGATCATAGCGGATATTTTCTATAAATAAATTTTTGTGCTCATCTTTTTTCAATTTCTTTAAGCTGTTTGATAAAGCCGTTTCTAACTGCTTCATTCCTTTTTCATAATGGCTGTCCGTTAAAATGATTTCCTCTGCCGGTCCGATTGTCACTTCTTGAATCATTTCAATCGATCTTTGGTCTTCAAGACTGAACGTTCGGATTGAATCTACTTCCGTATCAAATAGTTCGATGCGAATAGGATGTTCCTCCGTTAAAGGATAAATATCAATAATTCCACCGCGCACGCTGAATTCCCCAGGAGCAGACACCATGGAAACACGTTCATATCCCATTGAGTGAAGATGCGGAAGCTTCTCGTTTAATTCAAATGTTCCTCCAACAGAAATAGAAAGCTGATGGCTTTTCCATAACTCTTTCGGTGGGAGCATTCGTCTTAATGCAGCAACAGGGGCTACAACGATGCTTTTTTCACCTTTACATAAACGATTCAACACTTCCATCCTTTGTGATTTTAGCTCTGGACTTGCGACTGCGATCTCAGATGCGATCAATTCATTTACAGGATACAAATAGACGGAATCGCCTAGTAAATTATTTAAATCTTCATAAATGATCTGGGCTTGATAAAGGTTATGCGTCACAACCAGCATCGGTTGTTTGACATCTTTGTAAAAAGCGGAAATAAATACAGACCTTGCTGAGCCAGAAAGTCCGGCTACCATTTGTTCTTTCAAACCTTCTTTTATACCGTCTACAACTGCTTGAAAGTCGTTTTGCGCATAAAAAAATTGATACAGGCTTTCCAATCTCCAGCCTCCTCTCGACAAATATAAAAATGCTTTGGAAATTTTGAAATCAAGTTTCCAAAGCTTTTACTGTATAAAATTTTCATATTGATGAAAATCGGGATTTCGCTCTAGCGCCTCCTGACAATCTTCACAAATACTTTTGACATGAATATCACCGTTTGGAAGATACTCGATCATTTCTTTCCGCTCTTCATTCGTTAAATGATGAAATCCTAAATCGACGCTAAAAACAGATTTTTCAATGCTACCAATTTTGACTCCGCAATGGCGGCAATAATAATGAAGCGCCATCCTCCAACCTCCTGCACTTGTGGAATGAAAGGTTTTATGATTATTATGAACGGCAGGAGCCATTTTTATACGTTTGTTAATTGTATTCGTTCATGACTTCTAAGAATGGCGTGTGTATCCATTTTTCACATGCACTAGCCGATCGATCAACGGAATGTTGAATATGGTGCATTTCTTCTTCTGTAAATTTTCCTAATACATAGTCGACGATATCCATCGCGTGTTTCGGACGGCCAATCCCAATTCGAATCCGTTTAAAATCTTCCGAACCTAAATGCTGAATGATAGATTTCATTCCGTTGTGACCACCAGCACTCCCTTTCATTCTAAGGCGAATCTTGCCTACAGGCAAATCTAAATCGTCATATATTACAACCAACTGTTCAGTTGGGACATTGTAATAATTCAGTAAAGGACGAATGCATTCACCCGATAAATTCATAAATGTAAGCGGTTTTATCAATAATATCTTTTCATTTGAAAAATGACCGATACCGTATATCCCGTTAAATTTGCTTTCATTTAAAGATATGTTTAAACGCTTTGATAATTCATCAATTACCATAAACCCAACGTTATGTCTAGTTTGTTCGTATTTTTTTCCAGGATTTCCAAGACCTGCTATTACTTTCATGAAATGTCCCCCAATTTTTTTATGATAGTGAGATGACAATTAATAGCATAAAAGACGTAACCAAAATAGGTTACGCCTAATTTATTCTTCTACAGCTCCGTCTTCCTTCTCTTCACTTTTTTGCTCATCAGCCGTATCCAATTCTTCATTTTCCGGCGGCAGGATGGTTGCCACAACCGTTTCAGGCTCATCTAAAATTTTAAACTGTCCATCTGTTTGAATATCTTGTACATGGATTGTATCATCTATTTCTAAGTTTGTTACATCGACTTCAATCGCCGAAGGAATATGAGCAGGTTTCGCTCTCACTTCCACCTCATGTGTTGTCTGCTGCAGCACACCGCCCTCTCTTACTCCTTTTGCTTCTCCAATTAAGACAATTGGTACTTCGATATCTACTTCATCATCCATATCGAAAACATAAAAATCCGCATGTATAATCGTGTTTTTCATTGGGTCATGCTGCAGTTCGTACAGGAGGGCTTGATGGTTTTCGCCGTCAAGCTGAATGTTCAACATCGCATTGCGCCCTTGTTCGCGCAAAATTTTTAACAATTCCGATTCGCTCACTAAAATCGCTTTGTTCTCTTGTTTTTTTCCGTAAATTACGGCAGGAATTTGTCCTTGCTTTCTAGCTTTTCTTCTTGACGAATTGGTAAATGATTTTCTTTCTTTTGCATGTATGACTGCTGTCATGGTAATCCCCTTTCTTTCAGACTTTTTTTCTAATAACTCAATTCGAAAAAAGCCTTCTTACTACTATTGGTTTCCCATCATCACAAAGTCTAAACATGCTAATGAAAGAAATAATCAACTCACAACTCGCAAAGAAGATCCCTATAATATTATAATCTGCTAAAATCGTTTAAAAGTCAAAGACAAAATATTAGTCAAAAAGCACGCTGACCGATTGTTTTTCATGAACACGGATGATCGCTTCACTTAGCAATGGAGCGACAGAAAGCTGAATCAGCTTTTCAATTTTTTTCTCTTCCGGCAAAGCGATTGAATTCGTTACGACTAACTCTTTAATCTTCGAGTTTTGAATTCGTTCTATCGCAGGTCCAGACAACACCGGATGTGTACAGCAGGCATAAACTTCCCTTGCCCCATGCTCTACTAGAGCATTTGCCGCAAGCGTAATCGTTCCTGCTGTATCGATGATATCATCAATTAAAATGGCTGTTTTGCCTTCGACATTCCCAACAATGTTCATAACTTCAACCATATTTGGCTTAGGACGGCGCTTATCGATTATGGCAATTGGCGCCTTCAGCCGATCTGCCATTTTTCGTGTTCTCGTCACACCGCCATGATCAGGAGAAACAATGACAATATCATCAAAGCGTTTTTCCAAGAAATAATCTGCTAAAATCGGCACTCCCATTAAGTGATCGATAGGAATGTCAAAGAAACCTTGGATTTGCGGAGCATGCAAATCAAGAGTAATCATCCTTGTCGCGCCTGCAGTTTCCAATAAATTCGCAACAAGCTTAGCAGTAATAGGTTCTCTTGCACGTGCTTTCCGATCCTGCCGCGCATAACCATAGTATGGCATAACAATATTAATGGTTTTGGCAGATGCACGTTTAAGCGCATCAATCATAATGAGCAATTCCATTAAATGCTCATTGACTGGATCACTTGTCGATTGGATCACGTATACATCGCAGCCGCGAATGCTTTCTTCAATATTAATTTGAATCTCCCCGTCACTAAATCTCGTAACCGAACTTTTTCCCAAATCGACTCCTACTATATCCGCGATCTCCCTGGCAAGGGCTGCGTTTGAGTTTAAAGAAAAGATTTTTAAATTTTCGTCTTTATAACGATTTTTTGTCATTGTAAAGGGACCCTCCAAATTACGATTTTTTACCATTCATTTTTTCGATGACGTATCTCTCTTTATTCACTTGACGAGCCCTTGCGATCGATAATGCGCTGCCAGGGACGTCATCTGTAATAGTTGATCCGGCTGCTACATATGCTCCTTCGCCAATCGTAACCGGCGCAATAAGGTTTGAATTACATCCAATAAAGGCTCCGTCTTCGATTTTCGTTAAATATTTATTTTTCCCGTCATAGTTAACTGTTATCGAACCGCAGCCAAGATTCACCCCATTCCCAACTTCTGCATCTCCAATATAGCTTAAATGGGATGCTTTCGATTCTTTTCCAATTTTAGATTTCTTGACTTCGACAAAATTCCCAATTTTTACTCCATCGTCAATAACGGAGGCTGGGCGAATGTGTGCGAACGGACCGATGTTAACCTGATTTCCGATCTGACTGTCATGAACAACAGAATGACGGATGTTCGTATTATGGCCAATTTGGCAATCTTTAATTTCGGAGTTGGGACCGATTTCACATTCCTCTCCGATGACCGTTTTACCGATAATGACTGTACCCGGATAAATGACAGTATCTTGTCCGATCTCTGCATCTGCTGATATATATGTATTATCAGGATCGACAATTGTAACTCCGTTTTTCATATGCTTTTGATTGATTCGCCTTTTCATAATAAGCTCCGCTTGCGAAAGCGCTATGCGGTCGTTTACCCCTAACGTTTCTTCAAAAGAATCTGTTTGAAACGCTGAAATGATTTCGCCTTTTTCCTTCAAAATCTCAATTACATCCGGCAAATAATATTCGCCTTGCGCATTGTCATTATTGACATGCTTTAAAGCTTCAAATAAGGAAGCGTTATCAAAGCAATAAGTTCCCGTATTAATTTCTGTCACAAGACGTTCACTTTCTGTAGCATCTTTATGCTCAACTATTTTTTCAACCAGCCCTTCTTCATTGCGGATCACTCGTCCATATCCAGTCGGATCATCCGCTTCTGCTGTCAGAATGGTGGCTTTTGCTTTCGTTTCCAGATGATGCTTTAACAATTTTTCAAACGTCTCGCTGGTGATCAGCGGCGTATCGCCACAAACAACAATTGTCGTTCCTTCTTTCCCCTCAAGATATTGAGCCGCCTGCAAAACAGCGTGAGCAGTTCCAAGCTGCTGCTCCTGCAAAACATACAATGTCTGTTCGCCGAGCTCTGATTTTACTTTTTCCGCACCATGACCGACGACGGTAATGATTTCGTCAACTTGAAGCTTGGAAACATTGTCTATCACATGCTGTACCATAGGTTTACCGCAAACAGGATGCAGCACTTTATAGAGCTTTGATTTCATTCTTGTTCCTTGCCCGGCTGCTAAGATGACTGCAAAACATTTCTCCATTTATAGGCCTCCAATACCCTTTTTATCCATAAAAATCTTATCTTAAATAATGTTCTATTTCAAGAAATCTTGTGTGATTCCGTAAATTTCCGTTTCACTCTATTTTTCTCGAAAAAGGTACAGAAATAGGATAGGAATTTTATTAAAAATCTACGAGGAAGCCCTAAATTTTATGCTTCTTCCCTCTTCTCTAAAGGCCGGTTTTGATACTTTGACGAAAAAACAAGAAGGAAAAGAACACCTGATTGGAGGCCTTAACACAAAAAAAATTCATTTCAGCAGAACAATATTGCCTAAAGTTTTTTTGATTTATTCGATTGCTTCCTTTCGATGAACCAGATTTTCTGACAGTGGCTGAACGTAGAAGGTTATACTTGGATGCATTGTTGTTCAACGAAGTTGATTTACGATTTACAGCTCTGCATTTCTTCGTTTTTTCAAATGCCGATGTATGAACATTAATTTTTGAAACAAATACCATTTCCTATACAACCATCAGACTTGATGATCAATAGCTGCATAACAATTGAGTATGTAAGAAAAACAAAGGAGGCCATCTATTCTTTTGCAAACGTTTACTAAATCGTATTAGTGAACAGATCCTTTAAAAAAGAAAGGGTCTTAAGCTGAATGCTTTAAGCCCCTTCTTTTACATCATATTTTTATGAAGCCCCTGCTTCTTCATATTCAAAATCTTCCGTCTCACCTAAACGGTGATATTCAGCTAGAACAGCGTCTTGAATTTTACCGCGAGTATTTGAATTAATAGGATGTGCAATGTCTCGAAACTCTCCATCCGGTGTACGTTTACTAGGCATTGCTACAAAAAGGCCGTTATTTCCGTCAATTACACGTATATCGTGGACGACAAATTCATTATCCAATGTTATGGACGCAATCGCTCTCATCCGACCTTCTGTATTGACGCGGCGCAATCTTACATCTGTCACTTCCATCCTGTTCACCACCTTTTTCTTCGCAAAAACTTTAGTAACCATAATTCAACAATTCAACGGATTTTTAAATTTTCCTTCTTTTCACACAAAAAATTTTTGGGAAAAATAAAAAAATAAAAAAGGATCCGATTCGCAAAACGGATCCTGAACAATCAACCTTTTATTTAACTAAAGCAATCACTTCAATTTCAACGAGGACATCTTTCGGAAGTCTTGCAACTTCCACACATGACCGAGCAGGCTTATGCGTTTGAAAATATTCCCCATATACTTCATTAAAAGCAGCGAAATCGTTCATATCTTTTAAAAATGCGGTTACTTTGACGACAGTTTCCAACGAAGCGCCTGCTTCTTCCAATACACCCTTTAAATTCGCGAAAACTTGGTGAGTCTGTTCTTTAATATCTCCTTGTACCAAGTTTCCTTCAGGGGTTAAAGGAATTTGTCCAGAGCTATAAAACATGTTATTCACAATAATTCCTTGAGAGTATGGTCCGATTGCAGCCGGAGCCTTTTTTGTTGAAACGACTTTCATTTTGAAACACTCCCTTACGATTCATTATTTTTATGCTAGAGGAAATCGAAATAATTTCCTTTACTAACTTGTATGGATCGTTCCTTTTCATTCATATCGGAAAGTTTTAAAATGGAAATATATTCATTTACAAGCCGTTCATCCACGCTTTCTGATTCCACAAGAACCCCAATTCCTGAAACGTTTGCGCCAAATTCAGACAGCATGCTGATCATGCCGTTGATCGTTCCTCCGGCCTTCATAAAGTCGTCAACAATTAACACATTCGATCCTTCTTTTAAGCTCCTCTTTGCAAGCGTCATAGTTTGGATTCTTTTCGAAGAGCCTGAAACATAATTAATGCTTACCATCGGCCCTTCTGTCACTTTATTGTCACGGCGAACGATGACAAAGGGAACATCCAAATAGCTGGCAACTGCATAAGCAATTGGGATTCCTTTCGTAGCTACAGTCATGACGACATCAATTGTACGATTCGCAAAAACCGAAGCAAATAAACGCCCGATTTGATTCATCATTTTTGGATTTCCCAGTAAATCTGTTAAATATAAATAACCTCCAGGTAAAAGCCGGCTGGGGTCTGAGACTTTCTCGCACAGTCTTTGAATAATTCCATTTGCTTCGTCCCTCGTCACCTTCGGAATAAATTTGACACCGCCAGCTGCGCCTGGGGTTGTGATTAAAGTTCCGATCCCTTGTTGCTCAAAGGTTTGCTTTATGATCACTAAATCCTCGCTAATGGAGGATTTAGCTGATTCGTACCGTTCAGAGAAAAAAGTTAATGGGATGAGCGCATGTGGATGATGAAGCAAATAGTGTGTCATATCGACAAGTCTCCCACTGCGTCTAAATTTCATAGACGAACCTCCAAATTCCGAATGTTTTTAAAGTAAATATAACTTAATATTCGCATTTAATCAAGGGCTATCCGATCCCCAAGCATTCTGACTGCATACACTTGATCGCAAAATCCCCTCAAGCCGTTATAAACACGATGAAGCCTCGACTCGTGTTGAACAAGTCCATATACTGTCGGTCCGCTTCCGCTCATTAAAACAGCATCAGCTCCAAAACGTTTCATTTGTTCTTTAATCAAAGCAACTTCCGGATACATCTTCATTGTGACCGACTCAAGGACATTTCCAAGCTTCGCACAGATTTCTTGATAATTTTGATCCTTTATCGCTTTGACCATTCCACTAACATCAGGATGCTCAATGTCATTTATCTTCAAATGTCGGTAAATTTCAGCAGTGGACACACCGATATCAGGCTTCGCCAATACGACCCAGCAATGCGGAGGAGGATCAATCAGCTCAATTTTTTCGCCTCTTCCGGTCGCCACAGCTGTGCCTCCGTAAACACAAAAAGAAACATCTGAACCAATTTCTGCTCCAAGTTTCGCAAGATCATCAAGGGAAAGATCCAAATTCCATAGTTTATTTAATCCCCTTAACGTTGCTGCTGCATCACTGCTCCCTCCTGCAAGGCCCGCAGCAACAGGGATGCACTTTGAAATCGTGATTGCCACACCCTTTTGAATCCCGAAACGGTCCTTTAAAAGCTGTGCCGCTTGGTAAGCTAAATTCCGATCATCATCTGGCACAAATCGATTATGCGATATGATACGTATTTTATTTTCATCAAGAAGCTTCAGCTCGATTCGATCAGCTAGATCTATGGTCGTCATGACCATATTCACTTCATGGTATCCGTCAGATCTTTTATGTAAAACATCTAAAGATAAATTAATTTTTGCCGGAGCTTTTTCCAATACTCGCAAATACATTCACCTACTTTTTCGTTCTGACAAAATGTATTCACATTGTACCATAAATAGGGATATAATAGCATAATTCGACAAAATCCGTCCATTGAAAACATAAAAAAATGCCGGCCCAAACTATGAGCCGGCCACCCGAATGTCTGCTTTTAAAAAGTTTTGCCGTTTTGCTTAGCCAATTGCTCTTCTGCAATCTCGATCGCCCGTTTTACCATGTTTCCGGCATCACGAGCCCGAATGGCTCCCCATCCTTCATTTTTGACCGTTTCATAAAAGCCCAATTCCTTAGCCAATTCATACTTAAAGCTTTCTGACATAATGCCTCGGCGTCTAGCCATTCTTTGACTCCCCCTTAAATAAAAACAGACATTCCCGCGGATTTTATCCGCTTACTGTTAGTTTCAAGCGAAAAGCTTGATTTATGCTTTTAAAAAAATGCCAGAGAAAAAAATAAAAGCAGCAAACAAATTTCGTTTACTGCCCGCCCATTGCAACATTGTTGTTTTCATCTATAAAAGTAATTTGGACTGTTTCCGTTAACACATCTGCATAGCTGTATGAAACGCGTTCAAAAGCATTTTCTTCCTGGTCAAGTTCAATCACAAAAACCGATGGATACGTCTCGGCTAAAACGCCTGAACGTTCAATTGTTTTTCTACGTCCGCCATTCGCTTTTAATGTTAATCGACGGCCTAGATTAGAATCGAGAGCTTGTTTAATATCGGATAACGTTTTTGCCATTGGAACCACCTCACAAAGTTCATTATACACAGAATCGACTAATAAGTCAAATAAATTTTTTATTATAACAGCCTTTAAACATCTGTGTCAACGTTTTCTTTTCAACAAAATTCTCTAATACTTGTCATAGTTTTCCCGTTTTTGCAAAAATTATATGGATTTATTCAAAAAAAAGCAGTCCAAACGTTTATTCGTTTTGACCTGCTTCCTCAATATATCGGTTAAATGGTAAACCTGACCGCATGACGCCCTTTGTTTCAATGCCTCCTAATCCTTTTTCCCGCGACAAGGTGTTTCGAAGTACATCCCAAACATTAATACGTTCTACAAAAGGAGTAAAGCTGATTTTAGAAACAATATACACAGGATCTAAAGCATGAATGTTCACTCTTGACGGTGAACTTGCAAAATTGGCCCCAGCTCTTATTAATGACTCAAAATGAGATTGGCATGCACCGGCAAAAATAATCAGCTGATCAAGCCCGGGAATTTTTTTCCGTGCCTTCCTGACCGTTTTAATAAAATCCTTCGAGTGTCGGTAAGCATTCAAATCCAATATTGTCCCTTTATGCTTCGAATAAGAATCATGTCCAGTAATGACTAGTATATCCGGCCGATATTTTTCTAAAAGCTCATCAATATGATCAGCCATTTCGTTTTCTTTTAAATGTATGCCGTGAACAGGAACACCAATTTTTTCGTATAAATTTAAGCATTTTTCCAAATAATTGGGGTCGCCATCTACATGTAATACTCTGCCTGGAATATGAAAACATTCATTTTGATATTCAAATTCGGACGAAGCGTAAAATTCTTGTTTTTCACGAGATAGATCATAATCTTGCTTCAGGAGATAAAGCGTATTTTCTATTTTTTCCCTTTCTTGTTTTTCACGTATTTTTTGTTCTTCTTTATTCATGATGACTAAGTCGTCATAAGGGGCATCAGCAATTAAACGGACGTCCTGTCCTGAAATAAGGGCAATCAGACGGCCAGTATGATCCTTTTTTATTTCTAAAATCCGAAAAAGCAAATCGCACTGATAAGACTTTCTGGCCACTATCATCCCCGGCTTTATTAGCATAATGTTCACTCCGAACGGGAATAGTTTTCTTTTCTTCTTTAACGTATGTCTTGCTTTTCAAAATGGTGATTTACCCTATTTAAATATTTCGTAAAGTCTGTCGCTCAATAAAGCAAATTCTTCAATGGTCAATGATTCCCCCCTGCGCTTTCCATCGATTCCTGCTGATGTCAAACATTCTTCAATTATGTTTTTATTCACCTTCCCATTGGGTAAGTTGTTGAGTAAATTGTTCAATAACGTTTTTCTTCTTTGAGCAAAACTTGCTTTTACTACTTGAAAGAAAAATGCTTCATTTTTGACATGAATAAGCGGTTCTGGACGCAAATCGAGGCGAATGACAGACGAATCCACGTTTGGCTGCGGAATGAATACTGTCTTCGGCACCGACATAACCGTTTTCGCTTCAGTGTAATATTGGACGGCAATGGATAATGAGCCGTAATCTTTTGTTGACGGTTTGGCTGTCATTCGTTCTGCTACCTCTTTTTGAAGCATGACGACGATCGCTTTTAGTGGCAAACGGTTTTCCAAAAGCTTCATAATGATCGGCGTGGTGATATAGTATGGCAAATTGGCGACTACCATGACTTCACGGCAATTGTTCAATTTTTTTTCAATGATTTCGTGGAGGTTTGCCTTTAATACATCTTGATAAATGATTTCGATATTTGAATATGGAGCTAAATTTTCTTCAAGAATCGGAAGCAGTCTGCCATCGATTTCAAAGGCAATAACTTTCTTAGCATTTTTTACTAATTGTTCTGTTAATGCGCCGATCCCTGGACCTATTTCGATGACTCCTGTTTCTTCTGTTACACCTGCACGCTCAATCATTCGATGCAATATGTTCGGTTCCACAATAAAGTTTTGCCCTAAGCTTTTTTTAAAAGAAAAGCTGTATTTTTCAAGAATTTGTTTCGTTCGGCTTAACGTTGCTATTTCTTTTTCCATCTGCCTCTTCCTCCTTTAAGATCGCCTCAATTGCCTCCAAAAACGCTTCTTTCGTAATATGAAACATTGCCAAGCGTTTCATTAGCTGTTTTCCGTTAGCATAGCCGATTTTTAGCCGCTCTCCAAGCTTTTCCCTCCGCTTTTTTGCCGTTGGACCGCCAATTAAACCATAAAAAATCAAATCTAACATGGAAATGCTGCTTTTCCATTCGTTCATTTCCTCTCTCACCGAACGCAGCGCTTTCCGAATAGATTCTGCGCTGGCATGTTCAACGCCAATTCCTCTCCCGTTTTTTGCTCTGGCTTCATTACGTGGCAAAAAGGCATGTTTGCATCCAGGAACATGTTCAGCTATTGTTTTGCGAATTTTTTCTCCCGGAGCGTCAGGATCAGTAAAAATAATAACTCCCCGCGTGTTTTGGGCAAGGCGTATTTGCTCAATAATCGATTGATTAATGGCAGAGCCGTTCGTTTCAATCGTATCGGCATCCACTGCTCTTTTTATTGCCAACGTATCATCTTTACCTTCAACGATAATAATTTCTTTTATTTTTTTTTTCATTTTTTCCTCCAAAACTTGAAACCTTTTTGTAATATTTGTCGTCAAATTGTATAAAAGGCTACTGATTTCCAATTATAACGTAAAAAAACAGAGGGTCGAAACCCTCTGTCAAAACAGCACTCGATAAAGTTAACGTAAAACCCTTATTTTGACCTTTTTTCGACCCCATTGATATGCTTGAGACTTATTTGGGAAAAATACGTCAATTTTATTTCCGGAAATTGCTGAACCAGTATCGGCGGCAACTGCATATCCGTATCCTTCAACATACACCTTTGATCCGAGCGGAATGACAGACGGATCAACTGCGATTACCTTTGCATTTGGATTTGAGCGCAAATTGTACCCCGTTGCTGTTGTGCCTGAACAGCCATTGCAGGATGCTGTATATGCAGTAGCCGTCACATAAAATTCTTTAGACTTGCTGCCAGTTCCTCTTGAAGCTAGTGCAGGCTGCGAAGAAGCTTTTGTCCCGACAACAACAATTTTATCTTTGCTTTCCTTCGTTGTTACAGTTTTTATAAGCTTACGGGAAATTTCTTTTCCATTTTCCAAAATGACTTCAAACTGTTTTTGGCGTGTTCCTTTTTCGCCTTCTTGAATCACTTTTTTCGTTCCTTCAGCTAAATTTTTATCTGTACGTTGAACGATTTTAAATACAATTGGTTCTTCCACTACATCGGTGACTTTTTCTACTCTGGTAATTTCTACATTTGTGTTTTTATTTAACACTGTTGTTAGCCCAGGCTTTACTTTATCCATTGGGTTCAATTTTACGTTATGTTCCTTTAAAAAGTCAGCGACAGTAGTCGAAGTAGACCAAATCTGTTGGTTTTTCCCACCAATATTTAAAGTGATAAGATGCGCTTTATTCACCTTTAGTTCCATGTTTTTTTCAATTTTTGCATCTAATGCTGGTAGAACTTCATCTTTTTCGGTAATGGAAATTTTTTGCTGCCTTAAAACATCTTCTACCGTATCAGCAGTTGTGAAAATCTTCCTTCGCTCATTGTCTACAATCAGCTGGACAGGTTTGGCATATTTTATCACTATATTCATGTTGTCTTGAATGTCCCGATGTTTCGCATGAGAAATATAATCATTAGCTTGTAATTTTATATCTAATTCTTTCAAAAGATCACTGACTTGGTCTGCATGGGTCCTTACTTCCTCTGTTTTCCCATCAATAGTGACTCTAACAGTATCTTTTGTTCCTTCATATCCCCCATACGTTGCTCCTGTGCCAATTAAACATACACCGACTGCAGAAAGGACATACTTTTTTCTCTTGGAAAGGTTGGATACCATATTTTTCATGTTTTCAATCACGAAAACGCCTCCTTCTCCTCCGTGAGATTATATAGAGTATTTTTAAACCTGTCAACCCTCCTGCACTTTTCTCGTTTTTTGTAACTATTATCTTGAAGTTTGAACAAAAAGTGAAGAAAGACTTCTCGACACGTTTATCCTATGAGGAAAAGAAGACGTGTAGAACTTTTTTGAATCATTCTTTTTTCAGACAAGCTTGAACAAGCTTCGACAGAAATCTTTATCATGAAATGCCGAATAATTTTTTTCCATTTCTGGTTGTAATTTTTGCTATTTCTTCAAAGGTGAGTCCTTTCAGCTCTGCAATTTTTTCTGCGATATATTTGACATAGCTTGGTTCATTCCGTTTGCCACGGAATGGATGAGGGGTTAAATAAGGACAATCGGTTTCAATTAATAATCGGTCCAATGGAATTTCCGCAGCTACTTCTTTTGGTTTTTTTGCATTTTTAAATGTAACAGGACCGCCGAACGAAATATAGAAATTCATGTCCATACATTGCTTGGCAACCTCTAAGCTTCCGGAAAAGCAATGCATGACTCCGCCTACTTCCTTCGCATTTTCCTCTTTTAATATTTGAACAATGTCTGCAGTTGCTTCTCTGTTATGAATAATGATCGGCAGCTGTACTTCCTTTGCTAATGCAATTTGCTTGCGAAACACTTCTTTTTGCACATCCTTAGGTGATTTATCCCAATGATAATCCAGGCCCATTTCACCTAGTGCGACAACTTTCGGATGGCTGGAAAGCTCTCTTAACCAATCTAAATCGTGATCCGTCATATCAATGGCATCAACCGGATGCCAGCCGACAGCTGCATATATAAAGTCATACCTTTCAGAAAGCTCTATAGCCTTTGGAATTGTTTCGCGGTCAAAGCCGACAACAACGATAGTTTCCACTTTTTCTTGAAGTGCCCGGTCAATTACTTCGTTTAAATCCTCCTCAAATTGCACCGCATTTAAATGTGCATGAGTATCAAACAGCATATTTTGACATCCTTTCCAATCATTTTTTCCCTTTTTCGATAAAAGGGAAAGAGGTGTTCCACGTGAAACACCCCAAAAAAACAATCTTCGACAAATTTATTTGATTTTCGTTCCATTCGGTAAATCTGAATCGACGGTAGCAAGCGACAAGGTTCCGTTTTCTTCCCCTGCCAAAATCATTCCTTGCGACAATTCTCCACGCAATTTTACCGGTTTTAAATTTATTGCACAAATAACTTTTTTGCCGATTAATTGTTCAGGCTGATAATATTTAGCAATTCCAGAAACAACTTGGCGTTTTTCAGATCCTAAATCCAACTGAAGTTTTAACAGCTTGTCTGCTTTTTCTACTCTCTCCGCTTGAATAACCTCCGCCACGCGTAAATCCACTTTCATAAAATCATCAATTGTAATTTCATTCTCATCATCTGCTGTTTCTTTTTTAGCCTCAGGTGCCGATCCTTTCATCTGCTCTTTTATATAGTTCACTTCCTGTTCGATATCTAAACGCGGAAACAGCGGCTCTCTTTTTTGCACCCGAACCTCTTCCAGCTGTCCAAACTTATGAATGGATTCCCAATTTTTCAAATGATCGTCCTCTACACCTATTTGCGCAAAAATTTTATCCGGTGTTTTTGTTAAAAATGGTTTTAATAAAACGGCTATATGTCGAAGCGACTCAGCCAAATGATACATGACGGATGCAAGCTGATTTCTTTTTGACTCGTCTTTTGCCAGTACCCAAGGCTCCGTCTCATCAATGTATTTATTTGTCCGGCCAATAAATTGCCATAGGGCTGTCAGCGCAACGGAAAACTCCATTTTATCCATGGCTTCTTCGTACTTTTTAACTGTTTCGGTTCTGAATGAGCGAAGAGCCTCATCGTAAGGGGTTTCATCCGCTTGTTCTTTTTTTACAATGCCGTCAAAATATTTATCGATCATGGCCACCGTTCGGTTTAGTAAGTTTCCTAAGTCATTAGCTAAATCATAGTTAATGCGCTCCACAAAGCCTTCAGGAGTAAATACTCCGTCCGCTCCAAACGGAACTTCACGCAGCAAATAATAGCGCAAAGCATCAAGCCCATAACGGTCAATCAATGTAACTGGATCCACAACATTTCCTTTTGATTTAGACATTTTTCCGTCCTTCATTAACAGCCATCCATGTCCAAACACTTTTTTAGGAAGAGGCAGATCAAGCGCCATGAGCATAATCGGCCAGTATATCGTGTGAAAGCGGACAATCTCTTTCCCTACTAAATGAACATCTGCAGGCCAATATTTTTTAAATTTTTCTTCATTCTCGGTTCCGTAGCCGAGCGCCGTAATATAGTTTGTCAATGCGTCAATCCAAACATAAATAACATGTTTTGGATTACCAGGAACTTTAATGCCCCAGTCAAAAGTCGTCCGGGATACCGCCAAATCTTCCAGCCCAGGCTTTATAAAGTTATTGATCATTTCGTTTTTTCTTGATTCCGGCTGAATAAACTCTGGATTTTCTTCATAAAATTGCAGAAGCCTGTCGACATATTTGCTCATTTTAAAGAAATAAGACTCTTCTTTTACCTTCTCAACAGGGCGGCCGCAATCAGGGCAATTTCCGTCCACTAGCTGTCTTTCTGTAAAAAACGATTCACAAGGCGTACAGTACCATCCTTCATACTCATCTAAATAAATATCTCCCTGCTTTACTAGACGGTCGAAAATTTTTTCTACTACCTTCTTATGTCGCTCTTCAGTCGTTCTTATAAAATCATCATAGGAAATATCTAATTTTTTCCATAATTCTTTAATCCCTGAAACAATATCATCAACATACTTTTTAGGAGATACTCCTTTTTCCTCCGCTTTTCGCTGGATTTTTTGCCCATGCTCGTCAGTTCCCGTTAAATACATGACATCATAACCGCGAAGGCGTTTATATCTCGACATGGCATCGCCGGCTACCGTTGTATACGCATGACCGATATGTAATTTATCGCTCGGATAGTAAATGGGCGTCGTTAAATAAAATGTTTTTTTTCTGTTTTCCACAATATTAATCCTCCTTTGCCACTACATTACAGAAAAGCTCTCGTCAGTTGGACGAGAGCGACAAAACCAAGCATTGATTACATATTCTATGATACCATCATAGCCTGTTTTATCAAGAAAATATACATAATCTTTCATCATCTTATAAGATTTACACAGTTATTTAAATTGAACAGTATTTCGAATCAAAAGGATTGACGTTTATTGGAAAAACTGTTATTCTATTAATTGACAATCGCAAATGTCGAATAATGGCGAAAAAGGGAGTATATAGGCGATAAATCTTTATTTTACAAATGGGAGGAGACAAATTTTATGAAATCTACTGGAATTGTTCGTAAAGTTGATGAGTTGGGACGCGTAGTTATTCCGATTGAATTGCGCAGAACATTAGGAATTGCTGAAAAAGATGCTTTAGAAATTTATGTGGATGACGACCGCATCATTTTGAAAAAATATAAACCTAGCATGACTTGTCAAGTAACTGGAGAAGTTTCTGATGATAACTTCCAGCTTGCAGGCGGAAAAATTGTTCTTAGCCGCGAAGGTGCAGAGCAAATTTTAAAAGAAATCCAAACCATTTTGGAATCTTCTAAATAAAAAGTTAAAAGTCCCTACTATTCAGGGACTTTTATTTCAAATGATACTCCTGATACACTTCCCGTTTTGGCAAATTTCGATCCAATGCGGCCAATTTGATCGCTTCTTTTGATGGATAGCCTTTTTCTATATAATGTTCAACATGTTCTTTAATCGTCCATTTACTCCACCATGTTTCTTTGTTATCATCGGGAGTATTTTCTTGACTGCCTTCAATGATTAAACAAAACTCCCCTTTGATTTCATGATTTTCCGCCCAATCTAATAGTTCATCAACTGTCCCCCTCACAAACTCCTCATACATTTTTGTTAACTCTCGAGCAACAGCTATTTTCCTATTGCCAAAAAATTCATGAATATCCTTTAACGTTTCAACGAGTCGATGAGGAGATTCATAAAGGATAATGGTTTCTTTCTTATTTTTTAATTGCTCCAATTGTTTTTTCTTTTCTTTTTTCTTGTGATGTAAAAATCCAAAAAAATAAAAAGGCTGAGGCGCAATTCCTGAAGCGATCAATGCCGTTAATGCAGCATTAGCCCCCGGAAGCGGTATAACCGGATAATGATGGTCTAAAACTAGCTGAACAAGCTCACTTCCTGGATCAGAAATGGTTGGCATGCCGGCATCGCTGACAAGTGCAACTTTTTTCCCCTCTTCAATCATTTTCATGATCTGTCTTCCACTCGAATTTTTATTATGTTCATGATAGCTGATGATGTTTGTATCAATATGATAATAATGACATAATTTTTTCGTTTGTCTCGTGTCCTCCGCTGCAATAACGTCACACTCTTTTAACACACGGATTGAACGGAACGTCATATCTTCTAAATTTCCGATCGGCGTCGGCACTAAATATAGTGCGCCCTTCTCTACATCTTCCGCATAGCTTTTTTGCTGCCACATCCCTATTCACCACCATAATGTATACATTCCGCTTTAGTCACATTTTATTTACCCGTACAATATTTTTTGAACTTCATCCGTATAATTGTTTTGATCATCGTAAACGATCAATGGGGGTAGAATTTTTAAATCAGGATTCCCATCTTTTATTCCTTCTACTAATAAAGTATTTGCTTCCTTTCCAAGCTTTGGATATACAAAGCGAATTCTTTTCGGTTCCACTCGATATTTTTTCATGAGTTCGATCATTTCTAAAAATCGTCCTGGACGATGGACAAAGGCAACTTTTCCCCCCGGCCTTACCAATTGGCTGCTTACACGTATAGCATCTTCAAGAGTGCATAATATTTCATGCCTTGCAATCGCAAAATATTCGTTTTTATTTAACTCTTCTTGTCCCGGCGTTTTGAAATAAGGGGGATTGCATGTTACAACATCGAACTTCCCATACCCAAGCTGTTTCGGCATGTCCAAAATGTCGCCGTGAATGATCTTTATTTGATGTTCAAGGTGATTATATTGGACAGATCTGACAGCCATATCAAACAGCCGCTTTTGTATTTCCACTCCTGTGATCGTTCCTTTTGTTCTTGTGCTTAATAAAAGTGGAATCACCCCGTTTCCTGTACAAAGGTCAATCAAATTCCCTTTTTGGATCGGGACATACACAAATTTTGCGAGAAGAACTGCATCGAGAGAAAATGCAAAAACTGAAGGACTTTGAATGATGCGCAAATCTTCCGCTAACAAATAATCCAGCCTTTCATCATCGTGCAAATATACCATGTAAATTTCCCTTTCTTGAGATTACTTACTCGTCCTAGTCATAAGAAAAGCCTCCTGAAAAGGAAGCTGCACTTACTTTTTATTTAAAAATGAGAGGCAGAACAGGCAATCTCCATCTTTCCTTACACTGCCATAATGCAGATTACAAATATGAAATCCTTCCTGATAAAGTCTTGCCAGGTTATCATACCCTTCGCCAATATCTATATGTCCAAGCTTTTTTTCCTTCTTCTTAGCGCTTTTCAATTCTTCTTGTTTCAAATTCATTTGATCAAAAGAAGACATTCGTTTGCGCAAGTGGTCGTTTTCCAATTTTAAATGTTGGTTTTCTTCAATTAATTCTCCTATATGCTGCTTTAATTCTCCTAATTGGCGGTACAAATAACCAATTTGTTCCTCCAGCAATGTCACAGCATCAAAAATTTCTTTTTTGTTCACTGGTTTTCCACCTCTAATCTGTGAACTCCATAGAAACAGCATCGTCTTGTATTAATTCTTCCCATGTGTATTCAACGACGCGATCGCGATTGATCAGTTCGACTTGCAGCACACGTTCTAAAATATTTAGTCCGACAACCTTTCCTGTTCCATTCGGAGTTTCTATAGTATCTCCAATATCCGGAAGTTGCTCTTTTGCTGTTTCATATTCATCATTCTCATATTTTAAACAGCACATTAATCTTCCGCATAACCCCGAAATCTTTGTAGGATTCAAAGACAAATTTTGATCTTTCGCCATCTTAATCGAAACAGGCTCAAAATCCCCTAAAAATGTGGAGCAGCATAGCATTCTTCCACAGGGGCCGATTCCGCCAAGCATTTTCGCTTCGTCTCGCACCCCGATTTGTCGAAGTTCAATTCTCGTTTTAAAAATAGAGGCCAAATCTTTTACAAGCTCGCGAAAATCAATACGCCCGTCAGCAGTAAAGTAAAAAATGACTTTGTTGCGGTCAAATGTATACTCTACATCGACAAGCTTCATCTCTAAACCGTGTTCTTCTACTTTTTTTAAACAAATATCCATCGCTTCTTTTGCTGCCCTGTTGTTTTCTTGGACAATCATCCGATCCTTTTCATCAGCTTTCCGAATGACTTTCTTTAATGGAAGCACAATATCATGCTCTTCCACTTGTTTTTTGCTGACTACTACTTTTCCATATTCAATCCCTCTGATTGTTTCAACAATGACATAATCATCAAGCTGTATATCAAAACCATTTGGATCAAAATAATAAATTTTTCCCGCCTTTTTAAAGCGAACTCCTACAACATCATACAAGCTTATCCCTCCTGCAATGTTAAAACCAAATCTTCCATAAGAAGCTGCGGATTAACATTGAAATTTAACCGTTTTTTTGCATTCAAAATGGAGACGATTTGGTGTAAAACAGTTCGTTGGCCAAGCTTTAGCCCTTGCTGTTTTAACATTGGCAATATATCTAAATAAACAACGTCATCTTCATTTCCGATTTGAATTGATAATAAATCTTTATATAAAAATAGGAGAAAATCCAGTCCCATTTCCATTTGCTCTTTATCTGCAAAAAAAGGCACCCAATGATTATGAATAAAAAGCAATGCATGGTCGGGACGGGAGTCCAATACTTCATATAATTTTATCACTTTGGTTCTTGCTTCCGCAAACCAATCGTCACGGCTAAGTGAAAATGCTTCTTCAATATTATTGGTAACTTGACTGACGAGGGCAGCTATATGACTTGGAGTTCCTTTTTTCTCAAGTTCCTGCTGAATCATTTTTGGGGGAATGGGTTGGAAGGTTAATATTTGGCATCTAGAAAGAATTGTCGGCAACACTCGATGAACTTGATTTGTTATTAATATTGCCATTGTTCCTTCCGTCGGTTCCTCCAAAAATTTCAATAAACTGTTGGCCGCATTGACAGTCATCTGGTCGCATCCAGATATGATATAAAGCTTCCGGTTCGATTCAACGCCCGTTTTTGCAAATTCCTTCTGCAATGCTTCTATTTGTTCTTTTTTGATTGATAAGCCATCAGGCTCTATAAAGTGAAGATCAGGATGATTTCCGCTCTCAACTCTCTTGCAGTTTGAACATTGTCCGCACGGTTTATAATTTTTCTCCAAATGCTCGCAAAAATAACTTTTTGCAGTTAAAAAAGCAGCATCCTTTTTTCCTGTGCCCTTTTTCCCTTGAAATAAATAGGCGTGGGCCAATCTATTTTTCTTAAAAGAATTTTGTATTATTTTCAATACTTTTGGCTGAAGTTTTTCGAGTTCTTCCCATGTTTTCATTTATTGTACCACTCACTTACGTATATAAATTCACGATCAGCCCTTTTATTTCCCCTATTTTCCCTAAAATGTTTACGGCATCTTTTTCTTTATTTAAAATTTCTTCGGTCAATTCCACCAGCTTTTGGTCAATTTGGGAAACGATTTTTAAATTCCGTCTGTTCCCATAAAAATCCCAGCTCTTTGATTCTTTGACACCCATTCCGAATTCAATCGTTTCACGAATAAGCCGCTTTACTAATCTTTTAAACTTAGACAAATCATGCATATTTCTCGATTTACTTAGACGTTCTCCGGCTTCCTCCAGTTCATTTAAAAGCTGTTTCCATTGTTCTTCATGGAGCTTGGATTCATGCTTTTCAACCATTTGAGAAAATATTTTAGATCTGTTTTGTGTTCCGTTCTGTTCAATTGTTTGTTTAGGCAGTATTGTTCTTAAATCTTCATTAACTTTCATTTGCTCTCACCTTTAAAATTGATGAAATTGTTCAACTGGAAGGACAAAAACAGTTGCACCGCCAACCTCAATTTCAAGCGGATAGGGAACGTAAGAGTCGGTATTCCCGCCTATCGGTGAAACTGGAGCAACAAGCTGTTGGCGAGATTGGCAGTTCGTTTTAATGATATCGAGCGCTTTTTGCACACGAATGTCTTCTGTTCCAATAATAAAAGTAGTGTTGCCGGACTTTAAAAATCCCCCGGTGCTTGCAAGCTTTGTCACACGAAAGTTATGTTCCGTCAGGGCTTTTAATAAGCGGTTGCTATCTTGATCCTGGACAACAGCCATAATCAATTTCATACGGAAAAGCCTCCTTATTAATAAAAACGGAAAAGCAGGACATCTTGCCAGGACATTTTGCAGCGAATATCAATTTTTCTTCATTATATCAAGCTTGAGAACGATATGACTACAATGTTTCCTTCCAAAATAAGTCCAATGCACTCTCCGCTTCAAAAAAAACTTTTTCTAAAGGCTGATCTGCATTGATCACTTTTATTCTATTCGGAAACATTTCAATGATTTTCTTGTATCCTTCATAAACCTTTTGATGGAAATCCAATTTTTCCAAGTCAAGTCGATTGATTTCTCGATTTTGATTGCTAGTTATTCTTGCTAATCCTTTTTCCGGCAAAATATCAAAAAACAGCGTAAGATTGGGCATCATGCCGGTTATTGCAAATTGATTTATTTCAAGCACCTCTTGAATCCCGAGACCTCTTGCATACCCTTGATAGGCTAAAGAACTGTCAACGAATCGATCGCAAAGTACAATTTTTCCTTTATGAAGAGCGGGAATTACTTTTTCGACTAAATGCTGTCTTCTCGCGGCAGCATAAAGAAGCGCCTCGGTCCTTGCATCCATCTCTGTATGTTCTTTATGAAGAATAATTTCCCGAATTTTCTCGCTGATGACAATACCGCCTGGCTCGCGCGTCACGACAACGTCTTTTCCTTCTTTTTCTAACTTTTTTTCAAGCTTTTTAATAATTGTCGTTTTCCCCGCTCCTTCAGGTCCTTCAAACGTAATAAAAATTCCTTTCATTAAGATCACCTTTTCCTGAAAATAGAAATAAGGCCTTCTGCTAATTTCTTTCCTCCTTGAAAATTAGCACGCAGCTCCATTAACCTTTTCAACGCTTCAATTTGATTTTTTGTAATTTTTTCTCCTCTCATCAAAAGCGGTATTCCCGGCGGATAAGGAATAATCATTTCAGCAGAGATCTCTCCTATCGCTTCTTCTAATGATACAAATGTTTTTGTACTGTTTTCCATTGCCTCGTAAGAAATAGATAGCTGGCTGATTTCGTCTATTTGTACTTCCTTCTGAAGACCCCATTCCATCTTGCTTGTTTGGGTATTTTTTAATATGTCATTGACTTTCGAAAAGTGTCCAGTATCTTGAAACTCTTTAGCAAACGGAAGCACAAACAAAACATTTAGAGGATCGGCAAGCTCAGGATAAATACGTGCTTTTTCAAAAAGCTCCATTAAATCATAACCTGACATGGCATTTTGTGAACGAATTGTCAGCTTTAAAGGATCAACAGCCACAAAAGGATCCTTCGAAGACACTATATCGATATAGTCAAGCTGTTGAAAGATCTCCACATATTTATTTAAAGTTTGATTCAATTCCTCTTCCTTCGTTAACATATCCTCGACATACGCTCTTGCTAAATCAAGTGAGGCCATAATCAAATAAGACGGACTGCTTGTTTGCAGCATATGTATATAATGGCTAATTTTTTCCTCATTCACCAATTTGCTGTTTACATGCAAAAATGCTCCCATTGTCATAGCAGGCAATGTTTTATGGGCAGATTGTACGACAACATCTGCACCAACCGAAACAGCTGATTTCGGAAACGAAGAACTTGCGATCAAATGAGCCCCATGAGCTTCATCGACTAATACCGGAACACGGCGGGAATGAGCAAATTGAATAAGTTCATTTAATTTTGTATATGTTAAACCGTAATAGGTAGGGCTTGTCAAAATGATCGCTTTTACTTGAGGATATTTTTGAAAAGCTTTCTTTACCGTTTCAACTGGTACATAAGAAGGCACTTGAAAACCTTCATCGAACTTGGGAGATAAAAAAACAGGCTTTGCACCGGCCAGCTCTAATCCATGCATCACTGATTTATGACTATTTCGTTGAACGAATACGACATCCCCCTTTTGGCAATTAGCAAGAATCATTGCCAAGTTTCCGACCGTTGAACCATTCACTAAAAAATATGTTGACGATACTCCATATAATTCTGCTGCAAGCTGCTGCGCCTCTTTAATGATCCCTTCTGGCGCATATAAATCATCTAAATTAGCAATCTCAGTCAAATCCAGCTGAAGCGTTTGGCGAAAATGCGGAAACTGATTTGGATCATAAAGAATCCCGTTTTTATGACCAGGTACATGAAACGAAAGAGGATTTAACTGACAATGTTGAATTAAAGCATTATACAACGGAGTACGAATTTTTCCCATCTGCTTTCATCGCCCTTTTCTATTTGCTGCATAATTTCATTATAACAAAAAGAAAAACTTGACCATCTGTTTATAGCCAAGTTAAGAATAAATTTTGGAAGCTGCCGCTTTTTTTAATTGTTCAACAAAATATTGATATTTCCGGTCACTCGTATCAGTCTGCACCATGTCCTTTTCACAATCTGTGCAAATAAAACTTGAATATAAATGAATGCCTTTCTCTTTTTGCTTATCACAGATCACACACGTTTCCCCAATTATTTCACTCTGTTGACTGTAAGTCATTCCTTCTCCACCTCCACCTTCATTATGTCCAAAATAAATATAATCTATGCAATTTTTGGAATTTTTTATTTATTTTCATATAAAAAAAGAGCAGCATCGATCGCCGCTCTTTTTCTTTCAATTTGCCTGGCAGCGTCCTACTCTCGCAAGGGACAAACCCTCACTACCATCGGCGCTGAAGAGCTTAACTTCCGTGTTCGGGATGGGAACGGGTGTGACCTCTTCGCCATTGCCACCAAGCAAATTATTGTATTCATTTGTTCCATTCAATTCGATGGACAACTACTATTATAACTTTTTGATCGCAGTTGTCAACACTTTTTTGAATATCATTCTTTCAAAACTAGATAACGGTTCCTTCACGAATAGATGCTCTTACTTGGTTAAGTCCTCGATCGATTAGTATCCGTCAGCTCCACGTGTCACCACGCTTCCACCTCGGACCTATCTACCTCGTCATCTTCAAGGGATCTTACTCGCTTATCGCGATGGGAAATCTCATCTTGAGGGGGGCTTCACGCTTAGATGCTTTCAGCGCTTATCCCTTCCGCACATAGCTACCCAGCGATGCCCCTGGCGGGACAACTGGTACACCAGCGGTGCGTCCATCCCGGTCCTCTCGTACTAAGGACAGCTCCTCTCAAATTTCCTGCGCCCGCGACGGATAGGGACCGAACTGTCTCACGACGTTCTGAACCCAGCTCGCGTACCGCTTTAATGGGCGAACAGCCCAACCCTTGGGACCGACTACAGCCCCAGGATGCGATGAGCCGACATCGAGGTGCCAAACCTCCCCGTCGATGTGGACTCTTGGGGGAGATCAGCCTGTTATCCCCGGGGTAGCTTTTATCCGTTGAGCGATGGCCCTTCCATGCGGAACCACCGGATCACTAAGCCCGACTTTCGTCCCTGCTCGACTTGTAGGTCTCGCAGTCAAGCTCCCTTCTGCCTTTGCACTCTCCGAATGATTTCCAACCATTCTGAGGGAACCTTTGGGCGCCTCCGTTACCTTTTAGGAGGCGACCGCCCCAGTCAAACTGCCCACCTGACACTGTCTCCCGCCCCGATCAGGGGCGCGGGTTAGAATGTCAGTACAGCCAGGGTAGTATCCCACCGTCGCCTCAGCGCAAGCTGGCGCTCACGCGTCTCTGGCTCCTACCTATCCTGTACAAGCTGTACCCACATTCAATATCAGGCTGCAGTAAAGCTCCACGGGGTCTTTCCGTCCTGTCGCGGGTAACCTGCATCTTCACAGGTACTATAATTTCACCGAGTCTCTCGTTGAGACAGTGCCCAGATCGTTACGCCTTTCGTGCGGGTCGGAACTTACCCGACAAGGAATTTCGCTACCTTAGGACCGTTATAGTTACGGCCGCCGTTTACTGGGGCTTCGGTTCGCACCTTCAGCTACAGCTTAAGCGCTCCCCTTAACCTTCCAGCACCGGGCAGGCGTCAGCCCCTATACTTCACCTTACGGTTTCGCAGAGACCTGTGTTTTTGCTAAACAGTCGCCTGGGCCTTTTCACTGCGGCTCATCATGGCTTATCACCTTGATGAGCACCCCTTCTCCCGAAGTTACGGGGTCATTTTGCCGAGTTCCTTAACGAGAGTTCTCTCGCTCACCTTAGGATTCTCTCCTCGCCTACCTGTGTCGGTTTGCGGTACGGGCACCTCTCACCTCGCTAGAGGCTTTTCTTGGCAGTGTGGAATCGGGAACTTCGGTACTTCCTTTCCCTCGCCATCACAGCTCAAGCACACGGCAAGCGGATTTGCCTGCTTGCCAGCCTAACTGCTTGGACGCGCACATCCAGCCGCGCGCTTACCCTATCCTCCTGCGTCCCCCCATTGCTCAAACGGTGAGGAGGTGGTACAGGAATATCAACCTGTTGTCCATCACCTACGCCTTTCGGCCTCGGCTTAGGTCCCGACTAACCCTGAGCGGACGAGCCTTCCTCAGGAAACCTTAGGCTTTCGGCGGAGGGGATTCTCACCCCTCTTTCGCTACTCATACCGGCATTCTCACTTCTAAGCGCTCCACCGGTCCTTCCGGTCCGGCTTCGATGCCCTTAGAACGCTCTCCTACCGCTGACACCAACGGTGTCAACCCGCAGCTTCGGTGATACGTTTAGCCCCGGTACATTTTCGGCGCAGAGCCACTCGACCAGTGAGCTATTACGCACTCTTTAAATGGTGGCTGCTTCTAAGCCAACATCCTGGTTGTCTAAGCAGCTCCACATCCTTTTCCACTTAACGTATACTTTGGGACCTTAGCTGGCGGTCTGGGCTGTTTCCCTTTTGACCACGGATCTTATCACTCGCAGTCTGACTCCCAAGGATAAGTCATTGGCATTCGGAGTTTGACTGAATTCGGTAACCCGATGGGGGCCCCTCGTCCAATCAGTGCTCTACCTCCAAGACTCTTCCCTTGAGGCTAGCCCTAAAGCTATTTCGGAGAGAACCAGCTATCTCCAAGTTCGATTGGCATTTCACCCCTACCCACACCTCATCCCCGCACTTTTCAACGTGCGTGGGTTCGGGCCTCCAGCAAGTGTTACCTTGCCTTCACCCTGGACATGGGTAGATCACCTGGTTTCGGGTCTGCGACCTCGTACTATTTCGCCCTCTTCAGACTCGCTTTCGCTGCGGCTCCGCCTTTCGGCTTAACCTTGCACGAAATCGCAACTCGCCGGTTCATTCTACAAAAGGCACGCCATCACCCGTTAACGGGCTCTGACTACTTGTAGGCACACGGTTTCAGGTTCTCTTTCACTCCCCTCCCGGGGTGCTTTTCACCTTTCCCTCACGGTACTGGTTCACTATCGGTCACTAGGGAGTATTTAGCCTTGGGAGATGGTCCTCCCTGCTTCCGACGGGATTTCACGTGTCCCGCCGTACTCAGGATCCACTCGGGAGGGAACGGAGTTTCGACTACAGGGTTGTTACCTTCTCTGACGGGCCTTTCCAGACCTCTTCGTCTACCCCGTTCCTTTGTCACTCCTTAATCGAGTGTCCTACAACCCCAAGAGGCACGCCTCTTGGTTTGGGCTGTTCCCGTTTCGCTCGCCGCTACTCAGGGAATCGCTGTTGCTTTCTCTTCCTCCGGGTACTTAGATGTTTCAGTTCCCCGGGTTGCCCTCCATACCCTATGGATTCAGGTATGGATACTGCCCCATTACGGGCAGTGGGTTCCCCCATTCGGACATCTCCGGATCGACGCTTACTTACAGCTCCCCGAAGCATTTCGGTGTTTGTCCCGTCCTTCATCGGCTCCTAGTGCCAAGGCATCCACCGTGCGCCCTTTCTAACTTAACCGTTTCTTCCTAACATGAGCGATCTATTCGTGAATGTCTTTCCGTTATCCAGTTTTCAAAGAACAATCAAGAAGGATATGATCCTTCAAAACTAAACAAAACGGAAAAGCGCACCCTATTTCAATGTATATATCCTTAGAAAGGAGGTGATCCAGCCGCACCTTCCGATACGGCTACCTTGTTACGACTTCACCCCAATCATTTGTCCCACCTTCGGCGGCTGGCTCCCGTAAGGGTTACCCCACCGACTTCGGGTGTTACAAACTCTCGTGGTGTGACGGGCGGTGTGTACAAGACCCGGGAACGTATTCACCGCGGCATGCTGATCCGCGATTACTAGCGATTCCGGCTTCATGCAGGCGAGTTGCAGCCTGCAATCCGAACTGAGAGTGGTTTTTTGGGATTCGCTCCACCTCGCGGTTTCGCTGCCCTTTGTACCACCCATTGTAGCACGTGTGTAGCCCAGGTCATAAGGGGCATGATGATTTGACGTCATCCCCACCTTCCTCCGACTTTTAGCCGGCAGTCACCTTAGAGTGCCCAACTGAATGCTGGCAACTAAGGTCAAGGGTTGCGCTCGTTGCGGGACTTAACCCAACATCTCACGACACGAGCTGACGACAACCATGCACCACCTGTCACCCTGTCCCCGAAAGGGGAACGCCCTATCTCTAGGGTTGTCAGGGGATGTCAAGACCTGGTAAGGTTCTTCGCGTTGCTTCGAATTAAACCACATGCTCCACCGCTTGTGCGGGTCCCCGTCAATTCCTTTGAGTTTCAGCCTTGCGGCCGTACTCCCCAGGCGGAGTGCTTAATGCGTTTGCTGCAGCACTAAAGGGTGGATACCCTCTAACACTTAGCACTCATCGTTTACGGCGTGGACTACCAGGGTATCTAATCCTGTTCGCTCCCCACGCTTTCGCGCCTCAGCGTCAGTTACAGGCCAGAGAGCCGCCTTCGCCACTGGTGTTCCTCCACATCTCTACGCATTTCACCGCTACACGTGGAATTCCGCTCCCCTCTCCTGCACTCAAGTTCCCCAGTTTCCAATGGCCGCTCGCGGTTGAGCCGCGAGATTTCACATCAGACTTAAGGAACCGCCTGCGCGCGCTTTACGCCCAATAATTCCGGACAACGCTTGCCACCTACGTATTACCGCGGCTGCTGGCACGTAGTTAGCCGTGGCTTCCTCGTCAGGTACCGTCAAGGTACCGCCCTGTTCGAACGGTACTTGTTCTTCCCTGACAACAGAGCTTTACGATCCGAAGACCTTCTTCGCTCACGCGGCGTTGCTCCGTCAGACTTTCGTCCATTGCGGAAGATTCCCTACTGCTGCCTCCCGTAGGAGTCTGGGCCGTGTCTCAGTCCCAGTGTGGCCGGTCACCCTCTCAGGTCGGCTACGCATCGTCGCCTTGGTGAGCCGTTACCTCACCAACTAGCTAATGCGCCGCGGGCCCATCCTGCAGTGACAGCTAAAAGCCGCCTTTCAACCGAAAACCATGCGGTTTTCGGTGTTATCCGGTATTAGCTCCGGTTTCCCGAAGTTATCCCAGTCTGCAGGGCAGGTTGCCCACGTGTTACTCACCCGTCCGCCGCTAACCTAAAGGAGCAAGCTCCCTTCGGTCCGCTCGACTTGCATGTATTAGGCACGCCGCCAGCGTTCGTCCTGAGCCAGGATCAAACTCTCCAAAAAAAGTTTGTCACCAAATGCTCTTGTCAGAATCAACAGGCACGCTTTTCGTTTTGTTCAGTTTTCAAGGATCAATCAGGATTTCTATTTTATCAATCAAAAATTTATTTGTCAATGTTTTTTATTTTGTATCTTAGCGACGAATATTATTTTACCATGATTGTTTATAATGTCAACACTTTTTTTGAAAATAAAAACACCCGCCTGTATACAGGTGTTTTTCAAGGGATAATCACCATTTTAATAATTACTAAAGCAGCTAATCCGGGGAGCCCCAATAAACCAGCAATAGATGATGTAACAATATTAATGGGCACGTGCAGACCGAAACTCGTCCCAAAAGAATTAACAAAAAAAAGTAGCAAGGCCCCGATCACAATTTTTATAAAAATACTCCCTATCCATTTCACCGGTTTCAAAGAAGCACCGGCAAGAAGCAGAAGGAATAAAAGCCCTAAAATGCAAATGATCATAATATAAGGCTCCATTATATAAAACCCACCTTCCTGTTTATTTCGGCTTTACTTTAACAATATGAAAGATTTCATATTGTTTAGAACTAAGAAAACAACAAACAGGAATGTGGCTGCTTCCTTCTACCTACTATTCCATCTTGATATTTCTCTTTTTGGCTTCTTTTAAAAGAAATAAATATTTTGCTTCTGCTAATTTTAAACTGCTAAGCACCTCAGGTGAAGGATCAAAGCTTTTTTCCACTAAACGCTTTTGATACTCCCAATGTTCCTTCAGCTCAATTAAATCTTGAAGAAGCAGCTGATCGAATTCTCTTCTCAACCATTGCTTTCGCCGAATAAACATGTCTGGCAAACTCCTTTTCTCTTCAAATCTCTCGTCTTCCCTCAAGCGCTTTTGAAAGTGTGACTTCGTCCGCGTATTCTAAATCACCGCCAACAGGCAGCCCATGAGCAATTCTTGTGATTTTTATGCCTGTAGGCTTTAAAAGGCGAGAGATATACATTGCTGTCGCTTCTCCCTCAATGTTCGGATTTGTTGCTAAAATTACTTCTTGAATTTCATCATTTTGCAGACGTTTTAGCAAATCAGGGATATTAATATCTTCAGGACCAATCCCGTCCATTGGCGAAATGGCGCCATGCAGAACATGATATAGACCGTTATATTCTTTCATTTTTTCCATTGCAATGACGTCTTTCGGGTCTTGAACCACACATATTATGCTTCTGTCGCGGCGCTCATCTTTGCAAAGATAACATGGATCTTCATCTGTAATATGACCGCAAATCGAGCAATATGATAAATTTCGTTTTGCATTGACAAGCGCTTTCGCGAAATCCAATACTGTTTCTTCTTTCATATTTAAAACAAAAAAGGCCAGACGAACGGCCGTTTTCGGACCGATTCCTGGCAGCTTCATAAAGCTATCAATAAGTTTTGATATCGGTTCTGGATATTGCATCGAATAGATCCTCCTAGAACAAGCCAGGCAAATTCATACCTTTAGTAAATCTTCCCATCGTTTCGCTTGTTAACTCATCCACTTTGCGAAGAGCATCGTTTGTTGCTGCCAATACCAAATCTTGAAGCATTTCAATATCTTCAGGATCTACAACATCTTCATTGATTTTCACTTCTAAAATTTCCTTATGTCCGTTTGCAACAACCGTGACCATACCGCCGCCAGCAGTTCCCTCCACTTTTTTTTCAGCAAGCTCCTCCTGAGCCTTTTGCATCTCCTTTTGCATTTTTTGCATTTGCTTCATCATTTTTTGCATGTTTCCCATACCGCCACGCATCATCATATTATCTCCTCCATAAGCATTTATTTACTCTTTTATTTCAATCAGATCCGTGCCAACTAATTTTTTTGCTTCGGCAATAAGCGGATCTTCTTCTTCATGTTCCTGTTGATGTGCATCGTCTGATCGTTGATTGCGCAAATAATCCTCCCTTATTTTACCCCATTCTTTCTCCGGAACGCCAATCATCTCCATTTGACGTCCAATGAGTCCTTGTAAAATCGTTTGGAGGTTTGTTAATACATGATTTTGATTTTCCGCCACCATTTTACAATGGATTTCATATTTAAATTTTAGCACAAAAGCATATTCGCAAGCAGCAACTGGTTCACTTTCATTTAAAAGGGCTGCATGCGACACTTTATTTTGCTGCTTTAGCGTTGTTAACAGATCTCCCCATCGGCTTTTCACTAAATCCAAATCTTTTCGAGTAGCATTTCTCAAAATATCATAAATGCGGTCAACAGGCGTTTTATAACCGCTTTGAATTGTTTTTTGTACTTTTGCTTCTTGTTTAACAGGCGACTGTTCTTGAACTCCATGCTGAACTAATGAAGATATTGTGCGTTCAAGTTCCTGTATTCGATTAAGAAGTTCTTCATAATGAACTGAAGGCGGCTGCACACGCTCAGTTTGACATAATTTCACAATCGCTACTTCTACAAAAATACGGGGATGATTCGTCCATTTCATCTCCTGCTGGCTTTGATTCAAAACTTCAATCGTCTCATAAATTTGCTCAATAGGAATTTGTTCGCACAATGAAACGAACGCATCGTCTATTGCGACTCGTTCCATTACTTCCTCTAAGTTTGGAGCCGATTTATATAATAACATGTCGCGATAGTAATAAATGAGATCTTCAATTAATTTTAAAGGATCTTTCCCTTGATCCAACCATTCGTGGATAGTTTTTAAAGCTTCCGTAACATTGTTCTCAAAAATAAATCGGACCAAATTTGCGAGCATCTTATGAGAAACCGATCCAGTTATAAATAATACATCCTCCAATGTGACTTTATCATCGCTAAAAGAGATGGCTTGGTCCAACAGACTCAGTGCATCTCTCATCCCACCATCAGCCGAGCTCGCAATAACCTTTAACGCTTCCTCTTCAACCTTGATCGATTGATTTTCCACAATTTCCTTCATGCGACGTACGATGGATTGAACAGAAATACGCCGGAAATCAAAGCGTTGACATCTCGAAATAATGGTAAGCGGAATTTTATGAGGTTCAGTTGTAGCCAAAATAAAAATCACATGTTTTGGAGGTTCTTCAAGCGTTTTTAATAAAGCATTAAATGCTCCGATTGAAAGCATATGAACTTCATCAATAATATATACTTTATATTTGACCGCCGCAGGTGCAAATTTGACTTTATCGCGAATATCGCGAATTTCATCTACTCCATTATTAGAAGCTGCATCAATTTCAATAACGTCCGAAATCGATCCTTCCGTGATTCCTTTACATGCAGGACACTCATTACAAGGCTCTGCAATTGGTGCTTGTTGGCAGTTGACAGCTTTCGCAAATATTTTTGCAGCGCTTGTTTTACCTGTTCCTCTAGGACCTGTGAAAAGATAAGCATGCGAAAATTTATTTTGTAAAAGGGCATTTTGCAATGTTTTCGTGACGTGTTCTTGTCCCACGACATCACGAAACTGCTGTGGCCTCCATGCTCGGTATAAAGCCTGATAACTCAAGTAACGCCCTCCCCTTTATACAGTAATCTTTCATTTATTATACCTGATTGTTTAAACGAATGTAAGTTTTCCATAAGAAGGATAAAAAACTTATGAAAAAAATAAAACCGATCTCTGTAAAAGCGTCTCCAGTTAAATAGACAGCACATGTAGACAGCCTGAGACCGATATTCATTAGGACTTTAAGCTGTTTCTCTTTTGAAGCCGTTGATAGTTATATTGCATAATGCATCCTTCATCTATTCGGACGTGCGGAAAAAGTATGGATGAGACTTGAAATGGGACGGCTTATTCTGTATGGTTTTAGCCGCTAAGGACACTTTTGTTTCAAGATCTTCTTGGGGAGTTTTAAAGTCTTCCTAATATTTTCTTCATTTCTTTCTGCTTAAAGTGTTTTCCCCATCATGCATCAATCCATATTTTAAACCAATGTCCTCATTACATTTTTTAAGCTTTACATCATACGCTGTTCATATTTCTCTCATCGAAAAAATCCCCTTATAGTTGACAGACTTTTCTTTTTCTGCCTACTATAAGGGGATCTTATTGTTTGATATGATAACTGCCGTGCACCTTCTGTCGATTAGCAACCCTAGGCGTTACTCAAGCAGTTAGCTCAGTTCAGGCAACCCTGCGGCACATGAGAGCTTCCACTTAATGCTGCTTCCTTCCGGACCTGACATGGTTCATGGATTCTCATTGCACAGGACCCAAACGTCAACACCACTTACTTGAGGCAGACCCTAAAATATACTAACCTCGAGAAGGAATTCGGCCTCGCTAGAGCGGATTGCGAGTACAGGGCACCGCTACCTCCCCGCTTAGCACGGCAAAGTTTAAACCGATTTTCACTTTGCGCCGTTTAAGGACGCAAATTTAGTATATATGTTTTTTCGAGAAAATGCAACGCTTCCCAATATGTTAAAAAATTCAATTGTTTTTATTTTTCATTTTCAACCGTTTTTTCTCTTCCCGCAACTTTTGAAAAAAACAGGTTAACATTTCACTGCATTGCTCCTGCTTCACGCCTGAAATTACTTCTGTTTGATGATTGAAACGAGGTTCATTTAATAAATTCATTAACGTTCCTGCACAACCAGCCTTCGGATCGAAAGCGCCGAAAACTACACGTTCAATTCTTGACATTACAATCGCTCCTGCACACATTGGACATGGCTCAAGCGTCACATATAGCGTCGAGTTCTCGAGTCTCCACGTTCGAAGCTTCCTGCACGCCTCATCAATTGCCAATATTTCCGCATGAGCGATTGACCTCTGCTCGGTTTCCCTCAAATTATGAGCTTTTGCAACCACTACATCATCTACAACAAGCACAGCACCAATCGGAACCTCGCCAATCTTTTCCGCCTTCTTCGCCTCTTCAATTGCTAAAGTCATATAATATTCGTCTTTAGTCATTTTTTGCTCCTCATCCTATCGATATAATTTCATCTTAAAAAAAGTGCGGGTTCCTTTCAACCTTTTCCAAAAGCATGTTTTCTGCGATGAAAACATAAAATTTACAAACAGTTTTTACAGGAGGTCATGATTTTGCTAATTCATGTTGTTCAATCTGGGCAAACGCTTTATTCCATTGCACAAACATATGGAACATCTATAACAGCCATCGTTGAAGCAAATGAAATTCCTAATCCTGATCAGCTTGTTGTAGGTCAAGCAATTGTTATTCCAATCATCGGACAATTTTACACCGTTCAACGGGGAGACAGCCTTTGGAGCATTTCAAGAAAATTTGGTACGTCTGTATTTGAGCTTGCAGCAGTAAATGGACTGAATATAAATCAATTATTGCCTATTGGCCTTCGATTATATATCCCAGAACGGCCTAAACGGCAAGCAGAATTTAATGTATATTTAGAACCGCTTGGTGCTCAAGTCAGCCAAAATCTCGAAGACAGCGCAAGAGAGACTGCCCCTTATTTAACCTACCTTACCCATTTTAGCTTTCAAGCACAACGTGACGGTTCTTTAAAAGAGCCACCGATTGGGAACTTGCAAACTATTGCTAATGAACAAAATTTAGTGTTTTCAATGGCTGTCACAAATTTGGAGAACAATCAATTTAGTGCAGAGTTAGGGCATATATTGCTGACAGACGATGATGTACAAACTAAATTTTTAAATAATATTATTGCCACAGCAAAAAAATATCAGTTTCGAGATATTCACTTTGATTTTGAATATTTGTTTCCTGCCGACCGGGAAGCCTATAATCAATTTTTGCGAAGGGCGAGAGACAGGATTCACAGTGAAGGGTGGTTCATTTCCTCTGCATTAGCCCCCAAAACAAGCGCAGAGCAAAAAGGACAATGGTACGAGGCCCACGACTATAAAGCACATGGAGAAATTGTGGATTGGGTCGTCATTATGACATATGAATGGGGGTACAGCGGCGGACCGCCAATGGCTGTTTCTCCTATCGGCCCAGTCCGTGATGTACTCGAATATGCCGTTACGGAGATTCCTCCACAGAAAATTATGATGGGACAAAATTTATACGGTTATGACTGGACTCTTCCCTTTGTGCAAGGCGGGCCTTACGCAAAAGCGATAAGTCCGCAGCAGGCGATTCAGCTTGCATCAAAATACAATGCAGAAATCAAATTTGATGAAGAAGCCCAAGCCCCTACTTTTCGATATACGGATGAAAACCAAAAGGTTCATGAAGTTTGGTTTGAAGATGCCCGTTCCATACAAGCCAAATTCGATCTTGTAAAAGAGCTGCATTTGCGAGGTGTCAGCTATTGGAAACTAGGAATTTCGTTTCCGCAAAATTGGCTGTTGATTATCGATAATTTTCAAGTCGTAAAAAAATAAATACTTCTTTATAAACAACTATTGATCAAATGATCTTAAATATGAGGAATTTCTGTTTTGTTTTTCAAAAAAATAAAAGAGGCGCCTAATAAGTTGCTTTTCAGCTTATAGACGCCCCTTTAACGTTTATATCGATGATTTTTGTTTTCCATGAGGATTAGCCATTTTGTTTTAAAAAATAAAAAATTCGTTACAGCCCGTAACGAATTTAGCCAATCTCCAATTTATGCGCACTCGGTAAATAATGGCGGAGGAGGAGGGATTCGAACCCCCGCGCGGTTTGACCCGCCTCTCGGTTTTCAAGACCGACCCCTTCAGCCAGACTTGGGTACTCCTCCATATGACATGGACTAATATAGCACAGTATAAAATGTATGTCAATAAACTCATAAAAGTTATCAAATAATTTTTTTCCTTAAACGCTTCTTTACAAAGAAGCTTATTTTTTTAAATGAGCATTTTGCATATTTTTTGACCCAAGAGCCATAAGGATTTCAAAGACATAAAAAAGGACTTCACCCCTAAAATGTAGAATTTTTGAAGTGACGAAACCACAAAAATTCAAAAGGAGGAAGTCACTTTGTATATTCTACAAGAAAGCCTATTTTCCTTTGAAGAACTGCAAAAATTAGAGTCAAAAGAGAAATTACCTATCTTTTTTAGCTCGCTTGATTTACGCCCTTATGCTAAACAGTTGAGAAGTTCTTCACCCCGAGGGGCTGACGGTCATTCCAGAGAAGGGATTCTAAGGGCTCTCATCGCTGCCCCACTCGAAGGCATCGACACCTTTACCGCCCTTCATCATCGATTGGATAAAGACCTTCGTTTCCGTTATCAATGCGGTTTATCGATTGATCGCCCCGCACCGTCTATCTCCACTCTCAGCCGGGTTTTTGCGGCACTTACCAAAAAAAAGCTGGCTGAAAAGATCTTCCTTGACTTGGTACAGTTAGCTCAGGAGGAAGGAATAATTGACGGCAGCCACCAGGCCATCGACAGTGCCGCCATTGATGCCTATGAAAAGAAACAGCCCAAAAAGCGTAGTGAACAAACGGGTAATGCCAATTGGGGCGCAAAATATGATTCCTTCGGCAATAAAATTACCTGGTTTGGCTATAAGATGCATCTTTCAGTCGATACCGCAAGCGAACTGCCAATAGCCATAAAAGTAACCCCTGCCCATGTGAACGATGGAGAAGTCGCACCAGAATTAATAGAGCAAGTGGCAGAGCGTACCAAATCCAAAATTGAATTTCTGATCATGGATGGCGGATATGACCAACTAAAAAACTATGAATCAGCCAAAAACATTGGAGCGCAAGCCATTATCCCGCTCAATTTGCGCAACGAAAAAGAGCCTCCTGAAGGGATTTCTTCCAATGGAACTCCGCGTTGTTCCATGGGTTATGAAATGACTTATTGGGGAGCTGATAAGGACCAGCTCAAGTTCAGATGTCCTCACGCAACCGGCAAAGTGGATTGCCCATTAGGAATGGCAGCCTGTTCATCTTCCAACTATGGAATGGTGGTAAAAGTCGACATCAAAAAGGATGTGCGCCGATATTCCAATCCGCACCGTGATACAAAACGTTGGAAAGAGCTTTACAACGAGAGGACAAGTGTAGAACGCTGTAATTCAAGAATGAAAAGCTACCTTACGGCGAACTCCCTACATGTATGGGGAATTGAAAAAGTAAAGACCCATATTTACCTGAACGCTATTGTATTACTTGTTTCAGCGCTAGCGATGGCAAAGGAAAATAAAGGGAAGAAAGCCGCTTAAAAAAATTCAATGTGAAAAATTCTGTAGGTATGCCCGAAAACAAGATTATTGTAATATTTTGTAAAATAACATGCTGGTAGCTATTTGCCGAGTGCTTTATTTTTTATACTTTTATCCAAAAAATCTAATTTTGCAAAATGCTCAAATAGAAAAAATTAAAAAATTCGAAAAAAATCGATTGTATTTCATTCATCATGTTATAAACTTGTATTGCAAGTTAATTTAAAGCGCTCACAAATGGACACTAGTTTTTTCGGGACATGAACAAATGCATCTTTTCCCCGCAATCGGCTGCTATCTTTGCATTGATTTGCCGCGCTTTTAAAACAGCATGTATAAAAACAACTGAAGCCTAGTGCAAAACGTAAATCCCTTAAAAAATGAGAGTGAGAAGCTTGCGGATGACTAGAGGAGGACGGAGAAAAATATGTATGATTATGTAATTGTCGGTGGAGGAATAGTCGGCTTATCCACTGCATTGGCAATATATGAACAACACCCAAACGCAAAAGTGGCAATAATCGAAAAAGAAAATAAAGTTGCCTCCCATCAAACGGGTCATAACAGCGGGGTGATCCATTCCGGTATATATTACAAGCCCGGGAGCTATAAGGCGCAGCTTGCAAAAAAAGGTAATCAGGCAATGATCATGTTTTGCCAAAAATACGATATCCCTTATGAAGTCTGTGGCAAAGTAATCGTTGCCAGCAATGAACATGAGCGGGAGGAGCTTGAGAAGCTGTTCCAACGCGGATTAAAAAACGGCCTCAATATCCGGAAAATTTCAAAGGAGGAGCTTCATGAATTTGAACCTTATGTGAATGGAATAGAAGCCATTCATGTTCCATCAACAGGTATTGTAAATTTCCGTCTTGTTAGTGAACGGATGGCAGATTTAATCCTCGAAAAGGGCGGGGAGATCTTTTTAAACGAAAAAGTAGAAGTGATTCATGAAAAAAAACAAGAAGTTATCGTTGAAACAGCAAACAAAACCTTTCAAAGCCGATTTTTTATAAATTGTGCAGGACTTAACAGCGATCGTATTGCTAAAATAGCAAATCTGTATACGGATGTGAAAATTGTTCCATTCCGTGGAGAATATTATATGTTAAATCCGCAAAAATCATATTTACTCAAGTTTGACAGAGTACACTAAAGAAAAGCCCGAAAATACTGGTGTTTTGGACTTTACCCACAACACGTACCACTACACTTGTTAGTGGCACGTGTTTTTTTCTAATACTCTAGGAGGCGCTTGTGTGACAAGTGCTTCAAATGCTAGATTTGCTTGACCTTGTAATTCTGTACGAACGATTTGCTCTTCACCATTCACGCGTATTTTCGAGGCCTTCATCTGGCTTACATCATGCAAAATATCCTTTACACTTGTTTGGCATCCTATTTCTTTTAGCTTATAGGCCAAAAAGGATTCCATGACAAGCGCAAGGAAACAAACCATGATATGGCCTCGAATACGAGATTCCACTCGATGGTACATCGGGCGAAGTTCTAGATTCGACTTCAGGTTACGAAAGGCTTGTTCCACTCTCCACAATTCTTTATAGGCAAGTGCTGCCTCTTCATCCGTTAATGACGAGTTGGTCCGAATGGCGTACTTTCCGTCAAACTTTTCGTCATTGGATACCTTCTCTTCATCAATTTTGGCCGATGCTTTTTCTATCGTTAAAAACTTGGAATACGCACGGTTTTTGACGAGTCCAGATGGACCGAGTTCATCAAGCTTCGATTGAAGGTTTTCTAACACGACTTGACGACTCGCTCGATCACGTTCTTCAGCGTCCGGATTGTAACAGAGTACATACGTTTCGCCATCGATTTTCTTTGACTTCACTTTTAGATTCGGGAGAACCTTCTTATATGGCCCACGGATGGATAATAGCTCTTGGGCTTTCTTCGACTTTCGTAATTTGACACCCACAATATATTCCATGCCCAGTTCACGAATTTGATCTAAGTTGGCTTCACTAACCATTCCGCGGTCTCCCACTAGAATGACTTTCTGAATAGGATAGCGCTTCTTCAGGTCTCCAACCACCATGCCAAATGTCTTCGTATCATGCATGTTTCCAGGGAAGACTTGATGCCCAATCGGAATCCCTGTTTTGGTCATTAATAAGCCAATCACGACTTGTTTTCGATCTCCACGATGATCTTTGGAGTAACCATAGTGAGCCAGCAGTTCGTCTGCTTCCTCTCCTTCGAAATAGGTGCTTGTCGTGTCGTAAAACACGATATCTACTTCTAATGAGGTTAAATCGGTTAAATGTCCATAAAGTTGTTCCTCAATTTTTTCTTTTTGTTCACTTAAGAAGTCTAATGCACGATAGTAGTGATGGAGTTGAATGTCTGAAAGACCTTCTGCATAAATCGTGTCGATCCATTGTTTGAAGATATAATGCTTACTATTGGGATCCATGAGACGGTTTAACACCATAGCAAAAATGGCTTCGTCATACTGAGAAGCAGCCTCGGAATCATCCATGATTTTACGTAATAGCCGACCAAGCCCTAACTTTTCCCATACCTTTCGGAACAGATAAACCGGCCCAAACTCTTTTGTCCAAAGCACGGAGACAGAAGAAGAAGAGCCTTGCCCGTGAATTCGGTCAAAGTAACGCTCTGAAAATTTGGCTAATCCCTCGATTATGTTATCGACAGAGCCATTCTCTAATAAATGTTCTAACCTCCCTAGATTACAAAGCGTTTGTTGCCGAACTTTATTGTCTACACGAAATGTACGACATATTTGTAGATATTGACGAACAGAACCATTTTTATTTTTTTGCTTATTAATTCGAATATACATAGCACTAATAGTATAACATATATTACATATTATTGGATATACAAAAGTTATCCACATAACACTACATAATGATTATATTTTCGATAAAAAAAGTGGATAACTATTGGTATAATCACCTTTAGTTATCCACATGTAGTGAAATGGTGTCAAACTTGAGATTTAGTTAAAAACTTAATCTATCCTGTACCAAATCCTAATTTTCCATTTTTAGGCGTTCACTTTACTAGAATGATTGACGGATCTATAGATATAGGTCCAAATGCTGTTTTAAGCTTGAAAAGAGAAGGGTATAAAAAAAGCGACGCAAATATGAAAGATTTGTTTGAAGTATTAACGTTCCCCGGTTTTTGGAAATTAGCAGGTCAATATATGAAAGAAGGACTCGAAGAAATGATTCGATCGATGTCAAAGAAAAAGTTTGTCGAAAATGTTCAAAAACTCATGCCCGATATTACAGAAGAAGATTTGCTGCCTGGACCATCTGGTGTCCGAGCTCAAGCTTTAAGTAAAGACGGGGCTTTAATCGATGATTTTTATATTGTACCAACGAAACGGTCCATTCATGTGCTGAACGCTCCATCTCCTGCAGCGACAGCATCCATTGAAATAGGAAGAACAATTGCCAAACAAATGATACAACGGCAGCCTATATAAAATACATTTGTACATAAAAGGGGGATATGGAAGAACCCCTCCTACCCCCTTTCATTTTTTCTATTCAGTAAGAATTACTTTTTACTAATTACTGTTTTATTTCCCATATATGGACGCAGCACTTCCGGAATGACGACAGATCCGTCTTCTTGCTGGTAATTTTCCAAAATGGCTGCTACTGTACGACCTATTGCAAGCCCAGAACCATTTAACGTATGCACATGCTCAGGCTTTGCTTTCGGATCCCGTCGGAACCGTATATTCGCCCGGCGAGCCTGAAACGCTTCAAAGTTGCTGCAAGAAGAAATTTCACGATATGTTTGATAGCTTGGAAGCCATACTTCAAGATCATATTTTTTTGCTGCCGTAAAGCCTAAATCAGCTGTACACATGCTCATAACTCGATATGGAAGTCCTAACAGCTTCAATACGTTTTCAGCATGACTTGTTAATTTTTCTAATTCCTCATAAGAATCTTCAGGCTTTACAATTTTCACAAGCTCCACTTTGTTAAATTGATGCTGGCGAATAAGGCCGCGCGTATCTCTTCCGGCCGCCCCTGCCTCAGAACGGAAGCAAGCGCTGTACGCTACATAATTGATTGGAAGCTGCTTCTCCTGTAAAATTTCATCACGGTGCAAATTTGTGACAGGAACTTCCGCTGTTGGTATTAAGAAATAATCCTCACCTTGAATTTTAAAAGCGTCTTCCTCAAACTTCGGAAGCTGTCCTGTTCCGATCATGCTTGTACGGTTCACTATATACGGAGGCAAAACTTCCTCATAGCCATGTTCTTCAACGTGCAAATCTATCATAAAACTGATAAGCGCCCTTTCTAATCTTGCGCCCAAACCTTTATAAAATACAAAGCGGCTGCCGGTCACCTTGCCGGCTCTTTCAAAATCGAGAATTCCTAATTGGTCGGCAATTTCCCAATGAGGTTTTGGTTCAAAACGAAAGGTCGGGATTTCTCCCCATTTGCGGACTTCTACATTATCTTCCTCTGAATCGCCGACTGGAACGCTCTCATGTGGAATGTTTGGAATCGACAAAATCAAGGTTTCTAACTTTTCTTCAATCTCTTTTAATTCCTCATCAAGTGTTTTGATGCGTTCTCCTACTTGACGCATTTCTTGAATTAAATGATCTGTGTCTTTCTTTTCTCTTTTCAATTCGGCGATTTTAGAAGATACTTCATTTCTTTTGCTTTTTAATTCTTCCGTCGTAACAATTAGTTCACGACGCTTTTTATCCAAGTCAACAAATTGATCAAAATCAGTTAAATCCTCTCCACGGTGTTCAAGCTTCTTTTTTATTTCTTCAAAATTTGACCGTAAAAATTTCATATCAAGCATCATGGACACTCCTTTCGCTTTTATATTCAAAATAAAAACTCCCGTCCAAAAAGGGACGAGAGTATACCCGCGTTGCCACCCTGCTTGAAGGCATCAGCCTTCCACTTACAAAGGTAACGGTTTTTGCCGTAAATGCTTACTAACAAAAACTTGCATTCAGCATTTCACTCAAGGACGGATTCACAAGCGTTTTTCACTGGTTTCCACCAACCACCAGCTCTCTTAAGAAAAACAACTTGCTACTAGTTCCTCTCATTGCTTTAGATCTATTTATATTCATAAATTTACTATAAGTTTAGGGTTTGTTCAACTTTTTTATGCATGAACTTTCTCGTTTGATTCCTTCACCATATTTAAAAAATATTGCACAAATCGATGATCATCCGTCAATTCCGGATGGAATGAACATCCAAGAATGTGGCCTTGTCGAACAGCAACAATTCGATCCTCATGTTTTGCTAAAATTTCAACATTTTCTCCTGCTTCTACAATATGCGGAGCGCGAATAAACACACCTATAAAATCGTCCCCAACTCCTGCAATGGTTAATTCCGCTTCAAAACTTTCACGCTGGCGGCCGAAAGAATTCCGTTCAACGACCACATCCAATACACCAAGGTGCGGCTCATCTTGTCCAACAATTTGCTTCGCCAGCAAAATAAGACCAGCACATGTACCGAAAACAGGTTTTCCTCCCTTTATAAATTCTTTCAAAGGGTCCATCAACCCATACTTTTCAATCAATCTTCTCATTGTCGTGCTTTCGCCGCCTGGTAAAATAAGTCCATCGATATTTTGCAATTGTTCGGATTTTTTAATTTTTACGCCTTCTGCACCACAAGCTTCGATTGACTGAATATGCTCCCTCACAGCACCTTGGAGTGCCAAAACTCCTACTTTCATTTTGTATTCTCCTTTACCAACCACGTTCTTGCATACGATGTTCCGGAAGCAATGAAGAAATATCGATCCCTTTCATCGCAGTTCCAAGATCTTTCGATAAATGAGCGATTAATTCATAATCCTCATAGTGTGTGGTCGCTTCCACAATTGCCCGGGCATACTTTCCTGGATTTTCAGATTTAAAAATACCTGAGCCGACAAACACACCATCTGCACCAAGCTGCATCATCAACGCTGCGTCAGCAGGTGTTGCAACGCCGCCAGCAGCAAAATTCACGACAGGGAGTCGTCCTTCCTTTTTAATTTGTAGCAGCACTTCATACGGGGCTCCTAAATTTTTTGCTTCCGTCATTAGCTCATCTTCGCTCATACCGACAATTTTCCGAACCTGTGCATTCACTTTCCGCATGTGACGAACTGCTTCTACAATGTTGCCAGTTCCCGGTTCGCCCTTCGTTCTGAGCATGGAAGCACCTTCTCCAATTCGGCGAGCTGCTTCTCCTAAATCACGGCAGCCACAAACAAATGGAACCGTAAATTCCCGCTTATTTATATGAAACTCTTCATCAGCCGGTGTCAACACTTCACTTTCATCAATATAATCAACACCGAGCGCTTCTAATACTCGAGCTTCTACAATATGTCCAATACGGCATTTTGCCATTACTGGAATCGTAACCGCGTTCATGACCTCTTCAATAATCGTCGGATCAGCCATGCGGGCAACCCCGCCTGCCGCACGAATGTCAGCAGGAACTCTTTCCAGCGCCATGACGGCAACCGCACCTGCTTCTTCAGCAATTTTGGCCTGTTCTGCATTGACCACATCCATGATGACGCCGCCTTTTTGCATTTCGGCCATTCCCCTTTTTACTCGATCAGTACCTGTAATTGCCATTTCTATAGTTCCTCCTTAATGATACATTCAAATGCATACGTCTATTTTATCCTAATTTTTATAAAATTCCTATCAAATTTCAAGGATTTCTTTTATTTTAAATATAGTAAAAACCCCCAACAAAATGTTAGGAGTTATGCATTAAAACCAGCTTTTTACCATGTTTGCTGCTCCGTTCCATACATCACCAAAAAAACTACCAATGCCTCTCATTGATAATACAAACCAGTTAGCTTTTTCGACTTTTGTTTTTGTCACTACATCAACTTTCGCTTCGGATTCACCTGTTACAAATCCGTAATCCTGGCTGTTCCCTTTATATTCTACGGACATATACCCGACCTTGGCGCCCTTTTTAATTGGTGCAGTCAGCTCTCCGTTCGCAGTTAAAAGCTTTTTATCTAAAACATATTTCGGCTCATACTGGTCTTTTTCCCCACGTTTAATAGGGAGCTTTAAAGAATCTTTTGTTTCTATTTCTACTTTTTTCTCTTTTCCTTTTACAACAGATACAGTTGATTTATTTTTTATTTGATATTGCGCAGGAAATAATTCCTCAATGGAAAAATTGCTGAAAACATAGTCCATTAGTTTTCTAGTTTCACTAAAACGATGTACGTAATTGTTGCTCCCTTTACCTTTCGCATTCATAACAACTGTGATGATTCGCATTCCGTTCCGTTCGGCTGTTCCCGTAAAGCAGGAGCCCGCAAAATCGGTATATCCTGTTTTTAACCCGTCTACACCTTCTGTACCATAAACTAATCCAGGCAGCATCCAGTTCCAGTTTTCCATTTTAATCTCATCATCCGTACCTTCTCGAAAAGCTTTTCTCGTAATTTTGGCCGTTTCTAAAATCTCAGGATACTCCTTTAAAAGATGGTACGCAAGGCTGGCAACGTCTCTCGCAGACATTACATTTTCTTCTTCCTCACCTGTTCCTTCCGGATGCATCCCCATTAAGTCTCTATTGTTTAAACCTGTCGCATTTACAAACTTCGTATGCTTCAAGCCTAGTTCTTTCGCTTTTTCATTCATCATTTTCACAAAATTTGTTTCCGATCCACCGATCACTTCTGCCACTGCAATCGCCGCACCATTTGCAGAATAAATGGCCATTGCTTCATATAACTCTTTTATTGTATAACTTCCATCTTTTCTTAAAGGGACATTGGATAAACTGCGATTTTGGGAAATTTTGTAAACATAATCACTTGGACGATATGTTTGATCCCAAGAAACTTTCTTTTCACGGATCGCTTCCAGCAGCAAGTATTCAGTCATCATTTTTGTCATACTTGCAACTCCAAGAGTTTTATCAATATTTTTTCCGTACACAATTTTCCCTGTAGAGGCTTCAACGGCAATGGCTGCAGAGGCATTGATGCCCAATGGGTCATTTTCTTCAGCATTTATTTTGGGAGACAAAGGGGAAAATGCCGTCATCAAAAAAAGCGTGATGACGAGAGCCGAGATGAATTTTTTCGTGAAGTGCACCATGATTACCTCCATTTATTTGAAAATATCTATTTTAAAAAATAATTAATAGTTAACACAACAAAATTGATTTTAACATACATCTTATAAAAAAAATAGACAGAGTCTCTACTCTGTCTAAAAGTCGTAATTTTTTAAATAAGACTATAGAACTGTCAGTTGTTAAGAAATGGAATAATTAGGAGCCTCTTTTGTAATTTGAACATCATGCGGATGGCTTTCTCTTAATCCTGCACCAGTCATCCGGATAAATTGTGAATGCTCACGGAGCTCATATAAATTTTTTGCTCCGCAATATCCCATACCTGATCTCACACCGCCGACAAGTTGGTAAATTGTCTCTGCCAACGGTCCTTTATATGGGATGCGGCCTTCAATTCCTTCTGGAACAAATTTTTTGTTGTCTTCTTGGAAATAACGGTCTTTGCTACCTTTTTCCATCGCTGCAACTGAACCCATGCCGCGATATACTTTAAATCGACGCCCCTGGTAAATTTCTGTTTCTCCCGGGCTTTCAGATGTACCTGCAAGCAAACTTCCTAACATGACGGCATGTCCACCTGCAGCCAATGCTTTTACAATATCTCCTGAATATTTTATTCCGCCATCAGCAATGATAGCTACTCCGTGCTTTCTTGCTTCTGTCGCACAATCATATATGGCTGTAATTTGCGGCACCCCAACACCAGCTACCACACGAGTAGTACAAATGGAACCAGGGCCAATTCCAACCTTCACAATGTCTGCTCCAGCTTCTATGAGAGCTCTCGTTCCTTCAGCTGTTGCAACATTTCCTGCAATAATATTTAAATCTGGATAAGCATCACGAATTTTCCTTACTGTTTCTAAAACTCCTTTTGAATGTCCATGCGCCGTATCCACGACAATAACATCCACATTTGCTTCCACTAGTTTTTTAACACGCAGCATCGTATCAGATGTTACACCTACTGCAGCGCCGACGATCAATCTTCCATGGGCATCTTTAGCTGAATTTGGAAACTCAATTACTTTTTCAATATCTTTAATCGTAATAAGGCCTTTTAATATGCCTTTATCATCTACAATCGGGAGCTTTTCAATTTTATATTTTTGCAAAACTTTTTCAGCTTCTTCCAATGTTGTGCCTACAGGAGCTGTAACTAGATTTTCTTTCGTCATCACTTCAGAAATTTTTGTAGAATAATCTTGTATAAAACGTAAATCTCTGTTTGTAATAATACCTACAAGCTTTTGTTCCTCTGCATTGTTCACAATCGGAACACCAGAAATCCGATATTTGCTCATTAAATGTTCCGCATCATATACTTGATGGTCCGGAGTAAGGAAAAACGGATCTGTAATAACACCGCGCTCAGAACGTTTTACTTTATCTACTTGCTCAGCTTGCTGTTCAATCGACATATTTTTATGGATAATGCCCAATCCTCCTTGGCGCGCCATAGCAATCGCCATTTCTGATTCGGTAACAGTATCCATTCCTGCGCTGATAATTGGAATATTCAATTTTAACGTCTTCGTTAGCTCAACACTTAAGTCCACATCACGCGGCAAAACCTCTGACTTAGCAGGAATTAACAAAACATCATCGAACGTTAAGCCTTCCTTTAAAAATTTTGATTCCCACATTATTAAAACCCCCTAATCACGGCAAAATATTATATGTAGATTAACAATTGCTAAAGATGCTGTCAAGAAATCCACAAAGAATTTAAATTTTTAGAATAGTTGTTATGGAGGGGTCTCATTGTCGATTTGGAATTTTTATTCATCATTTCACTCTGCTCAAACAGTCCAACGGCTGCTTACCAAACATTATCAAAAACTTAACGTGCATGAGCCTGAACAAACATCTTATCAAAACTGCTATACATTTATTTATTTTTTAAAACATGGAGAAAATTATTACAAAATGGCTGATACAGCCCCGATCATGATCAAACCGGTTTTAGCTTTTTACGGCATCAGCCAGCTGATAAAGGCACTGCTTCTGACAGTCGATGCTCATTATCCTTCCTCTTCAGCTGTTTTATCCCATGGGGTATCAACAAGGAAACGAAAAAAACATAATTATAACTTTTTAAAAGATGAAGTTAAGGTGCAAAAAAATGGTTTATATCGCCATGCTGCCCTCAATCTTTTTCAATTAAATCACACGCCTGGAGAAAAATTTTCCATGGATTCCCTTTTGAAAAGAATCCCCGAATTAAGCGATCTATATCAGTTTCATTTACAAATTCCAACGACCATCCCAATTGAGACAAATGACACATTCATCATTGTACATAAAGAAATAGCAAATCGTTACTGTATTACCTCTAAGCGTCTTGCTGAGATTTTACAAAGCCAGCTTCATTGGATGCTTTCAAACGAAGATGTAGATTCACTTTATTTTTCCCATTCAGCCGAATTTCACTATTTATGGAAATCCTCCTATTTATTCAACTTTTATAATAAACAATATTATCTGCCGGCTGCGAAAGAAGATATAAAATTAATGCCGGAAATATTAATCCACTACCTTGTGCTTTATAACTTAAGCATGATTTCCCGATATGAAACCGAATGGCTGTATGATCTTATGTATAACCATCATAGTGATGATTACGTTTTTATTCATCAATTTATGGAAATCACATTAAAAAAAATTCCTTGGTTAACCTTAATGTATTTAAACCATATTTTCAATGGATAAAAGCAGCACAACTACCGTTGGCTGCTTCTTTAACAAAAATATGATTATATACAAAAAAAGCAGCTGTTTTGCTGCTTTTTGTTTTTGCCTGGCAGCGTCCTACTCTCGCAAGGGACAAACCCTCACTACCATCGGCGCTGAAGAGCTTAACTTCCGTGTTCGGGATGGGAACGGGTGTGACCTCTTCGCCATTGCCACCAAGCAAATTATTGTATTCATTATTCCATTCAGTTCGATGGACAACTATTATTATAACTTTTTGATCACAGTTGTCAACACTTTTTTGAATATCATTCTTTCAAAACTAGATAACGGTTCCTTCACGAATAGATGCTCCTACTTGGTTAAGTCCTCGATCGATTAGTATCCGTCAGCTCCACGTGTCACCACGCTTCCACCTCGGACCTATCTACCTCGTCATCTTCAAGGGATCTTACTCGCTTATCGCGATGGGAAATCTCATCTTGAGGGGGGCTTCACGCTTAGATGCTTTCAGCGCTTATCCCTTCCGCACATAGCTACCCAGCGATGCCCCTGGCGGGACAACTGGTACACCAGCGGTGCGTCCATCCCGGTCCTCTCGTACTAAGGACAGCTCCTCTCAAATTTCCTGCGCCCGCGACGGATAGGGACCGAACTGTCTCACGACGTTCTGAACCCAGCTCGCGTACCGCTTTAATGGGCGAACAGCCCAACCCTTGGGACCGACTACAGCCCCAGGATGCGATGAGCCGACATCGAGGTGCCAAACCTCCCCGTCGATGTGGACTCTTGGGGGAGATCAGCCTGTTATCCCCGGGGTAGCTTTTATCCGTTGAGCGATGGCCCTTCCATGCGGAACCACCGGATCACTAAGCCCGACTTTCGTCCCTGCTCGACTTGTAGGTCTCGCAGTCAAGCTCCCTTCTGCCTTTGCACTCTCCGAATGATTTCCAACCATTCTGAGGGAACCTTTGGGCGCCTCCGTTACCTTTTAGGAGGCGACCGCCCCAGTCAAACTGCCCACCTGACACTGTCTCCCGCCCCGATCAGGGGCGCGGGTTAGAATGTCAGTACAGCCAGGGTAGTATCCCACCGTCGCCTCAGCGCAAGCTGGCGCTCACGCGTCTCTGGCTCCTACCTATCCTGTACAAGCTGTACCCACATTCAATATCAGGCTGCAGTAAAGCTCCACGGGGTCTTTCCGTCCTGTCGCGGGTAACCTGCATCTTCACAGGTACTATAATTTCACCGAGTCTCTCGTTGAGACAGTGCCCAGATCGTTACGCCTTTCGTGCGGGTCGGAACTTACCCGACAAGGAATTTCGCTACCTTAGGACCGTTATAGTTACGGCCGCCGTTTACTGGGGCTTCGGTTCGCACCTTCAGCTACAGCTTAAGCGCTCCCCTTAACCTTCCAGCACCGGGCAGGCGTCAGCCCCTATACTTCACCTTACGGTTTCGCAGAGACCTGTGTTTTTGCTAAACAGTCGCCTGGGCCTTTTCACTGCGGCTCATCATGGCTTATCACCTTGATGAGCACCCCTTCTCCCGAAGTTACGGGGTCATTTTGCCGAGTTCCTTAACGAGAGTTCTCTCGCTCACCTTAGGATTCTCTCCTCGCCTACCTGTGTCGGTTTGCGGTACGGGCACCTCTCACCTCGCTAGAGGCTTTTCTTGGCAGTGTGGAATCGGGAACTTCGGTACTTCCTTTCCCTCGCCATCACAGCTCAAGCACACGGCAAGCGGATTTGCCTGCTTGCCAGCCCTAACTGCTTGGACGCGCACATCCAGCCGCGCGCTTACCCTATCCTCCTGCGTCCCCCCATTGCTCAAACGGTGAGGAGGTGGTACAGGAATATCAACCTGTTGTCCATCACCTACGCCTTTCGGCCTCGGCTTAGGTCCCGACTAACCCTGAGCGGACGAGCCTTCCTCAGGAAACCTTAGGCTTTCGGCGGAGGGGATTCTCACCCCTCTTTCGCTACTCATACCGGCATTCTCACTTCTAAGCGCTCCACCGGTCCTTCCGGTCCGGCTTCGATGCCCTTAGAACGCTCTCCTACCGCTGACACCAACGGTGTCAACCCGCAGCTTCGGTGATACGTTTAGCCCCGGTACATTTTCGGCGCAGAGCCACTCGACCAGTGAGCTATTACGCACTCTTTAAATGGTGGCTGCTTCTAAGCCAACATCCTGGTTGTCTAAGCAGCTCCACATCCTTTTCCACTTAACGTATACTTTGGGACCTTAGCTGGCGGTCTGGGCTGTTTCCCTTTTGACCACGGATCTTATCACTCGCAGTCTGACTCCCAAGGATAAGTCATTGGCATTCGGAGTTTGACTGAATTCGGTAACCCGATGGGGGCCCCTCGTCCAATCAGTGCTCTACCTCCAAGACTCTTCCCTTGAGGCTAGCCCTAAAGCTATTTCGGAGAGAACCAGCTATCTCCAAGTTCGATTGGCATTTCACCCCTACCCACACCTCATCCCCGCACTTTTCAACGTGCGTGGGTTCGGGCCTCCAGCAAGTGTTACCTTGCCTTCACCCTGGACATGGGTAGATCACCTGGTTTCGGGTCTGCGACCTCGTACTATTTCGCCCTCTTCAGACTCGCTTTCGCTGCGGCTCCGCCTTTCGGCTTAACCTTGCACGAAATCGCAACTCGCCGGTTCATTCTACAAAAGGCACGCCATCACCCGTTAATGGGCTCTGACTACTTGTAGGCACACGGTTTCAGGTTCTCTTTCACTCCCCTCCCGGGGTGCTTTTCACCTTTCCCTCACGGTACTGGTTCACTATCGGTCACTAGGGAGTATTTAGCCTTGGGAGATGGTCCTCCCTGCTTCCGACGGGATTTCACGTGTCCCGCCGTACTCAGGATCCACTCGGGAGGGAACGGAGTTTCGACTACAGGGTTGTTACCTTCTCTGACGGGCCTTTCCAGACCTCTTCGTCTACCCCGTTCCTTTGTCACTCCTTAATCGAGTGTCCTACAACCCCAAGAGGCACGCCTCTTGGTTTGGGCTGTTCCCGTTTCGCTCGCCGCTACTCAGGGAATCGCTGTTGCTTTCTCTTCCTCCGGGTACTTAGATGTTTCAGTTCCCCGGGTTGCCCTCCATACCCTATGGATTCAGGTATGGATACTGCCCCATTACGGACAGTGGGTTCCCCCATTCGGACATCTCCGGATCGACGCTTACTTACAGCTCCCCGAAGCATTTCGGTGTTTGTCCCGTCCTTCATCGGCTCCTAGTGCCAAGGCATCCACCGTGCGCCCTTTCTAACTTAACCGTTTCTTCCTAACATGAGCGATCTATTCGTGAATGTCTTTCCGTTATCCAGTTTTCAAAGAACAATGCTTTTTCTCAATGAGCTCCCTTGCTGCTTGAATTGCTTTTAGCCGAACATCCGATCCTTCGAATGGGCTCTCGCATAGGAGCAATGCTTCCAATATTCATCAAACTTATGGTGGAGCCTAGCGGGATCGAACCGCTGACCTCCTGCGTGCAAAGCAGGCGCTCTCCCAGCTGAGCTAAGGCCCCAGGATGGTCTTATTTATGGTGGGCCTGAGTGGACTTGAACCACCGACCTCACGCTTATCAGGCGTGCGCTCTAACCGGCTGAGCTACAGGCCCATCCTGTATTTTTTTATTCAGCTTCTATTCGCTGGGAAATCGACTTTGCGAATTCACCAGCAAACGGGGAAGGATGTGATCCTTCAAAACTAAACAAAACGGAAAAGCGTACCTTTTTCAATGTATATATCCTTAGAAAGGAGGTGATCCAGCCGCACCTTCCGATACGGCTACCTTGTTACGACTTCACCCCAATCATTTGTCCCACCTTCGGCGGCTGGCTCCCGTAAGGGTTACCCCACCGACTTCGGGTGTTACAAACTCTCGTGGTGTGACGGGCGGTGTGTACAAGACCCGGGAACGTATTCACCGCGGCATGCTGATCCGCGATTACTAGCGATTCCGGCTTCATGCAGGCGAGTTGCAGCCTGCAATCCGAACTGAGAGTGGTTTTTTGGGATTCGCTCCACCTCGCGGTTTCGCTGCCCTTTGTACCACCCATTGTAGCACGTGTGTAGCCCAGGTCATAAGGGGCATGATGATTTGACGTCATCCCCACCTTCCTCCGACTTTTAGCCGGCAGTCACCTTAGAGTGCCCAACTGAATGCTGGCAACTAAGGTCAAGGGTTGCGCTCGTTGCGGGACTTAACCCAACATCTCACGACACGAGCTGACGACAACCATGCACCACCTGTCACCCTGTCCCCGAAAGGGGAACGCCCTATCTCTAGGGTTGTCAGGGGATGTCAAGACCTGGTAAGGTTCTTCGCGTTGCTTCGAATTAAACCACATGCTCCACCGCTTGTGCGGGTCCCCGTCAATTCCTTTGAGTTTCAGCCTTGCGGCCGTACTCCCCAGGCGGAGTGCTTAATGCGTTTGCTGCAGCACTAAAGGGTGGATACCCTCTAACACTTAGCACTCATCGTTTACGGCGTGGACTACCAGGGTATCTAATCCTGTTCGCTCCCCACGCTTTCGCGCCTCAGCGTCAGTTACAGGCCAGAGAGCCGCCTTCGCCACTGGTGTTCCTCCACATCTCTACGCATTTCACCGCTACACGTGGAATTCCGCTCCCCTCTCCTGCACTCAAGTTCCCCAGTTTCCAATGGCCGCTCGCGGTTGAGCCGCGAGATTTCACATCAGACTTAAGGAACCGCCTGCGCGCGCTTTACGCCCAATAATTCCGGACAACGCTTGCCACCTACGTATTACCGCGGCTGCTGGCACGTAGTTAGCCGTGGCTTCCTCGTCAGGTACCGTCAAGGTACCGCCCTGTTCGAACGGTACTTGTTCTTCCCTGACAACAGAGCTTTACGATCCGAAGACCTTCTTCGCTCACGCGGCGTTGCTCCGTCAGACTTTCGTCCATTGCGGAAGATTCCCTACTGCTGCCTCCCGTAGGAGTCTGGGCCGTGTCTCAGTCCCAGTGTGGCCGGTCACCCTCTCAGGTCGGCTACGCATCGTCGCCTTGGTGAGCCGTTACCTCACCAACTAGCTAATGCGCCGCGGGCCCATCCTGCAGTGACAGCTAAAAGCCGCCTTTCAACCGAAAACCATGCGGTTTTCGGTGTTATCCGGTATTAGCTCCGGTTTCCCGAAGTTATCCCAGTCTGCAGGGCAGGTTGCCCACGTGTTACTCACCCGTCCGCCGCTAACCTAAAGGAGCAAGCTCCCTTCGGTCCGCTCGACTTGCATGTATTAGGCACGCCGCCAGCGTTCGTCCTGAGCCAGGATCAAACTCTCCAAAAAAAGTTTGTCACCAAATGCTCTTGTCAGAATCAACAGGCACGCTTTTCGTTTTGTTCAGTTTTCAAAGATCATATATCAAAAACAGCGACTTTTACATTATAAAATCATACTTTATGGTTGTCAACACTTTTTTTATTTTAATTGCTGACTTCAGTGATTATAGCAGTTTCAATCGTTTTTGACAAGCATTATTTTATATCTTCGAAAAAACTAAAAAACCTTTATAATCGACAAATCCTTGCTCTTTTCCAAAGATATAATTTGATCGGAATCTTCTGCTTGTACCATCGGCTTTGTAACCAATTTTTCATTTATAAAAACGATTTTCCCATAAGCTCCATTAGAAAGCTTTACTGTTCGTCCTACCATATCTTTTATAAATATTTTTTTGAAAGCTTGAACAACCGATAAATCAAATTTTCCAAATTGGTCTTTTTCTATTTGATCCAATACGTGAAAAGGCGATTGTCCATTGCGATATGGACGAGGAGAAATCATTGCTTGATATGCGTCTGCAAACGAAATGATTTTGGCAAAAGGATGAATTTGAACGCCTTTAATTCCTAAAGGATAACCTGATCCATCAAATCGTTCATGATGCTGCAAGACTGCAACTTTCGCACCTTCTGTTAAAGCTGGTAAATCTTTTAATAATTTATAGCTGTGAATAGGATGTTCTCTAACCTCGAGGAACTCTTTTTCTGTCAGCGCTTCTTTTTTTGTTAAAATTGCCGGCGTAATTTTTGCCATCCCGCAATCACTTAACAGACCTGCAAGAGCAATTTGATTTACTTCACCAGTTAAAAATCCCATTTTTTTTGCAATTAAAGCGCTTAATAAAGAGACAGAAACAGAATGATGGCAAATATAATTTTTTGCATCACATGTTGTATAAGTCTCCATTATTTTGCTTGTTTGATCAAACCCAGCTTTTAATACTGGGAGGAGTAATGTTCTAATTTTATAAATATCTACTGAAGCACCCGACTGCCAAGATAAAAAATACTTTTGGAGCTGTTCTACTGAATGTACAAAAATTTCTTCAAAAGCAGTTTTGGATGAACTTTCCGTTTTTTGAACGTCAGCCTCATTTTTTTGAGGTTGATCAGTGGAAATATCTTCTTTCGCTTCTTTTACTCCTGTAGTAGTAGAAGTCCGGACTTGAACTTCTTTAATTAAAAATGCACGAAAAAATTCAATATGTTCCTCATTAATAACAGTGCCTTTTTTCGCAATTGGTTTTGGTGACAAAGAATAAACATCTTCTGCTAAGACAAATCCCGGCTTCAATTTTTTGACATGAATCCGCAAATGAACCCCCTCCTTTAAATAAAAATCAATTGGCACCCACTCATTTAGGAACGTAAATAAACCTAAAAACGAAAAATACCTTTTTTTCACAGGATAAAGATTAGGAAATATTCGTTTGATCTCCATAAATTAACAATACCACAGCTTTAAAAGCTGTGGTAGACCTAAAATTAGTACTTTTTCCTTACGTTGGCAGAATATGTTTCAACAGATATCACCCTTCAAAAAAGAGCACCTTTTATTCTTCTTCCTGCTGTTCCTCTTGTTCTTCTTTTTCAACGAGCGCAACCGTTGAAACATGTTCATTTTCATCAAGTTTAATAAGCTTTACACCGACTGTATTACGTCCCATTGAAGAAATATCATTGACATCCATGCGAATCAGAACGCCGTTCCCAGTAATGATCATTAAATCTTCGTCACCGCGAACAGCTTTTACAGAAACTACCGATCCATTTTTAGGTGTAATGTTGCATGTTTTTAAACCTTTGCCGCCCCGGGTTTGGATTCGGTACTCGCTTTCGTGCGTACGTTTTCCGTACCCATTTTCAGTTACGACTAATACATCGACACCTGGGTCCAGCACTTCCATGCCGACAACTTCATCATTTTTTTCCAACGTAATTCCCTTTACGCCCGTAGCTGTGCGGCCCATTGACCGGACATCTTGTTCATGAAAACGAATTAACATTCCATTTTTTGTTCCAATTACAATATCTTTTGTACCATCTGTCAAATGTACGGAAATAAGCTCGTCCCCTTCCCGTAGGTGCAGCGCAATTAAGCCGCTGTTACGAATATGGGAAAATTGAGAAAGCGGTGATCGTTTACATATCCCTTCTTTTGTTGCAAAAAATAAAAACCAATCATCAACAAATCCTGAAACAGGGATGATGGCATTGATCCATTCATCTTGGTCAATTTCCAATAAATTAATGATCGGAAGCCCTTTAGCTGTTCGTCCAAATTCAGGAATTTCATATCCTTTTGCTCGATAAACTTTTCCTTTATTTGTAAAAAATAAAATAGTATCATGTGTGCACGTTGTTAAAAGATGCTCAACAAAGTCGTCAGCATTAGTTCCCATTCCTTGAATTCCTCTTCCGCCACGCTTTTGGCTGCGGTAAGTAGAAACAGGGAGACGCTTAATATAGCCTTTATGGGTAAGCGTAATGACAATATTCTCTTTTGGAATCAAATCTTCGTCTTCAAAAGCTTCTAAACCAGTTGCAATTATTTCTGTACGGCGCTCATCATTAAAACGCTCTTTTATTTCTTCTAATTCCTCACGAATAATGTCTAAAACCTTTTCTTCGCTGGCTAATATACCTTTTAACTCTTCAATTAGCTTTACCAGCTCATTATATTCCTCTTCTATTTTTTCTCGTTCAAGGCCTGTCAGACGCTGCAGCCGCATATCCAAGATTGCCTGTGCCTGCTTTTCCGTTAAGCTGAATTTTTCCATTAATCCTTCGCGGGCAATATCTGTTGTTTTGGAGCTTCGAATCAGGTTAATCACTTCATCGATATGATCTAATGCAATTCTTAACCCTTCCAAAATATGCGCTCGCGCTTCAGCCTTTCTTAATTCAAAAGCAGTACGTCTTCTAATAACGACTTTTTGATGATCTAAATAATGCTCTAAAATTTGTTTTAAATTTAATACTTTCGGTTCTCCGTCTACTAAAGCAAGCATATTAATTCCAAAGCTTGTTTGTAATGCCGTCTGTTTATATAAATTATTCAAAAGCACGTTGACATTTGCATCTCTCCGAACTTCGATGACTATGCGCATACCTTTTCTATCAGATTCATCTCTTAAATCGGAGATACCGTCAATTTTTTTCTCACGGACAAGCTCTGCAATCTTTTCAATAAGTTTTGCTTTATTTACTTGGTACGGAATCTCAGTCACTATAATTGCCTGTTTCCCGTTTTCTCTTTCTTCAATTTCAACCTTTGCCCGGAGCGTGATCGATCCTCGTCCGGTCTCATAAGCTTTTCGAATGCCGCTTTTCCCCATTATTTGTCCTGCCGTCGGAAAGTCCGGTCCAGGAATGATTTCCATTAGCTCTCCAATGGTGATGTCTGGATTTTTACTTAATGCCAGAACACCGTCGATTACTTCGCCGATTTGATGTGGAGGAATGTTGGTCGCCATTCCTACTGCAATTCCGGATGCGCCATTTACGAGCAAGTGCGGGAAACGGGAAGGAAGAACGACAGGCTCCTTTTCCGATCCGTCATAATTATCTTGATAATCAATGGTGTCTTTATTAATGTCACGCAAAAGTTCCATTGAAATTTTTGACATTCTCGCCTCTGTATAACGCATCGCAGCTGCGGCGTCTCCATCAACGGATCCAAAGTTTCCGTGACCATCCACCAGCATATAGCGATAGTTAAAATCTTGGGCCATTCTCACCATCGTCTCGTAAACAGCTGAATCTCCGTGTGGATGGTACTTACCGATCACATCTCCTACAATCCTTGCAGATTTTTTATGCGGTTTATCCGGAGTCATGCCAAGGTCATGCATGGCATAAAGAATTCTCCGGTGAACAGGCTTAAGTCCGTCACGGACATCAGGCAAGGCGCGCGACACGATGACGCTCATCGCATAATCAAGGAAGGATGAACGCATTTCTTGGCTTATATTGACTTCCTGTATTTGCGATTCTTTGTTTTCAGCCATTTTTTATTACCTCCGTAAAAATCAATTCCCAAACCTCACTTTATGGAGAAAAACAAAATGAGAATGGGGTGAACAAATCGATTAAATATCCAAATTTTTTACATAACGGGCGTTTTCTTCAATAAACTGGCGGCGAGGCTCCACTTTGTCTCCCATTAAAATTTCAAACGTTTCATCCGCATCAATCGCATCCTGCAATGTTACTTGAAGCAGCGTTCTAGTTGATGGATTCATTGTTGTTTCCCAAAGCTGCTCAGCATTCATTTCTCCAAGTCCTTTGTAGCGTTGAATGCTTGGCTTCGGTTGGCTTGGAAGATTGGACAAAATTTTATCGAGCTGCCGATCATTGTACGCATATTCAACCCTTTTCCCTTGTTGAATTCTATATAAAGGAGGCTGCGCAATATAAACATATCCTTTTTCGATAATTCCTCTCATGTACCGATAGAAAAAGGTAAGCAGCAGTGTACGAATATGCGCTCCGTCCACATCGGCATCCGTCATAATCACAACTTTATGGTATCTCGCTTTCGAAACATCGAAATCTTCGCCAATCCCTGTTCCAATGGCTGTGATTATGGCACGCACTTCATTGTTGGATAATATTTTGTCAAGACGTGCTTTCTCAACATTTAAAATTTTTCCTCTCAACGGCAAAATAGCTTGGAAATGTCTGTCCCGGCCCTGCTTAGCAGAACCACCGGCAGAATCACCCTCAACAACAAACAATTCTGAGATGGATGGATCTTTTGACGAACAATCTGCTAATTTTCCAGGCAAATTCGAAACATCTAATGCGCTTTTTCTTCTCGTTAATTCCCTTGCTTTTTTGGCAGCTAAACGGGCTCTTGCCGCCATCAAACCTTTTTCCACAATTTTTTTGGCTGTTTGCGGATGTTCGAAAAGAAACGTTTCAAACATTTCCGAGAAAATGGAATCCGTAATTGTTCTTACTTCGGAATTTCCAAGCTTTGTTTTCGTTTGTCCCTCAAATTGGGGATTAGGATGTTTGACAGAAATGATCGCGGTTAACCCCTCACGAACATCTTCTCCTGATAAATTTTGATCGTTTTCTTTAATAGCTCCTGTTTTTCTAGCGTAATCATTAATAACTCGAGTTAAGGCAGTTTTAAAGCCGGATTCGTGAGTGCCACCCTCATATGTGTGAATATTATTAGCAAAAGAGTAAATATTACTTGTATATCCATCATTGTATTGAAGAGCGATTTCTATTTTTATTCCATCTTTATCTCCTTCAATATAAATCGGTTCTTCATGAAGAACCTCTTTTGTACGGTTGAGATGCTTTACATAGGAGATGATACCGCCCTCATAGTAATATGAATTTTGCCGTCCTTTTTCGTCCCGCTTATCTTCTAATGTAATCTTGATTCCACGGTTTAAAAAAGCAAGTTCTCGCAACCGCGACGCCAACGTATCATAATCATATTCGGTTGTTTCTTTAAAAATTTCAGGATCAGGCTTGAAATGCACAATGGTTCCCGTCGTTTCAGTTTTTCCAACAATTTTCAAATCTTCACAAGGCACACCTCGGCGATATTTCTGGTAGTAAATATTTCCATCGCGATGAACAAAAACCTCCAGTTCAGTTGACAGTGCATTCACAACTGAAGCTCCTACACCGTGGAGTCCACCGGAAACTTTATAGCCTCCGCCTCCGAATTTTCCTCCTGCATGAAGGACAGTCATGATGACTTCAACGGCTGGTCTTCCCATTTTCTCATGTATTCCGACGGGTATTCCTCGCCCGTTATCTTTTACTGTTATACTATTGTCTTGTTCGATCGTCACATTAATTTCTGTACAAAAACCCGCTAAAGCCTCATCTATACTATTATCGACAATTTCCCAAACGAGATGATGAAGACCTTTGGAACTGGTAGATCCAATATACATTCCAGGTCTTTTTCGAACAGCTTCCAACCCTTCCAGCACTTGAATCTGGTTTTCATCATATGTTGTTTGTTCCTCATGATTTTGTTCCATCGCCACAATGATCACCTACACTTTTATAAACATAAAATCGATTGAATAGATAAAAAATCTTTTTTCCACAAAAAAATCTAAATAGATTGATCCGCTTTTTTCAAAGTAATGACACGATCTATGCATGAGTAAAAAACAAGCTGCAGATGTTAAAATTCTTAATAGCATCATGATCTGTTTCAAAAAAAAATAATTTATATTAATTGTCCGGAAGATACACGATAGATAGCCGCTTCCTTCAAGGTTTTGTGATCAATTCCATCGACGCTTGTTGTTGTCACAAAGGTTTGCACTTTTCCTTGAATAGCATTTAATAAATGAGATTGCCTAAAATCATCTAATTCTGATAAAACGTCGTCCAACAATAATACGGGATAATCGCCAATTTCTTCATGGATCAAATCGATTTCAGCCAATTTCAGCGAAAGAGCTGTTGTGCGCTGCTGGCCTTGCGATCCAAATGTTTGAACATCCCGGCCGTTCACATAAAAAATAAGGTCATCTCTGTGGGGACCGGCTAACGTCGTTCCACGTTCTATTTCCTTTTCTCTTATTTTAGCAAACCTGTCATAGTATACTTCTACTATTTTCGACAAGTCTGCTTCTTCTGATACATCAACAGAAGGCTTATACTGAATTCTTAATTCCTCCATTCCCCTAGAAATGCTGGAATGAATCGGTTGTGCCCATTTTTCAAGCTGCTTAACAAACAAATATCTTTTTTTAATGATGCTGCTTGCTGTTTCACACAGCTGAAGTGTAAGCACATCCAACATTTTTTCATCCGTTTGCTTTCTCGTCTGGAGGAGCTTTAAATAATGATTTCTCTGCTGAATGATTTTTTGATATTTGTTCAGTTGGTGCAAATAAACGGGAGAAACTTGTCCAATTTCCATATTGATAAAACGCCTGCGAATTTGCGGACTTCCTTTTACTAAATTCAAATCTTCCGGAGCAAACATAATCACATTGACGTGACCGACATACTCGCTTAATTTTTTTTGTTCTAAATAATTTAATTTAGCTTTTTTCCCTTTGTTGGAAATAATTAATTCAACCGTAGAAAAACGATTTTGTTTTTCTATTCTCCCTTCTATTTTAGCATATTCCTTCTCCCATTGAATGAGCTCTTTATCATTGCTGGTTCGATGGGATTTCGCCATCGCCAAAACATAGATGCCCTCCATCATATTTGTTTTCCCTTGGGCATTTTCTCCAATTATCACATTGACTTTGTTTTCAAATTGTATATGAAGGGACTCATAATTACGGTAGTTCTTTAAACTGAATTCTTTTAAATACAATGAAGGTCACCAACTTCAGTTTTTTACAATAAAGGTTCCAGTCTCTTTTACTTCTACTATGTCTCCGTCTCTCAGTTTTCTCCCCCGGCGCTGTTCCCTCTCAGAATTTACGAGCACTTCATGCTCCTGGAGAAACCATTTTGCCATTCCGCCAGTTTGGATGACATCCGCCAATTTTAAAAATTGTCCGAGTGTAATATATTCACCTTTAATTTGAACAATACGCTTCATCTGATTTTCATCCGCTTTCTCAAAATAGTCTCTAACTTTTTATTTTACTAAATATTTCCCAATTCGAAAAGAAAGCTACTAGCTTTTTTGATTACTAGTAGCTTTCTTTTTATTTCCAGCACTATAAAATAGTGGAATTTATCGTGAAGAATCCGACGACAGCTGTTTAAGACGACAGCTGTTTAATATGTTCGAACAGGAAGAATCAGCTGCAAAACTGTTTCATCTTCGGGAACACGAATTAAAAACGGCCTCATCGCCCCTGTAAAGCTGATGTGAATTTCTGATCCTTCCACTGCTTTTAATGCATCTATCATATATTTTGCACTAAAGGAAATTTTTAAATCTTCTCCCTGTACATTTTTGGCATGAATTTCTTCGACAACCTTCCCAATTTCCGGTGAATTTGACAAGATTTCAACCTTCCCGTTAGGAAATGTTGTCAACTTGACGACGTTATTGCGTCCTTCTCTTGCAAGAAGAGATGCGCGGTCTATAGCTTGTAAAAAATCTTTTGCGTCAAGAACAATATCCGTTTTACTTTCCATTGGAATAAGTCTGCTCGTATCAGGGTAATTTCCGTCTAAGAGACGTGAAAAGAATAATATGTTTTTCGTCTTAAACAAAACTTGATTTTCTGTAATGACAATTTCGACAAGATCATCGTTTTCATCAAGAATTTTATTCAGCTCATTTAAGCTTTTTCCCGGAATAACGACATTATGCGCTTCAGAAATATTGGTTTCCACTTTTGCTTTCCGTAAAGCTAATCGATGGCTGTCCGTTGCAATACATGTTAATTCGCCATTTTCTAAACGCCAGTTTACACCGGTTAAAATTGGTCTTGTTTCTGAAACCGAAACAGCAAAAACTGTTTGTCGAATTAAGGTTTTTAATAGATCTGATGGAATTTTAAAAACGTTTTGCTCCTCAATTTCCGGCAATCTTGGATATTCTTCTGCATCCAAACCATGCAGATTAAATTCCGCACTTCCTGATCGAATAATAGTTAGAAAGTGGTTTTCCACTTTCATTTCCACTTTATCCTGCGGAAGCTTCCTCACAATATCACTAAAAAAACGAGCTTGCAAAACAATGCTTCCGGGCTCGATAATTTCCGCTTGAATCGTTCCATTTTCTTCTGCAGGTATAAAGGACTCAATCGAAATGTCTGAATCACTGCCTGTTAATGAAATGCCCTCTTCTGTTGCGACAATTTTTATTCCGGTCAATATAGGTATGGTTGTTCTAGAGGAGACGGCCTTCATGACATCTTGGACGCTTTCAACAAGCTTATTTTTTTGGACAATAACTTGCATGTAAATCCTCCTTCTAAGGCTGCACTGCCATCTATCAAACAAATACATTTTATATTATTATTATTTTTTAATTAAAAAATATAGTATAAGTAGTAATAGGGCTTGTGGATATGTTGATAACAATGTTAATGAAAGGAAGCACAGTCTATCCACATGTGGATAAACTGTGCGTACCAACGTCAAAATTATTCACAATGTCCTCAACTAATGATAATGAATGGAATGCTTTAACTGTTCTTTTATTTCATTTATTTGATTTTGCAGCTGTGGGTCTTCTTCTAATAACTTTGAAATTTTTTCATGAGCATGAATGACTGTTGTATGGTCTCTTCCTCCAAATTCTTCTCCAATTTTCGGCAAGGAAGAGTCGGTTAATTCTCTTGATAAGTACATGGCAATCTGTCTTGGAAATGCAACAGATTTTGTCCTCTTTTTTGCTTTGAAATCTTCCAATTTAACATTAAAATGCTGTCCAACTACACGTTGAATTTCTTGAATGGTAATAATTTTTGGCTTGGAGCTCGGTATAATGTCTTTTAATGCTTCTGCCGCAAGATCCGCGTTAATATCTTTATTGATGAGAGAAGAATAAGCTACTACGCGTATAAGGGCACCTTCTAGCTCACGAATATTTGTATCAATTTGATTGGCAATATAAAGCATGACTTCGTTTGGAATATCTAATCCGTCAGCTTTCGCCTTTTTTCTTAAAATGGCAATTCTTGTTTCGAGGTCAGGAGGAGTAATATCTGTTATAAGCCCCCATTCAAAACGTGATCTCAGTCGGTCTTCAAGAGTAGGAATCTCTTTTGGCGGCCTATCGCTCGAAATGACTATTTGCTTACTTTCCTCATGTAGTGTGTTGAACGTATGGAAAAATTCCTCTTGCGTTTGTTCTTTTCCAGCAAGAAATTGAATATCATCTATTAGCAGAACATCAACATTCCGGTATTTATTGCGAAATTCATCGGCTTTATTGTCACGGATTGAGTTAATAAATTCATTCGTAAATTTTTCTGATGACAAATAGACGACTCTTGCGGAAGGATTATGTTCTAATACATAATGGCCGATTGCATGCATTAAATGAGTTTTTCCGAGACCGACGCCACCATAAATAAACAGCGGGTTGTATGCTTTTGCCGGCGCTTCCGCAACAGCCAGGGATGCAGCATGGGCAAATCGATTTCCTGAGCCGATAACAAACGTATCAAAAGTATATTTTGGATTCAGCAA